>JAHFUI010000249.1 GCA_023265175.1 Acidobacteriota bacterium
CCGAATCGCATGCCGCACCCGATCGAGGAGCTTCGGCCGCGATCCACCTTCTGGAAACGAGACGACGTTCGGTGTCTGTTGAGGATTGGACAGGTGTGACATGCGAGGCTCCCCAGCCAACCGCGTGCCACTCGGCCACGACGAAGAAATCGAGGGATTCTCGGCCATCGTCGTCTGGCGTGGCTGCTTCTGCGACGAAGCGGCAGTGGATCGAGTGGAGAATCTTCTCTCTCGGCCGCAGAAGTTACGAACCGTGGAGCCTCGAGGATGGATTAATTAACGACGGGTGAGAGCGGCTACCGATTCACATTTCCGATCGTCTTCGCCGGATAGCGCAGGCCCGCGGTCGCGCCTTTCGGCGCGGCGTCATCCAGGTTCTTGAGATCTTCGTCAGCGAGCGTCACGTCGAGGGCGCGGATGTTCTCCTCGACGTAGTGGACGTGCTTGGCGCCGAAAATCGGCACAATCGATTTGCTGCGCGAGAGGACCCAGGCCAACGAGAGCTGCGCCAGCGTGCACCCTTTCGCCGCCGCGATCGGCTCCAGGCGTTTGACGATGGCGAGGTTAAAGTTGAAGTTCTCCTCGTGAAACCGCGGATGGTCGTGCCGCCTGTCGCCCGGCTCGATATCGGTCGTCTGTTTGAATCGGCCGGTCAGGAACCCGCGCCCGAGCGGACTGTACGCCACGAACCCGATGCCGAGCCCGGCGCACGCCGCCAGGACCTCGTCCTCGGGGTCGCGCGTCCACAGGGAGTACTCGCTCTGAACGGCCGTGATCGGATGCACCTTGTGCGCGCGCCGGATCGTGGCGGCCGACGCCTCCGACAAGCCGATGAAGCGCACCTTGCCGGAGCGCACCAGATCGCCCATGGCGCCGACGGTTTCCTCGATCGGCACGTTGGGATCGACCCGGTGCTGGTAGTAGAGATCGATGACGTCGACGCCAAGCCGCGCCAATGACGCGTCGCAGGCGCTGCGCACGTACTCGGGCGTGCCGTCGATGCCGAGGAACTTGCCGTCTTCGGCGCGCTTCTGACCGAACTTCGTCGCGATGACGATCTGCGCGCGCCGGTCGCGCACGGCGTCGCCCACCAGCCGCTCGTTCTTGAACGGCCCGTACATGTCAGCCGTATCGACGAGCGTGATGCCCAGATCCAGCGCGCGGCGGATCGTCGCCGCCGACTCCGCGTCGTCTTTCGGCGCGTAGAACTCGGACATCCCCATGCATCCCAGCCCGAGCGCCGAGACGACGAGGCCCTGCGAACCCAACCTGCGGGATTCCATGGTGGTCACCCCTTTTTTCATGGTACGACGATGGCGCGGCCGATGATTTCTCCCCGCGCGAGCGCCTGGTACGCGGCGTCCGCGTCGGCCAGCGGAAAGCGCTTCGTCACGATGGTATCCGGCCGGAACGTGCCGCCCGCCGCCAGCCGGATGATTTCCGGCATGTCCGCACGCGTGCGCGCGCCGTATGAGCCGATGATCCGCAGGCCGCGGCGAACCAGCCGCGTGATCTCGACGGGCGCCGCGGTCTTGCCTGGCGCGATCCCCACCGCGACCATCCGGCCGCCGTCGCCGATGATCTCGAGCGCCTGGGTAAAGGTTTCGGGCCGGCCGAGCGCTTCGAACGCCACATCGACGCCTCGTCCGTCCGTCAGCTCGCGCACGCGTTCGGTCGCGTTCGCGCCGGTCGAATTGACGACGTCGGTCGCGCCCACGCGCCTGGCGATCTCGAGCTTGTCGTCGCGGACGTCGATCGCAATGATCTGTGACGCGCCGAACGCGGCGGCAATCTGAATGATGTTGAGCCCCACGCCGCCGGCAGCGACGACCGCCATGCGTTCGCCTCCGCGGAGATCGGCTGCGTGGCGAACGGCGCCGAACGCCGTGAACACGGCGCATCCCAACACCGACGATTCAGCGAGCGGCAGGCTGGAGGGAAGCGGGAAGACGTCGGTCGCCGGCACGACGGCGTACTCGGCGAGTCCGGCCATCGAGTACATGGCGAGCGGGGTGCCATCTTGGCGGCGCAGCCGCGTCGTGCCGTCGTACAGCGTGCCACGCAGGCGGTTCATCGCGAAAAAGTTGTCGCACAGATCGTCGCGCCCTATGGCGCACAGCCGGCAGCGGCCGCACGGCATGATGAACGCGCAGGCGATGGCCGTTCCCGGCGCGGGACCGGCGACGCCGGGACCGAGCGCGGCGATGGTTCCCGAGATTTCGTGGCCGAGCACCGCGGGTGTCGGAAACGCGACCTCCGCTTTGATCACGTGCAGATCGGTGTGGCACACGCCGCACGCGATCACCTTGACGAGCACTTCGCCTTCGCGCGGTTCCGGAATCGGAATCTCCTCGATGTGCAGCCCGCCGGGCGCACGTTCCAGAACCGCCGCTTTCATCGTTTCCATCAGGTCCCCTGAGTGTTCACACCCGTTCGATGTCGTGGCTCATCGTCTCGGTCGCCAGGATCACGGCGACGATGGTGATGAGCGCCATGCCGATCAGATACAGCGAGAGCGCGCCGCGGCCGTAGCCGTCCTGCAACAGCCTCGTCGCGATGATGGGGGAGAGCCCTCCCGCGAGGACCGATGACAGCTGCACGCCGAGCGACGCGCCGCTGTAGCGCACGCGCGTGCCGAACAGCTCCGAGAAGAACGCGCCCTGTGGCGCGTACATCGCCGCGTGGCCGAGGATGAGGCCCAGAAAGAGCGCGAGCCGGACGAGCGGTGTAGATCCGGTGTCCAATAGCCGGAAGATCGGATACGCGAGGACCGCGGTGGACACCGCGCCGAACAGATAGACAGGCCGCCGGCCGATCCGATCCGACAACGCGCCGTAGAACGGGATCGCCGCCAGCTCGACACCCGCCGCAATGATGAGGGCGGTGAGCACGATGTTGCGATCCATGTGAACGTGCTGCGTGGCGTACACCAGCACGAACACCGTATACAAATAGAACGCCCCGTTTTCGGCAAGGCGGGCGCCCATGGCCAGCAGCACCTCCTTCGGATACCGCCGCAGCACCTCGATGATCGGTTGCCGCGCTTCCTGCCGCGTCTCTTTCACGCGCGCGAACGCAGGTGTTTCGAGGATACGCGTTCGAATCACGAACCCGACGACGACGAGCGCGATGCTGATCAGAAACGGCACCCGCCAGCCCCAGGCGAGAAAATCTTCCTGCGGCATCCGCGAGAATGGGAAGAAGACGATCGTCGACAACAGGAGACCGGCCGGGACGCCGATCTGCGGCCAGCTGCCGTAGAAGCCGCGCTTGCCCGCCGGCGCATGTTCGACCGCCATCAGCACCGCGCCGCCCCACTCGCCGCCTACGCCAAAGCCTTGCGCGAGCCTCAAGATGACGAGGAGCACCGCGGCCCACGGGCCGATTTGGGCGTAGGTGGGAAGGCAGCCGATGCCGAACGTCGCCACGCCCATGATGACGAGCGTGAGCACGAGCATCGACTTGCGGCCGATCTTGTCGCCGTAGTGGCCGATCACGATGCCGCCAATGGGCCGCGCGACAAAGCCGACCGCCGACGTGGCGAGCGATGCGAGCGTGCCCGTGAGCGGATCGAAGGTCGGGAAGAACAGTTTGTTGAGGACCAGCGCCGCCGCCGTCCCGTACAGGAAGAAGTCGTACCACTCGATCGTCGTGCCCACCAGGCTCGCCAGCGCGACGACCTTGATGGAGACCGGCTTCGCAACAGTCATATGGATGCTCGGAGATTATAGATTTGAGATTGTAGATTGAATCGAATCGCGCGATCACGTGACGGCAGACGTCTAGCGCTGAGCGCCGACCGGTCCAGTCTTCGACATCTCTTCCAACGCCAGCATGAGCGCGTGGGTGCCACGCCGGCCGTGGCCCTGGGCGCGCACGATGGTGTAGAGCTGGTGGACGAGCGCGAGTCCCGGCAGGGCAATGCCCATCCGGTCGGCTTCCGCCAGCGCGATCCCCATGTCCTTGATGAAGTGCTCGACGAGGAAGCCGGGAGCGAAGTCGCGTTTGAGGATGCGCGGCGCGTAGTTGTCGAGCGACCAGCAGCCGGCGGCGCCGCCCCGGATGGTTTCGACCATGGTCTCCAGCGCCAACCCGGCTTTGTGGCCGTATAACAGCGCCTCACACATCCCGACCATCGTGCCGGCGATCATGATCTGATTGCACATCTTGGTGTGCTGGCCGGCGCCAGGCCCACCCTGATGCACGATCCGCTTGCCCATGGTCTCGAACAGCGGCATCAGGGCGTCGACCGCCGGCTTGTCGCCGCCGATCATGATCGACAGCGTCGCATGTCTGGCGCCGACGTCTCCGCCGGAAACCGGCGCGTCGACACCGGCGGCGCCCTTCGCACGAGCGGTCTCGTAGATCTGCCTGGCAAGCGTCGGCTCGGTTGTCGTCATGTCGACGAAAATCTGCCCGGCTCGCGCCGTTCGGAGCAGGCCGTCGGCGTCGAAGTACACCTGACGGACGTCGGCGGGGAAGCCGACAATCGTGAACACGATGTCCGACTGTTCGCTGATCGCTCGCGGAGAATCGACCCATGTCGCCCCGCGCTGGAGGAGCGCGTCCGCCTTCGCTTTGGTCCGCGTGTAGACGAGGACCGGATAGCCGTTGGCGAGCACGTGCCCGCACATCGATCCGCCCATGACACCAGTTCCGATCCATCCGACGCGCGGCAGTTGTTGTGAAGTCATGGGCGCGTTCATTCTATGCGAGGCACCACGCCGTCGCTCCGCCGTCGACGGCGAGCACCTGGCCGGTGACGAAAGCGGACGCCGCCGACGCGAGAAAGACTGCGACGCCCTTTAATTCTCCGGCGCGGCCGATTCGACCCATCGGCGTCGATCGTTCGAGGTGAGGACGGCTGCGCTCCAGAAAATCGGTGGTCAACCTCGTGTCAAAGAATCCCGGCGCGATCGCGTTGACGCGAATGCCGTGCCGCGCCCACTTCACCGCGAGGTCCCGCGTCAGGCTGATGATCGCGCCTTTGCTGGCCGAGTAGCCGATCGTGTCCAGCAGATCGGCCGATGTTCCGGCCAGTCCGGCGATCGACGCGATGTTGATGACGACGCCGCCGCGGCCCGCGCGGATCATTTCGCCACCCGCCGCCTGCGACATCAGAAAACAACCGGTGGCGTTGGTCTCCATCACGCTGCGCCACTTCTCGAGTGCCATCGTCTCGGCGGGCTCGGCCCAACTGATGCCGGCGTTGTTCACGAGGATGTCGACTTGGCCGAATCGCGCGAGCACGCTCGCGAGCGTGGCGGTGACCTGATCGGGCTGGGAGATGTCGCAGATCGCCGCGAAACACTCGATGTGCTGACCCTTGAGCTCGTGCTCGGCCGACGTCAGCCAACTCTCGCGACGCGCCGTAATCGCCACGGCGGCGCCAGCCTCGCCGAGGCCGCTGGCGATCTCGAGGCCAAGCCCGCGCGATCCGCCGGTGACGAGCGCGACCTTGCCCGACAAATCGAAGAGATCTCTGACGTGCATGGCGGCAACAGGA
>JAHFUI010000250.1 GCA_023265175.1 Acidobacteriota bacterium
TGTGGCGGCTCGAGAACGGCGAGCTCGACGGCGTCCATCCAAAGATCATCGTCCTGCTCGCCGGCACCAATAACGTCGGCGCGCGGCCAGGCGACGACGAGAAGATCGCCGATATCACACGCGGCCTCAAAGCCATCCTCGATCTCTGTCGCCGGAAGGCACCAGAGGCGACGATCGTGTTGACGGCGATCTTTCCGCGCAACGACAACATGGCGGTCATGCCGGAGATCGATCGGATCAACGCGACGATGGCGACGTGGGCTGACGGCCGGAAGGTCCGCTATCTGAACGTCAACGAGAAGCTGGCCGACACGGATGGCCGTCTCTTCGACGGGATGATGAACGAGCGCAACAAGCTCCATCCGACGTTGAAGGGGTATCAGGTCTGGGCCGACGGCCTCAGGCCGATCTTCACCGAGATCCTCGGTCCACCCGCCTCGATCGATCATGCGCCGGCGCCGACCGGCGATCCGAGCGCGCGCGGACGGTCTGGACGCTAATCAGATGTCCGAGTGGTTGAAGGAGCACGCTTGGAAAACGATTGTGGTGACTCTCGCCAAGCGATACTGAAACACCTCTTGTCGTAGACGGAGCAACGATTTAGCTTCGCGAAATGCGCCCCGATGTGACTCCGTAAACGTCGGTATTTCTCGCCAGTCTTGCCCTCACCTTACACAGTTTCTACACAGTTTTCAGTTTCAGTTGCTTCCGCCCGTCGTGGCAGGACCCGGTGTCTCCACCGGTCCTGCACGTGGTAAAGCCTACGCACGAACACTAACCGGCGTTGAAAGCCGTGTTGCTGCTCTTGGCGCGCCAGGCCTTGATATCGTTCAGCACGGAGTTGTGATGCTGCTCGACAAGCTGGACGGCGTCGGCGCCGACCGGCAGGTGAAGTGGCGGTTTTCTCTCCGCTGCGATTTCAACAAGCAGGCGGCCGAGAGCGTTCGGATCGCCTTGTTGGGCATGGTTGGCGGTCTCCGTGGCGGCGCGAAACGCAGCATTTGAGGCGCGATAGTCCTCGATGAGCGTCGCCGGTTCGAGAATCGCCGAGGACTTGTCTAGAAAATCGGTGCGGAAGTATCCGGGTCCGACAATTGTCGCGGTGATGCCGAACTCCTCGAGTTCGAGGGCGAGCGACTCTGTGAAGCCGGCCACCGCAAACTTGGACGCGGCGTACGCTGTCCCGCGTGATCCACCGAGGTAGCCGCCCATCGAAGCGATCGTGAACAAGTGCCCGCTGCGCTGGCGTCGCATGACTGGCAACACGGCGCGAGTGACGTTCATCACGCCGTATACGTTGGTTGCGAATTGCTGGTGGATTTGTTCAGGCGACATTTCCTCAAACGCAGTGATGAGACCGTAGCCCGCGTTGTTGACGAGGACATCGATTCGACCAAAGTGATCGACAGCGTCAGAGACGACTCTCGTCGCGGCAGTTGGGTCGGTTACGTCCAGAGAAGCCGTCATTAGCCGGGTGGCAGCCTCGTCGGGAATCGCGTATGCGGCGTTCTTGGGGATCTGATGCGTGTCGAACCAGTTTGGATTTTTGGACCCGACGACCGACACGGTGATCTCGCCCACCGTCGCCCTCCAGCGCCTATCCGCGCGCGACAAAAAGCGGGGCTAGGTCGTTTTCGGCCCTCCTTTGAGATCTGCCATGGGCAACGAGCGTTCGGCCCAGACGGCGACGACTAATCGAACTATCGGTTCAACGGTGTTCCGGCCGAACGCGCTTCTTGCTGATACAGATATTTCTGGAAGCCGATGAAGACTCGTCCAATGTCCTCAGGCTTGCCCAGGTCAGCCACCGCGTCGGCAATTGAGTTGTTGTATTTCAACCGCAACAATGGGGTCAGTTTCTCTTGGTCGAGTTCCTGCACGCCAACACGGACGTAGTGAGAGAGCACGAAGTCGAGAAAGGCTTGCTCTTTGCTCTCAAACGCCGCGCTGATCGCAACCTTGGCTCTCGCCGCGCGTTCCTCTCGGGTAAAGTCGTGTCTGCTGTAAGTTTTCATAGGAAACGAACGGCAGAAAACTACCGGCGTGGCTATTCGCTGCGGAGCGCTACGTTGGGATCGACCGCCGCGGCCCTGCGGGCCGGCAAGTAGCAGGCAAAGAACGCGGCACAGATCAACGGAATCGGCGTCACCACCAGCATCCACGGATCGACGATGGCGACGTCCAGCTCGAGATACGCGCGCGCGATCGCCCGGCCGACGAGGCCAATCGACAACCCGAAGATGAGCCCGTCGAGGACAGGACGATAGCCGTCCACGAGCACCATGCGCTTGATCTGTCCGGCGGTGGCCCCCAACGACATCCGCACGCCGATCTCCCGCGTGCGGTTTGCAATGATATGCGACTGGATGCCGTAGAGGCCCGCCATGGCGAGAAGCAGCGTGATCGCGCCGAGGCCGATCGCCGTCATGCCGAGCCCGCGCAGGACCTGAAACGGTCCGGCGAGCACCGATCGTCCCGTCCCGATGGTGTCGACCGCCACGTCCGGATCGGCACGCCGGATGGCCTCGCGCATCGCGCCCACCGCATTCGTCACCGATCCGGATGCCCGCGCGACGACCGTGATGAGCGGCTGGTAGTGCTGCGTCAGCGGCACGTAGGCCAGTGGCCGCGGATCCGCGAAGATACTGCCCACGTCCGTATCGGCGGCAACGCCGACGATCGTGGCCGTCGTGGACCGCGTCTGGCCGACCGCCATCTCCCGCCCGACGACGTCGGCGGTACCGAACATCTGCCGTGCCGTGAATTCGCTCAGGACCACGACGCGTGGCGCGGCCGGCCCGTCGCGATCGTCGAAACCGCGTCCACGAAGGATCTCCACCCCCAGCGTTCGGAACATCGAGGGGGCCCCGGCGATCGTCGTCACCACCTGCGGGTCCATTCGCGCGGCGCTCGTCTGTTCCAGTGGTGAGATGGACAGACGCAGCGTACTCGGCACGCCGAAGGGCAATCCACTCGACAGTGAGGCCGCCTCGACCGACGGATGGCGCCGCAGCTCGTCGAGTACCCGGTCGAAGATGCGCCGTGCGCGAGGCTCGTTCCACTCCGGCGTGTCGAAATTGAGAACGGCGACGCCGATTCGATCCAGGTCGATGCCGGAATCATGGCGCGCCTCCGCGATCGAGTACTTCACGAACATGGTGGCGATGATGAAGAACCCGGCCGCGATGGCGACCTGCCACCGCAGGAGAAGCCGCTGGCGCCGGCCGCGCTGCGGTCCGGCGGCCGATCCGCCGGCGAGCGCGCCGCGAACGTCGAGCGTGCGCGTCAGCTGAATCGCCGGCTCGAGGCCGAAGACGACGAGCGCGATGAGGAGCGACGAGACCGCGATCGTCAGCGCCGGCACGTTCAGCGCGGGATGAAACGACAGCGTGGTACGGCCGCCGAAAGGCATGGCGAGGCTGAACTCGGTGTCCATCACGACGCGCAACAGCTCGAACATGACGTAGGACGCGAATGCGCCGCCGGCCGCCAGCATCACGCTCTCGAGACACTGTTCGCGCACGAGCCGCCACCTCGATGCGCCGAGGGCGCGCCGCACGGCGAGCTCGCGCAGCCGTGTACTTCCGCGGGCGAGCACGAGGTTGCCGAGGTTCGTGCAGGCGACGACCAGCACCAACCCGACGAGCGCCACGAGCGTCATCCCGAACCGGCGCACGGCGGAGTCCTCGTCGTCGGAGATCGCCGCCATGGTCTTTGCGCGCCACGGGCGATCCGTGGCGCCGACGCCCTTGCCACGGAATCGCGGCGGAAAAAACTCGTCGAGCCGCTCGGCGATGGTCTGCATTTCCGCCGATGCCGCGGCGATCGTCACCTCCGTTGCGAGGCGGCCAAAGACGGTGAGCCGTCGATCGTCTCGTGCTGTGGCGCGCGGCGCCGCCGTCCGGGGGGACTCCTTCAACCGTGACTCGGTACCGAGTGGAATCCAGAACTGCGTGCCCACCAGCCATCCGCGAGGACCGCTGAACGAGGCCGGCGCCACGCCGATAATCTCGAAGGGTTCTCCGGAGATCGCCACGGTGGCGCCGACGATCCGCGGATCGGACGCGAACCGCCGTCGCCACAGCGTATCGCTCAGCATCACCACACGTCCGCCGCCGGCATCGTCGCTCGGCTGAATCGTGCGTCCGAGCTTGGCGCCCACGCCGAGCGTGGCGAAGTACGATCCGCTCACCGACTCGCCGATGACCATCTCCGTCACGGACGGCAGGGCAAGGCGGCGAACGAACGTGGCGGACGCGGCGACGTGGGAGAACGACGTCTGGGCGGTCTGCACATCGCGGAAGTCCGGCTCCGACACCGTGCCGGTCAGCAGCCGTCCGCTGTACGGGGTGACGATGACGGCGACGCGATCGGGCTCGTGGATGCCGAGGCCGCGCAGGAACACCGCATCGACGATCGAATACACGGCTGTCGTGATCGCGACGCCGACCGCGAGCGAGAGAATCGCGAAGGTTGTGAAGAGAGGCGTCGCGCCGAGCCGCCTGAGCGCGAGCCTGATGTCGCGGCCCACGGCTGTCGAGGGTAGCACGCCCGGCTACCGGCCGATCACGACCTTGAAGCCGCCGCCGGCGTAGAAATGCCCTCCGTCGTCGGAGAACACCGAATGGCCGATGTTCGCGTACACGACGACGTTGCGCACGCCGTCGATGATGCCGGCGTTCACCAGCACGAGCCGATCTCGCTGGAAGTCGATGCTCGATTCGGTGCGCAGCTCGATCATCGCGGCGACCTTCCGCGTGAACGACCGGCCGAACGCGAAGCCGAATCCGGATGCGAGCTCCCGCGATGGATCGTGCAACGGTTTTTCGAGCTCGCCGTTGAACACGAACGTGAACGCGTGAAACTCGCGCGCGACGAGGAGCGGCAGCACGATGGTCTGGCCGGCCTCCGAGAGTCCCTTCTCGGCCCCGTGCGCCGGCGCGAATTCGAGCTGTGGATACACCGCGACGGAAATGCCGCGGCGCTCGTCGCCATAGAAGTCGAACTTCCCGCCGATCGCAGTCGTCCCGATGCCGGCCTTGTAACCCTCTCCGGCCTCATTGGCGGCGGAAACCGGGTCTTACACGATTCGCGCGATCAACTGTTGATGTGTGTCTTGTAAGCTGCTGATTCCAAGCCTGATGGAAGAACGCTGGGAATTGAAGGAGGGTTTTGCGTTACACTGTTCCTGGCCGTCCGCAAGTGCTTGATTCTAAACGGAGAGATGTCGGAGTGGTCGATCGAGCACGCTTGGAAAGCGAAGCGGGCTGTCGGGCTGGCTGAGGGTCTGTCGGGAGGGCCGAGGGTCCGAGAACGGGTTCCGTCAACTTCGAGACCCCGCTAATACTTCCTATCGTCTTAATCCGTTGGTCGGCGGTTCGAATCCGCCACGAGCTACCAACGTCTTGATGTAGCGCCGTTTCGTCGTCGGCCTGATGCCTACGCAGTCCGTAGGTCAAAAGGACCGGAGAAACACAGA
>JAHFUI010000093.1 GCA_023265175.1 Acidobacteriota bacterium
CTCCCCATTCAGCCGCGACGCGATCCGCCACGTACACTTTGAGCAGCGACTGATACGGCACGTCCCGCTTATTGGCCAAGGCTTTCAGATCGTTGAGCAACGGCGCCGGCAATCGCAGTGAGATGGTCTCCGTCGACGGCTTGAGATTCGGAAACCGGACGAACTCCGCCTTCGACCAATCGACATATTGAGTCGAATCGTGCGTCTCCCAGAACCGGCGTTCTGCGGCCTCGGACCGAAACTCAGGAATCGGCTTCAGGCCGCGCTTCTGCTTGGGCATAAACCCTCCGTTCTGCACGGCTCAGGGGCCGAGCCGATATCACGCGAACGCGGTTGGATCGGACGGTAAATACGACGGCGAGTTGCCGAGCGGCATCCGTTCGTCCGAATGCCTGAAACCGCGCCTCCTTCACAACGTGCTTGAGCGCCACGGCGAGCACGAGGGGCCGATTCAGGAGAGCCTGTTCGGCCTCAGTCTGGCGGACCTCATGGCGGAGCCAGTTCTTCTCCGAGTTCCCCGCGTCCCACTCGAAGCCCTCCAGCCCTGCCATGAACTCGTCGAGGAGGCCCATGACGTGTATATGATAACACTATACGGCAGGCAACATCGAAAGCCACGTGTGCACCAGAGGCCTGTCGACTCGCGCTGTCCAATGTCAGGTTTCAGCCGCGGCGGCTCATGATCACACCGGCCGCCGGCTGCAAGCGCTGGTCATGAGGCATGTGACCAATATTGGCCTCCGCCGCTCTGTGTGAAACACGCCGTCGGTTTGGTCCCCAAGCCCAGCAAGCTCCGCAAGACTGGCAAGGTGGGGATTCATTGCTTTGCCGTCGGTGCGTCTTTGTCTTGGGTCCGCATAACCATTAGTCGGCCGCGAAGCTCGGGCGCAACCACCACCTCGCGGTACTGCCGCTCATCGTCGTACACCAGGGAATCGGCAGGAATTCTAGCGCGAATTCACTCCGCCGCCGGCATGTTGCGCGCGGAGGTGATCGCGAAGAACCTTCCGCCACACTCCAGATCTGCGCGGTTGCGCACGGACGCTGGCGCTGATATGGATTCTTCACTAATGGATGAACCGATTCGGGGCGTTCGCGCAGAACACCGTTGGAGCAGGCCGTCGCGGTCGCACGAAAAATGCGGCGAAGCGAGTCTTCCGCGGCGGTCTCGAGGCTACGGCACGAACGGTGGACGTTGCCGAAAGCGCTGCTCTTCAGTGCGCGAATGCCGCAACGACCCTGACCGCCGCGCCGCCGGCAGGACAGCGAGTCGAAGCCGCGTTTTTCCGGGCTGCGGAATTCGGTGTTCGAAGCGAATGCGCCGAATCGTGTCGCCATTCATGAATAATCCGGGCCTGAACACAGCGACCGATGAAGCCGGATCGCAGCAAGCGATTATCCAATTACCCGATTCAGCGGGCGACTCTGTTCCCCGCAATCCACACTGAATCGATCTTCTTCACGTTGCCGATGTCGGCGAGCGGATCCGCGTTGAGCGCGACGAAGTCCGCCCACTTGCCCGGCTGCAGCGTGCCGACTTCATCGTCGATCTTCATGCAGCGGGCCGCGTCGCGCGTCGCGGCCGCGAGCACCTGGGGCGGCGTGAGGCCGGCCTTCGCCATCAGTTCCAGCTCCATCAGCTCGAAGTAGCCTTGAAACCGGGCGGGCGGCCCGGTATCCGTTCCCATCGCAATGGTGACGCCTGCGTCCGACAGCCTCTTCAAATTGCGACTCGCGACCGCGAGCGCCGCCTTGTACCGCTGGGCTGACTGGCTCGCGCGCATGGCGGCCTGCCGTGCCGGGTCCTTGAGCGCGGTGACCGCGGCGGCGTCGGCGTGAGCGAGGAAGAGCGGATCGAAGAAGAACGAAGGGGTCGATTCGTAGACGAACGTCGATACCTCGCGCATCAACGTGGGCGAGACGCACACGCCGCGCGCCTGCAGGGCGGCAATCAGCGGCGCGTCCACGTCGGCATCCCGGATGCTATGGGCGATGAAATCAGCACGGGCGTCCAGGACCGCCTTCGCGTCGGCGAGATAGAAGACGTGCACGGCGACCCGCAGTCCGCGCTTGTGCGCCTCGTCGATGACCGCGCGGTAAATCTCGGGTGCCATCTTCTTCGCCGTACCCAGGTTGTCGTCCACCCGGATCTTCACAACGTCGACTTTCATCGCCGCATCGTCGCCCACGAGCTTCCGCGCTTCTTCCGGCGAGCCCGGCTCGAGCACGGGGCCGGCGACCCAGATGCGCGATCGATCGAGCGCGGGCGTCCGCTGGCCGTCACGTGCCGCGAAGCTTGGCTGTCGATCGCCGCCGAGGCTCACGACGCTCGTGACGCCGTACGCGGCGTACGTGCGAAGGTCGCGCATGATGTTCTCGGCGGAATACCGATCGGCGTCGAGCCCGGCTGTGTCCCCGACGTGCCCGTGCGAGTTGATCAATCCGGGGATGATGGTCTTGCCCGCGAGCGAGAGTCGGTTTGCGCCGGCGGGAATCGTCACGCTCGCCGCCGGACCGATGGCGACGATGCGGCCGTCACGGACGACGATCGTCGCATTGTCGACGGGGGCGCCGGCGGTGCCGTCGATGACCCGCGCGCCGGTGAACGCGGTGACCGGTGTCGTCTGCGCCGGCACGCGCGCCAGCAGCGTGACCATCACGACGGGGGCGATCGCCGAAAGCGCGACGATGTGACGCGTCATCATTTCGCGACGTTCTCGTACCATTTCAGGTTTGCGCCGTCGATGCACGTCACGTCCACCCGCTTGTCGCCGTTCAGGTCGCCCACCGCGCAGCCCGAGGCCGCCATCGTGCCCGCGTCGAGAACCTCCTTGTCCCATTCGAGGCCGTTGTCGTCGCGTGGTGAATAGAGATACACGCTGCGCTGGCCTTGCCGCTGCCCGACGATGATGACGTCCCGGCCGCGGCCGTCGACGTCGGCGGTGACGATCGTGTGAGCGTCGGTCGGCTCCGTGTCGATCACGTGCCGCGCCCATGCGCCTTGCTCCATGCGGTAGACCACGATTTCGTTGCCGTGCCACGGCTCGATCGTCGCGAACAACCGCTGTACCCCGAGCCGGACGATGGCAATGTCGCTCGCGCCGCTCTTCGGCCACGGAGCTGGATCGCCTTTCGTGATCTCGCGGCGTTGCCAAGCGCCGTTGGTGTACTCGTCAAGGTGCACCCCCGCGAATCCTGCCGTGATAACGGCGTCGCGGCCGCGCCGGTTCCAGTCGGAGACGAGAATGCCGTGGATGAGCCCGTCGGTGACCGCGATCGGCTCGCGCTTCCAGGCGCCCGGCCGGTAGAACACCAGCGGTGTCTCGCCGTGATAGTCCGGCGCCCTGGCGTCGGCGCCGACCAGCGGCGCAACCACGAGCACCGGATGTCCGCTGCCGTCGATGTCCGCCCAGCGGATGCGATGCGCCGTCGTGAGGCGATCGATCTCTTTCGCGATCCACGGGTTGGTCGGATCACCCAGGTGCGTGAGGATCGTAATTACCCCGGTGCTCGTGGCCGGATTCGTCGAGAAGCCGTGGGCCAGCGCGATCTCAGGAATGCCGTCGCCGTCCGTGTCAGCCGCCGCCGCGTTGATCATCCCGGCAAATCCGCTCGCGATCACGTGCGGCGTCCACGTCGGATTCTCGTACCACATCAGGTCGCGCAGCTGCGAGGCCACGGCGAGCAGATCGGGCTTGCCGTCCTTGTTCAAGTCGGCGATGGCGACCATGTAGCCGCCGCGCAGCCCGGTGGCGACGCTGTGGGCGACGAAGTGTGCCGCGTGCTCGTGGGGCGCGTCGACGGGAACGGCTGCTGCGGACGCCAGCGTCAGGGAAGCGGCAAGAATGGCGGCAGAGCGGCTCATCGGCAGACTATAACGCCAAACCGCACGACGCGGGGGCTCAGGAAGACGGAGGAGGTGCGGCGCCGGGAGAGGCTGCGGGTACGACGCCCAGGAGGCTGCGCAACTCCGCGCCTTCCATGACTTCGACCTCCAGCAGTCTGCGCGCGACGGTTTCGAGCTTGTCTCGGCTCTCGCTGAGGATGCGGCGCGCGGTGTTGTGCGCGTCGGTGAGAATGCGCCCGATTTCCGCGTCGATCCGCTGGGCCGTTTCCTCGCCGTAGAGCCCTCGCTCCTGGGGCAGCGGAAGGTCGAGGAAGCGCGCTCGTTTGTTGCCGTCGTAGTTGATCGCGCCGAGGGCGTCGCTCATGCCGAATTCGGTGACCATGGCGCGCGCGATGTCGGTCGCGCGCTGCAAATCGTTCTGCGCCCCGGTCGAGATCTCGCCGAGGGCGATCTCTTCGGCGGTGCGCCCGCCCAGCAGCACGGCGAGCTGGCTCAGGAGATCGCCGCGCGTCATCAAATACCGATCTTCGAGCGGCAACTGCATGGTGTAGCCGAGCGCGCCGAACCCCCGCTGCACGATGGAGATCTTGTGCACGGGATCGAGCCCCGGCATCACGGTGGCCACGATCGCGTGGCCCGATTCGTGATACGCGACGATCTCGCGATCCTTCGTGCTCATGACCCGTCTTTTCTCGAGCC
Source organism: Acidobacteriota bacterium (assembly GCA_023265175.1). Classification (GTDB taxonomy): domain Bacteria; phylum Acidobacteriota; class Vicinamibacteria; order Vicinamibacterales; family CAVVIG01; genus JAHFUI01. Next base: position 4,547 of record JAHFUI010000093.1, read on the forward strand.
CCGCTATGAGGCGATCGATGGCTGACTCGAAGTCTTTCATGTCGACCGTTGTCTTGTCGTTGCGCGCCGCGAGCAGCGCCGCTTCGTTGACCAGATTGGCCAGATCGGCGCCCGCGAAACCGGCCGTCCGCGCGGCGACGATCTTCAGGTCGACATTCGGGGCGACCTTCACGCCCTTCGCATGAATGCGGAGGATCGCTTCGCGCCCTTTCACGTCCGGCTTGTCGACCAGGACCTGACGATCGAACCGGCCGGGGCGGAGCAGCGCCGGATCGAGTACCTCGGGCCGATTGGTCGCGCCCATGATGATCACGCCTTTGCGCGAATCGAAGCCGTCCATCTCGGCAAGCAGCTGGTTCAGCGTCTGCTCGCGTTCTTCGTGGCCGCCGATCGGGCTTTGGACGCGCGTTTTCCCGAGCGCATCCAGCTCGTCAATGAAGACGATGCAGGGCGCTTTGGCTTCGGCCTGCTGGAACAGATCCCGGATCCGCGCCGCGCCGACGCCGACGAACATCTCCACGAATTCCGAGCCGCTCAAGCTGAAAAACGGCACCTTCGCTTCGCCGGCGACGGCGCGGGCGAGGAGCGTCTTGCCCGTCCCTGGCGGGCCGACGAGCAGCACGCCCTTGGGAATCCGTCCGCCGAGATTCGTGTACTTCTTGGGGTTTTTCAGGAACTCGACGATTTCTTTCAGCTCGTCTTCCGCTTCATCGACCCCGGCCACATCGGTGAACCGCACCTGCACTTCATCGTCCGCATAAATCTTCGCGCGGCTCCGCGCGAACGACATGATGCCGCCCTCGGCGCCGCCCATCCGCCGGAAGAAGAAGCCCCAGATACCGATGAAGAAGATGAGCGGGACGATCCATCCCAGCAGGTCCGGCAGCCATTTACTTGCAAGCTCGCCCGTGTATTTGATGCCGCGGGCTTCGAGCTCCTCGGTCAGCTTCGGGTCTTCCACGCGCGTCGTCGTGAACTTCGCGTCGCCGGCACGCGGCTGCTTGAGCGTGCCGCGAACCGTCTGGTCGCCGATCGTCACCTCGGCGACGTCTCCGTTTTTGACCAGGGTCTTGAATTCCGAATAGGGAATCGCCCGGCCGGTCGGCGTCAGGAAATACACCTGTGCGAGACCGAGCAGCATCAAGAAGGCGAGCCCGTACCACAGCGACGACGATGGCCGCTGACCGGCCTGCCGCTGTCCTCGTCGATCGCCTCCGAGCGGGTTGAAACGAGGTTTACCCTTCGGTTTTTGCATCAGTCCTCATCCACCACCCACCCGATCTCCGAGATCCATTTAGGCCCGCACCGCAGGGCGCTTCTCGAACGTGAGCGCATCAGCACCCGCGTCGACGAGGATCGTATCACCTTCTCCGAAGTCGCCTTCGAGGACCCGCATGGCCAGCGGGTCGAGCACGCGGCGCTGGATCGTGCGCTTGAGCGGCCGCGCGCCGTAGGCGGGGTCGTACCCTTCGCGGACGAGCTGCTCCTTCGCCGCGTCGGTCAGTTCGACGTGAATCTTCCGCTCCTCGAGCCGCTTCATCAGACCGCTGACCTGAATGTCGATAATCCGCTTCATGTGCTCGCGCCCGAGGGAGTGGAAGAAGATGATGTCGTCGATCCGGTTCAGGAATTCCGGCCGGAAGTGCACACGCAGCGCGTCGAGCGCCTGTCGACGCGCACCTTCGCTGATGGCGCCTCCGTCGACCGACTGCTCGGCCAGGAACTGGCTCCCGAGATTCGACGTCATAATCACGACAGTGTTCTTGAAGTCGACGGTGCGGCCCTTGCCGTCGGTCAACCGCCCGTCATCGAGCAGCTGGAGCAGGACGTTCAAGACCTCGGGGTGCGCTTTCTCGACCTCGTCGAACAGCACGACGGCATACGGCCGGCGGCGCACCGCTTCGGTGAGTTGACCCGCTTCTTCGTAACCGACATACCCGGGCGGCGCGCCAATCAAGCGCGACACCGTGTGCTTCTCCTGGTACTCCGACATATCGATCCGCGCCATCGCCTGCTCATCATCGAACAGGAACTCGGCGAGCGCGCGCGCCAGCTCGGTCTTACCCACGCCGGTCGGACCGAGGAAGAGAAAGCTCCCGAGGGGACGGTTGGGATCCTGTAGTCCCGCGCGTGCCCGCCGAATGGCGTTCGACACCGCGATGATCCCTTCGTCCTGACCGATCACGCGCTGGTGCAGCCGCTCTTCCATGTGAATGAGCTTCTGGACTTCGCCTTCCATCAGCCGGTTGAGCGGAATGTGCGTCCATTTGCTGACGACTTCGGCGATGTCTTCCTCGTCGACCTCTTCTTTCAGCATGCGCTGGCCCTTTTGCACATCGACCAGCCGGCTCTCTTCCTCCCTGATGCGCTGCTCGAGCTGCGGCATGCGGCCGTACTGCAGCTCCGACGCCTTCGCGTAGTCGCCCGCGCGCTGGGCGCGCTCGATCTCCAGCTTCACCGCTTCGAGATCCTCTTTCAGCTTTCCGGCCTGCTGGATCGCCTGCTTTTCCTGGTCCCAGTGTGCCGAGAGACGCCGCTGATCTTCCTTGAGGTCGGCGAGCTCCTTTTCGAGCTTTGCGAGCCGCTCGATCGATGCCTTGTCCCGCTCTTTCTTGAGCGCCTCGCGCTCGATCTCCAACTGCATGATCCGCCGCTGGATCTCGTCGAGCTCGACCGGCATCGAATCGATCTCCATCCGGAGCTTCGAGGCCGCTTCGTCCACCAGGTCGATGGCCTTGTCGGGCAGGAACCGATCCGAGATGTACCGATTCGAAAGCACGGCCGCCGCGACGAGCGCCGAGTCCTTGAACCTGACCTTGTGGTGAATCTCGTACCGCTGGCGCAGGCCGCGCAGAATGCTGATCGTGTCCTCCACGGTCGGCTCGCCGACGAGGACCGGCTGGAAGCGGCGTTCGAGGGCGGCGTCCTTCTCGATGTACTTCCGATACTCGTCCAGCGTCGTGGCGCCAATCGTGTGGAGCTCCCCGCGCGCCAGCATCGGCTTGAGCATGTTCGAGGCGTCGATGGACCCTTCGGCCGCTCCCGCGCCGACGACGGTGTGGAGCTCGTCGATGAACAGAATGACTTGACCTTCGGCGTCGAGAATCTCCTTGAGGACCGCCTTCAGCCGTTCCTCGAACTCGCCGCGATACTTCGCGCCGGCGACGAGCGCGCCCATGTCGAGCGCCACGATCCGCTTGGTCTTGAGCCCTTCCGGCACGTCGCCGCGGATCATGCGGCCGGCGAGGCCTTCGACGATGGCGGTCTTGCCGACGCCGGGCTCGCCGATGAGCACCGGGTTGTTCTTCGTCCGCCGCGACAGCACCTGGATGACGCGACGGATTTCCTCGTCGCGGCCGATGACCGGATCGAGCTTGCCGCGTCGCGCCAGCTCGGTGAGATCGCGGCCGTACCGCTCGAGCGCCTGGTAGGTGCCTTCGGGATTCTGACTGGTGACGCGCTGCGAGCCGCGGACGCTCGTGAGCGTCTGGAAGATCTTGTCGCGCGTGATCCCCTGCTGCTGGAGGAACTGAGCGGCGGGGGAGCGTCCGGTCTCCGACACGATGGCGACGAAGAGATGTTCCGTGCTGACGTACTCGTCCTTCAGGCGATCCGCTTCGGCCTGCGCGAGATCCGTCACCAGCTTGAGTCGCGGCGAGATTCCCGGCTGCGAGCCGCCGTACGCCTGTGGAAACTTGGCGAGGAGATCGCGCGCGCCGCGTCCGACGGCGGCCGGGTCGGCCGCCATCTTGCGCAGCAGTTCGGGAATGATGCCCTCGCGCTGCTCGATGAGCGCAACTAGCAGATGCTCTGGTTCGATTTGCGCGTGGCTCATCTGCTCGGCGAGGTGCTGCGCCTCGGCGATGGCGTCGCGCGCCTTTTCGGTGAATTTATTGATATTCATAGCGGTTCATCATCACGAAGGCACGAAAACACGAAGGGTTGTCCATGGCTATGCTACGGAATGCTTTGATCCTTTCTCGAGCTTCTGCAGCGCTTCGAAGTGGGCGCGCTGCTCGGGCGTCAGCTGGCGAGGCAGCTCGACGTCAACCGTCGCGTAGAGATCGCCGTGGTCGTCCGGTTTGCCGACCGCCGGCATGCCGTGGCCTTTCAGCCGAAACACCTGCCCGTGCTGCGTCATCGCCGGGATCTTGAGCCTCAGCGACTTGCCGCCAATCGTCGTCACCTCGACCTCGCCGCCGAGGACGGCGGTCGTGAGCGGAATCGTCACGCGCGTGTACAGGTCCTTGCCTTTGCGTTCGAACTGCGCATGCGGCGCCATGCGAACCCGCAGATACAGATCGCCTGATTGCGCGCCGCCCGCGCCGTGCTCGCCTTCGCCGGTGACGCGCACCCGCGATCCGTCGCCGACGCCGGGAGGAATGCGCACGTCGACGGTTCGCGCGTGGCCATCCTGTTTGATTGAGAGACGGCGCATCGTGCCGCGATAGGCATCTTCGAGATCGAGCTGAATCTCCTGCTCGAAATCGCGGCCCTTGCGCGCGCCCCTGCGCGCACCGCGGCCGCCGCGCGCGCCTTCCGCGCCCATCGTGCCGCCGAAAAACGTGTGGAAGAAATCCGAGAAGGGGTCGGCGTCGCCGAACATCTCGCGCATTTCTTCTTCCGTCATCGTCCGGAAGCCACCGCCAGGAGCGCCGCCGCCGAAGGGCACGTTATAGGCGCCGCCCTGGGGCCCGGTGCCCGGCCTGCCGGCCTGTTCGTACATCCGCCAGTTGGCGCCCAGCTCGTCGTATTTTTTCCGCTTGTCCGGATCGCCCAGGACTTCGTGCGCCTCGTTGATCTCCTTGAACTTCGCCTCGGCGGCCTGGTCGGCAGGGTTGACGTCCGGGTGATGCTTGCGGGCAAGCTTCCGGTACGCCTGCTTGATTTCCTTGCCGGTCGCCGTCTTGGCAACCCCGAGCGTCGAGTAATAGTCCTTGAAGTCCATATACGACGGTTCAGAACCCTGAACCCGTTTAGTCGAAGCCGAGCATCCGGCTCAGTTCGTCGAGCTCCTGGACGAGACGCCGCCGGCCGTCGCGCGCCGCCAGCGCATCATCGCGCACCAGCGGCCGGATGCGGTGCATGACCTCCGCGATCGACAACAGGCGCTGAATCCCGGCCAGATTGATCCCCGCTTCGTCCACGAGCCGTTTGATGATCTTCAGCCGTTCGAGCTCTTCGCGCGAATAGAGCCGCATGCTGCCGATGGTCCGCGACGGGCGGACGAGGCCGAGGCGCTCGTATTTCCGCAGCGTTTGCGGATGCATGCCGAGCATCCGCGCCGCCATGCTGATGAAGTACAGGTCGTGATCGAGCGCCATGGTTGATCGCGCAATGCAAGGTTGCGCCGATCCAAGTGTAGGCATTGATACGACTAGTGTCAACTTGCCGGTGATCCATACTGGGCAGGGGCATGCTCCAATCCGCAGACTTCCTCACCATCGCTTTGTTGATCGCACTGGAAGGCCTGCTGAGCGCCGACAATGCGATGGTCCTGGCCGTACTCGTCCTGGGACTGCCTAAAAAAGATCAACGCAAGGCGCTGCACTACGGCATTCTCGGCGCGTTCGCGTTCCGGTCCGTCGCGACGGTGCTCGCCGTTTACCTCATCGGGGTACTGTGGGTGAAGCTCGTCGGGAGCGCGTACCTTCTTTACCTTTCCCATCGTCATTTCTTCGGCACCGAAGACCCCACCCAGCGACATACGCCGCCCAAAGCCCGGCCGTGGCTCGGCATGACCGCTTTCTGGGCGACAGTGGTCAAAGTCGAATTGACGGATATCGTCTTCGCGATCGATTCGATCCTGGTGGCGGTCGCCATGTCGCCCAAACTGTGGGTGATTCTGACGGGCGGCATTCTCGGCATCGTGATGATGCGGCTCGTGATCGGGCAACTGCTGTCGTTCATCGAACGCTATCCGCCGCTCGTGGACGGCGCGTTCATCATCATCGCGTGGGTGGCGGTCAAATTGCTGATCGAGTTCCTGCATGCCGGCGGGTATCTCGCCTTCGAGATTCCCAGATGGGTTTCGCTGGGGCTCATCGTTGTCATCTTCAGCGTCGCCTGGATGTATGCGCGAAGCCAGAGCCCACCGCGGGCGTCTAGAACCGATGATGCCGCCAAGAAACTGCTGAACGAAGAGGAGAGATTGAGCTGACGCTGATGAGACCTCGAACTATTTGGGACTGGCTGGCGGTCACGCTCAAATTTCCCGACCTTTCAAACGACGAAGCTGCCGCCGTTCGCGCTTGTCGGGCGCGCGCGGCGGCGACATTGACGCGCGGTACACGCGTTCCAGCCGCCGCGTCGTGATCTCTTCCGCGGTCGGCGGGGGCGTGCGATCCTCGTACAGCTGCCGCGCGTCCGCTCTCGGCACGTGCCGCGTGGTGACGGTCCTCACCACGAGCCGCTGCGTGCGGCCGTACGGGCGGCCAATCTGAATCTCATCGCCGGGCCGCACTGGACGGTTGGGCCGCGCGGGCCGGCCGTTGACCGTCACCTTGCCGCCGTTGCAGGCTTTCTGAGCTTCCGATCGCGTCTTGAACAGGCACGCCACGTCGAGCCACACATCCAGCCGGACGGGGTCGGCGTCACCGGCGGATTCGCGCTCGTCTGCTTTCAAGGCCCGCACGGCGTTTCGCAAGACATGTCCAGCTCAGGCCCACACGCGCCATCGCCCCGGTTGCGCGTCGATGAAGTCGAACGTGCAGGTCGTCGAAGTTGAGTATTATCCGCTCGCGCGTTCATGGACCGCAAACCCTTTCTGAAAACGCTGTACGGCCAGGTGCTCGTCGCGACCGCGCTCGGCGTGGCGCTCGGGTACGCCTCTCCGCACACCGGTGTGGCGATGAAGCCGCTCGGAGACGCGTTCATCAAGCTCGTGCGGATGGTAATCGCGCCCATCATCTTCTGCACCGTCGTCGCCGGCGTGGCCGGTGTCGGCGACATGAAGGCGGTCGGCAAGGCAGGCGGCCTCGCGCTGATTTATTTCGAGATCGTCAGCACCGTCGCGCTCGTCATCGGGTTGATCATCGTGAACGTCGTGCAGCCGGGCGCGGGCATGAACGTCGATCCGGCGACGCTCGATCCGCAGGCCGTGTCCCAGTACGTGAGCGGCGCTCGAGCGCAGAGCACCGCGGACTTCCTGCTCGGCATCATTCCCTCGAGCGTCGCCGACGCGTTCGCGAAGGGCGACATCCTGCAAGTGCTGTTGTTCTCAATCCTGTTCGGCTTTGCGCTTCACGCGCTGGGCGATGCGGGCGCTCCGATATTCCAGTTCGTCGACCGGCTGTCGCGCGTGCTGTTCGGGGTGGTCGGCATCATCATGAAGGCGGCGCCGCTCGGAGCGTTTGGCGCGATGGCGTTCACCATCGGCAACTTCGGCATCGGCACGCTGGCGCAGATGGGAACGTTGATCGCGTGTTTTTACGCCACGTGTGTCGTGTTCATCGCGGTCGTCCTGAACGCCATCGCCCGGCTGCACGGCTTCAGCCTCTGGCGGTTCATCAAGTACATCAAAGAGGAAATCTTCATCGTCTACGGCACGTCGTCATCGGAGTCCGCGTTGCCGCGGATCATGGCCAAGCTCGAGAACCTGGGCGTCCGCAGGTCGGTGGTGGGACTCGTCATTCCGGCAGGGTATTCGTTCAATCTGGATGGGACGGCGATCTACTTGAGCATCGCGACCGTGTTTATCGCCCAGGCCATGAATGTGCCGCTCGATCTGCGGCGGCAAGTGACGCTGCTGGCTGTCCTCTTGCTCACGTCGAAGGGGTCGGCCGGTGTGGCCGGTGCCGCACTCATCGTGCTCGCGGGAACGATTTCGGCAACGGGCGTCATCCCGGTCGCCGGCGTGGCGCTCGTGCTCGGGATCCATCGATTCATGGGGGAGGCGATGGCGGTGACCAATCTGATTGGCAACGGCGTGGCGACGATTGTCGTGGGGAAGTGGTGTGGTGAGGTGGACGCGCGACGCCTGGCCGAACACCTGCGTCACGAGACGGCTCGCGAAGCCGAAGAACCGGAGCGTGTGACGGTGAAATAACTGGGAGGCGCGATACCTTCGCAGCCACCCGCGCCGCTTTTGTCGCCAACCGATACATGTAACGATGGATGTCGTAAGAACCCGTCCTTACACGTCGATTACCGGCCCCGGGGCGGGCGGCTGTTGCGAGACAGCTTGCTGCCTTTTCCGAAGGGCCACAACGAGCGCCACGCATCCGGTCCAGGCCGGCAGCAAATCGGTGACGGGCAGAAATTCGATGATAAACGTCGGCAGCAGCAAGGGATGAAACCCGATGACCCTTGAGGTCAGGATCGTAGCCGCGATATCGAGGATTTCATCGGCAAACGCCCAACCCAGCGGGCCTAAGAGGAATTGCAGCACGTCCGTCGTCACCGCAATGGCGTAGGCGACGCGCACTCGATTTCGTGTCAGAACGGGCGGTTGAAACATGAACGGGGCAGCACCTATCGTGATTCCCAGCAGTCACATCCTACCAGCCCGTGGTGAAAGTTGCGGCGAGCACCGAGGGCGGCGATGCGCCCCGTGGGCAAGGCGCGACGACCGAGAATATCAGGCCATATTTGAGGGAAGAGCAACGCCGCCCACGGGGATGCAGCGCCGGCCGAATACCGTCGCAACTTTCACCACGGACTGCTAAGCCTCACTGTCAAAGTAGATACTTTGACAGTAGACTTTCCCGACCGTCATGTCCAACGACACCTTTGACATTGGTCGCGTGAGCCTGTGAACGAGCTGAGTTGGCGCTGGATCGCGCTGATGATGACGGCTCCGCCGCTGCTGGGCGTGCTGGTCGCGTTCCCGATCTGGCGGACGAAGCAGATCATTCTCGGGAACCTCGCCGGTACAGCGGTGATTTTCGGGGCTGCCGTTGCGCTGATCTTGCGCGAGTCCGCCGAGCTGGAACGCCTTACGAAGAGCTGTCTCGACTCTGGTTTCACGTGCTGGCCCGACCCCAGCGCCTTCCTGCGGTACGCGATTTACGCGTTCATTGGACTAGTCGAAGTGTTCGCGTTGTTCACCTTGAGCCTCAGGGTCGAAGAGAAGATTCGCAAACGCAATTACGCGCCAGAGTGGCGGTGACCGCAGCGCCGACCATGTGAGACCTCCGACGGATCCGTGAGAATATCGTCCGCGCGGTTGCCAGTTTTTTCGGTACCCAGGCTGGACGATGGACGTGTGCTGGGAATTTCGCGGTGGTTTTCGACGGACGTCCGTGTGCTTCAGGGAATTTCCCTGAATCTCATCGAAGGGCCGGCCAGCGGGGCCGGCGAGCATCGCGGCTCTTATCGCCGATACGGTGGCCGATCGTGACGACGAGCACGGTGAGCGCGGCGTCCTCCACGGTGTCGGTGATCCGGTAGTCGCCGGCGCGGATGCGCAGCAGGCCTTCTCCGTCGTGAATCGCGATGACGCCAGAGGGCCGTGGCGTGGTGGCGAGCCCGTCGATCGCCTTGGCGATGCGTCGGCGGGCGGTGTGGTCTGTGGTCTTCTTGAGCGCCCGTTCTGCCGCGGGCTTCAGGTAGACGGTGTATCGCGGGGCGCCGGCCACGCGCAGCGCCTACAGGGCGGGATTCACCTGAATCCAGCACGCAATCACGCGATCCGCGAGTAGCCGCTCGAGGACCGTCGGCGCACGCGACGCGTTCCCGCGATCGCACAGCCTTGACCGTTACGCCAACGTCGTGAAGGGATTGTCGATCTCGCGCCAATTGGGGTCGATGTGAAAGTCGTGCGGGTCGACTTTCGTCAGTTCGTAGACAGCGCCCTCCGGATTGATGTTGATGCCCCAGACGCTATGGTGCGTCGTGGCCTGAACGAAGATCAGCGTCGTGCCGGAAGCCGCATCGACGATGGGCGCCTCGGTGCTCACGAAGTAGTAGTGACTTCCAATTTTCAGGCGAATCGTTGCTTGGGGAAGCCCAACTGGCGGCTTATCGAGGACGAACCATGTGGACTCCCCGCCGTGATAAAGCATGGTCATGTATCTCGTCTTTTCGGTCATCGGTGTCTCCTTGGCGTGCCGCTCGTGAGCCACGAGCGCCGCTTCACGAAATGCGCCGCCCCTTGTGAGCCTGATCCGATTCGGTGGACAGGTTAACTACGCGGTTTGAGCACTGTAACGGCGCGCCGGCTCGAAGGCCGCTGGACTGATCTGACCCAGCGTCGAATGCCGGCGTCGCTGGTTATAGAACACCTCGATGTAGTCGAACAACTCCATCTTCGCATCTCCGCAGCAACCTGCGCGACGACATGGCACTTCGTCGACATTCCCAAGAGCCAGACGATTTTCAGACGCGAAGAGCTCCGGAGGTGTTCACGGCGGCTCCGAGTCACCGTGTCTGTACGATTGCGGGCGGGAAGGCTGGCTCCAACACAGCCGCGATGGGCGGTTCGTCTTCGTGGGCGATGCCGACGACGTGATTGACACCAGAGACATAGGCGTCGATCAATCGGTCATCGGCGGCAAGGGCCACAAAAGCGGTCGGCGGGGAGGGCCGGGCGCTGACTGGCGTCCGACTGTGACCCCAGTGTGACCCCGAGCGGTTCTGGCCTGCTAAGATCGGCCGTTGAAAAGTATATATAAGTTATTGTGTTTAATGAAGTTAGCAGATGGTGGCGAGGGACAGAATCGAACTGTCGACACTACGATTTTCAGTCGTATGCTCTACCAACTGAGCTACCTCGCCACGCGGGAATTGCGTGCTTAGGGGAGACAGCGATCTTAGCACGTGATGTTGGACCGAACCAAGACGAGGGCCCGGTCCGGGCGCACGTCACCATTGTGAGGGAAGTTGATCGAGCGGCGGGTTTGTGCTTTAATCTGACAGTATATTATGCTGTCAGAAAGGAGCCCCATGCCGAACCCTGCCCACGAAGAGGCCGCCGTGCTCGAGAAGCGTCGCGCCGCGATCAAGCACCAGATCGACCAGGCGAGCGATATGCGACCTGGCTCGCTCGTCGAGCGCTACCGGCGGTGCGGCAAGCCCGGGTGCCACTGCGCCGGCAAGAGCGCCTCGGGTCACGGGCCGAGCTGGTCGCTGACCCGAGCCGTGGGCGGCAAGACGGTCACGCACATCATCCCGCCGCACGCGGTCGACGTCACCCGGCGACAAATTGCGGAGTACCAACGGTTTCGGGGCTTGGTGCGTGAGTTGGTCGACACGAGCGAGCGGTTATGCGAGGCCAAGATCGAGGCACCCGAGGCGACCTCGCACGAGGCCGCCCCAAAGGGGGCTTCACAACGGCGTTCGAAGCCGAGATCGTCACCGAGATCGACGCGCTGGTAGGTCCGGCCACCGTTGAGGACTGGGACCTTGAGGCCATCGAGATGGCCGCGCGCCGCAAGGCGATGCGTGTGGCGGCCCGCGCAGTGGAGCAACGCGTGAACGCCGACACGGCGGACCATCTGGGCCCGACCGCGCCGTGCGCGTGCGGGCAGCCGGCGCGCTAGGCCGGCCGGCACACGAACACGTTCGAGAGCGTGCTCGGCGCGTTGACGCTGGCGCGCGCCTACTACCACTGCGCGCGGTGCGAGACGGGCTTCTGCCCGCGCGACCGGGCGCTGGGCCTGGAGGGCTCCTCGTTGTCGCCGGGCGTGTTGCGCATGGTCGGGCGAGTGGGCGCGATGGTCAGCTTCGAGGAGGGACACGAACTGCTGCACGAGTTGGCCGGCGGGGACGTGCCGACCTCGCACGTCGAGCGGGCCGCCGAAGCGCTCGGCCGCGAGATCGCCGAGGACGAGCGGCGTCGGGGCGAGGCGCCGCCGGCCAACGAGCCGGTGGCGCCGACGTTGTACGTGGGCATGGACGGCACCGGCGTGCCGATGCGCGCCGCCGAGGTGGAGGGCCGCGCGGGCAAGCAGCCCGACGGCTCGTCCACGACGCGCGAGGTCAAGCTGTGCGTGGTCTGGAGCGCCGAAGGGCGCGATGCCGAGGACACGCCCGTGCGCGACCCGGGCTCGGTCACCTACTCCGCCGCGATCGAGAGCGCGGCACAGCGGGACACGGACGAGGAGCCGAGTCCGTTTGCCACGCGGGTGGAGCGCGAGACGGCGCGACCGCATCCAGCGGCACGAATACCCATCGTGAGGATGCCGAGCTCACGGACGGTTTCGCCAAACAACCGGCGCACTCGTTGGCGGTCGACGGTACCACGCATGAGCGTTACCCTCTCGTCACCCGTTACACAGCCGCCACCTCGACGTCGCGCGTGAGGCCGAGCTCGCGGCGCACGCGCTCCTCGATGGCGCGATACACGTCCGGGTTTTCCTTGAGGAACTGCTTCGCGTTCTCGCGGCCCTGACCGAGCCGCTCGCCGCCGTATGCGAACCACGCGCCGCTCTTCTCGACGATCCGCTTGTCCACGGCCAGATCCAGCAGGTCGCCGGTTTTTGAGATCCCTTCCCCGTACATGACATCGAACTCCGCCTCCCGGAAGGGCGGGGCAACCTTGTTCTTCACCACCTTGACGCGCGTCCGGCCACCGACGACCATGTCGCCGTCCTTGATGCTCGCAATGCGGCGAATGTCGATCCGCACCGACGCGTAGAACTTCAGCGCACGGCCGCCGGTCGTCGTTTCGGGATTGCCGAACATCACGCCGATCTTCTCGCGCAGCTGATTGATGAAGATCAGGCATGTCTTGGACTTCGACACGACCCCCGTGAGCTTGCGCAGCGCCTGCGACATGAGCCGCGCCTGCAGCCCCATTTGCGCGTCGCCCATCTCGCCTTCGATTTCGGCCTTCGGCACGAGTGCGGCGACCGAGTCGACGACCACGACGTCGACGCCCCCGGATCGGATGAGGACCTCGACGATCTCGAGCGCCTGCTCGCCGTTATCGGGCTGCGAAACCAGCAGGTTGTCGATGTCGACCCCGAGCTTCTGCGCATACGCCGCGTCGAGCGCGTGCTCGGCATCGATGAACGCGGCCATCCCGCCGGTCTTCTGGGCCTCGGCAATCACCTGCAGCGCCAGCGTCGTCTTGCCCGACGATTCGGGGCCGAAGATCTCGACGACACGGCCGCACGGCACGCCGCCGACGCCGAGCGCGTAGTCGATGCTGATCGCGCCAGTGGAAATCGCGTCGATCGGCTGCACCGCGCCTTTCCCGCCCAGCCGCATGATCGACCCCTTGCCGAACTGTTTTTCGATCTGGCCGACGGCCAAATCCACCGCTTTGATGCGCTCACGTTCCTGACGTTCGTCTCGTTCTACGGGTGACATGCGGTGCTCCTTGTGCGCCGGGCTAAACCGGCGAGGTGTAGTGAATGAAAGAGTCATACGGTGAAGGCCTAGCGAGCCACACCGACCCCGAGTCATGCGGAGCGGCCCGAGAGGACCGCGTCGAAG
>JAHFUI010000094.1 GCA_023265175.1 Acidobacteriota bacterium
CCGGTCGGTTGAAAGACCGCGCGAAGATCGAGCGCGTCCTGGGGCGACTGCAAGCCTCGTACGCCAGCGTCGCCGATCTGTACGAGATGGCGGTGCGCGACGAGGAAGGCCAGCGCCGGCCAATTCGCTTTTCAACGCTCGAAAGGCGGCCTCCGCCTCGGTCAACTGGATGTACTTGGTCCAGAGCTCCTCGACCGTCTGGCCCACGAGATTCGTGCGCAACAAATAGGCGCCTTCGCGCGCGTCGCGCCACGCGCGCCGGTCTTCGATCAGCGTGCAACGTCGTCGGCTTCCGGCCGTCCTTCACTGGACCCGTGCTGCCGCCGTGCGGCATGACGCCGATTGCCGACGGCAGCGATCATGGCGGCTCGCTCAGAAATCCTCCCAGCTTCCGCGCTCGACGTCTCGCGGGCGGAAGCGCGCCGCGCGGCGCTGGTGCAGCGCGTGCGCGCGTTCCTCGAGCGCGTCGAGTTCCTCGTGCTGCCCGTCTCGCAGGTCGCGCCGTTCCCCATCGAGGTCGAATGGGTGAAAGAGATCAACGGCGTGAAGATGAACACCTACATCGACTGGATGGGGACCTGCTACGCGATCTCGCTGACGGGCCTGCCGGCGATCTCGGTGCCGTGCGGATTCACGCCGGGCGGGCTGCCGATCGGACTACAGATCGTCGGGAGACACCATCGCGATCTCGACGTGCTGAAGATCGCGCACGCATTCGAACAGGCGACAGGGATGGGGAGAAAGAGACCAGTGGTGGCGCGGTAGGGTCTGGTGGGTCGGACGGGCACAGCCGTCTAGCGTTTCCCTCCGCCCGCCTCGACTTCCCGCTGAATGTCCTTAATGAATCGGCCGTGCTCGACACCACTGAATTCCGCCTCTGCGACATGGGATTTGAGAAGGGGCGCGATTCTTGAGTCCTTGACAGTAAATGCGCCAACCGAGTCCAAAATCTGATAGGTATCGTCCTTCGCGTTGTAGCTTAGGAACAACACGAGTGGCTGGTTGACGGGAAGCAGGGCGAGCTCACCATCCTGCGCGACAACTTCCACGCCATTGAACACTGCACGGCCACCGGACTGTTCTACAAGTATGGGGCGCGGACCAGGCTGGCGCTGCTGGGTTCTGGGACGGGCCTCCAAGATGACGCGAGTCGGTGTTACTTCGTACTCTGTGTACAGCCACTGCTGATGCTCGACAAGGTATGTTCGCCGAGGCGTGACAGAGCCTTCGAGAATCAGGTCGGCTTTCCGAACCAGCTCCCCGAGCGGTAACACAACCCTTTCGACCACACGACTCATGTAGAGCGGTCGCGCATCCGTTCGCCTGTGAAGTTGAGCGAGCTCCGGAAGCGTCGGTGCCTGCGCAAGAAGGGCGCCCACTATGAGGGGCCAAGTGGAAATCACCAAGCCGCGCCGCACGAGGACTTCGAGTCTCATCCTGGTCTCCATTCAAAGCTAGAAGTTGCACCACTTCTGCACGTGATCACCGTACGTCGAACTTTTCGTCGGAAGGATGTCATTCAGCGTCGGCGACACAATTGGCGGCACGTAATTGTTGCAGGTCACTCCAGGGCCGAGAGATATTGGCGCCATGATAGCGTCGCTCATGCCGCACGTCGGATGCTTGAGACCGAGCGCGTGGCCCAGTTCGTGCGCGATGGTCCTGCGAAGATTGTTGGGCGCGCGAGTGCGCCAATCCCTGTCGGCGGGCGCGGTCGGGAGCCGCAACTGCGTCGGGGTCGTGAACACGCCCTGAGCGTCGATGCCATTGGGCTGAAATCCGGCGCAGCCGGAATCTGCAAAGTCCTCGGTCATCTGGATGCAGGCGCCGCCGTCCGCCGAGCAATCAACGGGCGTCCTCTCGAACGAAACTCCGGTACCGGCCAGGGCTGCGTTCCAATCATTCTTGGCTCCTTGGAATGCCCCATCCTCATCGGGGTGGGAGCCTGCGCTGGAAACGAAGACGGCACTGAAGGGGACGCGATGATTCGGAGTTATGTCTTGCGGTCGCGCTTCTTCTTGACCCGACGACCGGACGGAGAAGATCTGTGCCCTTGACGGGGGGAGGGCTGATAGGTGTTAGCCGGCGCTGAGCGACGATTCTTGCCAATTCCAGGACGACGAGCTGGCACGCCGTTGAGCATGCCGTCCGCACTCAGATCCTCGTCGACGTCAGGCCAGTGAATGCCGTGGCCATCGCCAATCAACGTCCAGTTTGCCCGTTGAGCCGGCGTCGCGTCCGAAAGTCGCCACGACCAGGCGAGCGGAACGCTGATGACGCGACCATCGACCAGGTGGGCTGTGATCGTCTCATCGGTCACTTCGACGTAATCGATCCGAGATTCAACGCTGACCGCAGTGCTCATTCCATACCTCGATGATGATCTGTTCGTACTCCAGAACCACATGCCGAATCTCGTTGAGTTCCCGAGGGCTGAACCCATGATTCCACGCGAGTTCGGCTGGCGCCAACCAAAACTTGCAGTGCTGCCGATCGCGCCGAACGTGGGCCGGTCGTGAGCCATCGTCGGTGCGTCAGGACGTGTCGGATGCGATGGGCAGCGGCCCTGATGCCAACGCGCGCAGGATCTCAACGACCTGCCAATGGCCTTGCCGGCAGATCGGACACCGCGTGGGACCGACATCCGCCGAGGACTGATTACCCGACGCTGCTGGCGGGGTGCCCGCGCCGAGAAACTGCGCGCGCAGGCGATCGTGCGCCGCCGGTGCGCGTTGGCAAGCAGCCCGAAGTGTCGGATGCGCACGAAGCCGCGCGGGAGCACGTGCAAGAGGTAGCGGCGGAGGAATTCCTCGACCGCTAGCGCCATGATCTTCGTCCGGCCGCGGTCGGCGTAGTCCTTCCAGCGGAACCGCACGACGCCGTCAGTGAGGCTGATCAATCGCGCGTTCGAGATGGCGACGCGATGGGTGTAGCGACTGAGGTACTGGAGGACCTGCGCTGGCCCGCCAAACGGCCGTTTCGCATAGACCACCCAGGGCGTGGCCCGCAGCGACGTGACGAGCCCGCAAACCGGGCGCGATCGGCCAGCGGCGCCGTTCCCGCGGCGAAGGTCAGATCGCCGTGCGCGAAGGCGGCCTGGAAACCCGTGAGATTCTTGGCGCGGAAGACGATCGCGAGCGCCGTGACCGGAAACAGAAACGTCGCGCGGCCTCGGATCCAGCGGGTGCGGTCGCGTGATAAGGCGCCGCTGGTAACCACGCAGTGGACATGCTCGACGGCGTGGATATCAGGCAGATCCAGGAGTACCAGGGGCACGCGAACGTCGAGACAACGATGGTGTACTTACACGTGGTCAAGGAACTGCGCAACCCGGCGCGCGAAGTCCTCTCGACATCCTTCGAGCCCGATCGGCCAAGCCCGGCACGAAAAAATCTCCGTGACCCTGCGGGTCATTGAGGTGACGATCGCCGTCAGCTGATCCGCTTCGTCGATCAGCTGCGGCAGATCTTTGAACTTCGTCAGCTGCGCATTCTGTGCAAAGCGGAGCCAATACAGGCTCTCATTGAGGGCAAATCGGTCAGTTCTTCGAGCGCCTTCCTGATCGTGTTCATGGCCAGCACACTCGAGCACGCGCAGAGACATCCCTCCAGTTCCAGGGCGTTGCTTTTCGAAATCGCCGAATGGCGAGCGTGGCCACCGTTCCGAACACGGCGAACGGCGCAGCGAGGAGCACGAGGATCCCGCTGCGCAGCGCCCCGATCATCTGCTGCCCTTCCGGCGAATCCAGCGCCCTCGTGAGCGATGGCCGCGTTGACGTTCTCGCGGTGGGGCAGGGCCGTCGCGATCGCGCGCCGGTTCCGTCACGGCGAGCCCGCAGTCCGAGGGCGACCGCCTCGTGGCGACCGCGGCCAGTCCCGCGGAACTGCGGCCCGCGCGCTGCATCACATCCGATCCCGGTGCGCCCGCCTCGATCACGCTCCGCGTCGTCGGCTATGTCCCGCCGCGCGGCGGGACCGTCGTCGCCGTCGTGCGACTCCGCAACATCAGCACGCATGTCGCGCGGGAAATCGGCCGCTTCGGCATCTTCCCGGACGCGTCGTTCACTGCGGCCACGGCCGATGCCGCTCAACGCTTCGGCTTCCCGCTGTCGGATAGCGACCTCGCCTTCAGCAAGGATCCCCACGAGTTCAGACTGAGGCGAACACGATGAAGTGTCTCGCGTGTAAGTACGGGACGTTGAAAGCGGGCCGGACGACCGTCACTGTCGACCGCGACCGCACGACGATCGTGATCCGGAACGTGCCGGCCGACGCGTGCGATACGTGCGGCGAGGACTATCCTGACTCGGCGGTAGCATCCTCGCTCGAGACCGTCCTTCAGGAGGCCGCGCGCTCTGGCGTGCGGTTCGAAGTCCGCGAATACAAGGCGGCCTGATCAGCCGCATATTTCACGACGGGCGTGGTGCTACCCGGTTAGCAGCTTGGCAAGGACCGCTTCGCTGGCTTGGAGCATCTCGTCGATTTTGTCAGGCTGCCTGCCGCCAGCCTCGGCAAAATCCGGACGGCCGCCGCCTCCTCCTCCGACGATGGGTGCGATTTCCTTGACGATTTGTCCGGCTTTGACCCGCTGGATGAGGTCAGGCGTCACTGCCACGACGATTTGGACTTTACCGTCGTTGGCGGAAGCAATGACGACAACGCCACTCTTGATCTTCGCCTTCAGCGAGTCGGCGAGTTGCCGCAGCGCATCCTTGTCAAGATCCGCGACCTTCCGTCTGGCGAGACGGACCCCTGCAACCTCGACCGTGTCGTCGGCCGCCGACTGCGTGCCGCCCATGGCCAGTTTCGTCTTGAGCTGGGTGACTTCGCGGGTCAGGCGCTTGGTCTCGGCCTGGAGCTTTTCGACCGCCTCGACCGCCTGATCGTCGTTGACGTCCAGCGCGTCGATGAGGCGGACCAGCGCCTGGCGCTGCTGCTGCGCCCATCGCACGGCGCCCGCGCCAGTCAGCGCTTCGACTCGGCGCACTCCTGCCGCGACGCCGGCCTCCCCCACGATGGCGAAGAAGCCGATGTCGCCGGTGGCGGCGACGTGCGTCCCGCCGCACAGTTCCTTGCTGAAGCTGGAGACGCTAACCACGCGGACCTTGTCGCCGTACTTTTCGCCGAACAGCGCCATCGCGCCAGACGCGATCGCCTCTTCCGTCGACCGCACCTCGGTCTCGATCGGCGTGTTGGCGCGGATCTGCTCGTTCACGATTTGCTCGATGCGCACCTTCTCGTCGTGCGTGACAGCTTGGAAGTGGGCGAAGTCGAATCGCAGGCGGTCTGGCGCGACGAGCGAGCCGGCCTGTTTGACGTGGCTGCCGAGTACCTGACGCAGCGCCGCGTGCAGCAGATGCGTCGCCGTATGATTGCGACGGGTCGCGTCGCGAACGTCGGCGTCGACTTCCGCCGTGACGATGTCACGAAGATGGAGCGTTCCAGCCGTGACGCGAACCCGATGCGCCCGCGGCAGACCCGGACGGATGCGCACGAGACCTTCGACGGTGGCTGATGCATCGGTCGCTTCGCTGTAGATGCGGCCGACGTCAGAGACCTGACCGCCGGCTTCGAGGTAAAAGGGCGTGCGGGCGAACGCGACATAACCGCCGTGTCCGCTCGTGAGAGTCTCCACCGGCTGCCGCCGGTCGTCGAACAGGCCGACGATGGGAACGCCCGTCAGCCTGGTGCTCACGTAGCCCTCGAATTGATCTCCGACGCTTTCGAGATTGAGACTCGCCGGCATACCCCGGACCGCGAAGTGACCAGGCTCCGCCTCCAGCACGAACTCCTTGGGTTTCTTTTCGCCGTCGAACGCGCTCTTTCTGCGCGCTTTGTCTCGCTGGCCTTCCATGGCCCGCTCATATCCAACCTTATCGACGGTGACGTCCTGGGTGGCCGCGGTGTCCTCGATGAAGTCGTACGGCAACCCGAAGGTGTCGTACAGACGGAACACCGCTTCGCCGGAGAGCATCCGGTCCGGCGACTCGAGCGCTTTGCCGATCTCCGCCTCGAGGCGCGGCAATCCCTCTGTGAGGACGGCATCAAAACGTCTTTCTTCGGCGAGAATCGTTCTTTCGATCGTGTCGCGATTCGTGCGCAGCTCGGGATACGCGTCGCCCATCTCTCGGTCGAGGACGGCGACGAGCCGGTGCAGAAACGGTTCGGTCACGCCCAGGTGCTTGCCGTGCCGCATCGCCCGCCGCATGATTTTCCGCAATACGTACCCGCGCCACTCGTTGGACGGGATGACGCCGTCTGCAATCAGAAATGTCGTCGCCCGGATATGGTCGGCGACGACGCGCATCGACACGTCGCTGGCGCCGGCGGTCGCGGCATACGCGTGGCCTGACAGCGATCGGATCTCGGCCAGCAGCGGCGCGAAGACGTCGGTGTCGTAATTCGAGTCTCGGTTCTGAAGCACCGCGGTCAGGCGCTCCAGGCCCATCCCTGTATCGATCGACGGCGCCGGCAGCGCCGTGAGCGTCCCGTCCGCGTTCCGTTCGAACTCCATGAACACGTTGTTCCAGATCTCGATTTCGGGATCGCGACCCGAACCGCGGGCGTAGTAAATCTCCGAACAGCGGCCGCACGGTCCCGTCTCGCCCATCTGCCAGAAGTTGTCGTCGAGGCCCAGCTCGAGGATGCGATCGGCAGCGACAAACTGCTTCCAGATCTCGTACGCCTCATCGTCTCGAGGAATGCCGCGATCGCCCTTGAAGATCGACGGAATCAGCCGGTCGGGCGATATCTTCCAGACGCCGGTGAGCAGTTCCCAGGCGAATCCGATCGCCTCTTTCTTGAAGTAGTCGCCGAACGAGAAATTGCCGAGCATCTCGAAGAACGTGTGATGCCGCAGCGATGGTCCGACGTTGTCGAGGTCGTTGTGTTTGCCGCTCACGCGCATGCACTTCTGCGACGTGGCCGCGCGCGTGTACGCGCGCTTCTCGCGGCCGAGAAACGCATCCTTGAACTGGTTCATCCCGGCATTGGTGAAGAGCAGCGTCGGATCGTCCCCCGGAACGAGTGGCGAGCTGGCGACGATGCGGTGGCCGTGGTCCTCGAAGTATTTGAGGAACGACCGGCGAATCTCGTTCGATGTCATCTGGATCATTCTTTGTGACCTTTGCGGTTCTTGAGAATGGCCATCACCCGGTCCGGCTCAAATCCCTGGCCGATCAAGTATCGATAGAGTCGGCGGAACTCCGCGTCGTCCGCGATCTGCTCGCGACCACGAAGCCGTTTGGCGAGCGATGATTCGAGCAGGACGTCCTGATCGAGCGCGCCGAACACCTCGTCAATGGCTCGGTTCGCCGTGGCGGGCAGGATTCCGGCCTGCTCGATCTGCCGGCGCACGCGGAGCTTCCCGCGCTTTTTGATCGACACTTGCGTCCGCGCGATCGCTTCCGCCACCCGGGCATCGTCGATGGCGCGCTCCTCACGGAGCCGGACGACGGCGGCGTTGATGTCCTCGACGGCGTGCTTGCGTCGCGCGAGGCGCTGGCGAATCTGCGCCTCAGACAGTTCCCGCCGCGCGAGCATCCTGAGGCCGTCGAGATATGCGTTCACGTCGCGCAATGCCAAATGCCGAACGACAAATGCATTGTGCATTCGACGTTGTGCATGTCGGCTGAAAGGTTAGCTGCCGAAGCGCGTGATTTCCGGGGCGCCGACGACCGTCTTGGCCATCTGATCCCGGCTCATATCCGACGTCGTCGAGATGCCTTGCACTCGCATCTTGAACTCGTCGACGTTGCTGGCCCATCGCAGCGCCTCTTCGTAGGAGACCAGCCCCTGTTCGAACAGGCCGAAAATGGATTGATCGAACGTCTGCATCCCGTACTGGGACGTGCCGGACGCGATCGCGCCCTGGATCTGGTGGGTCTTTTCCTTGTCGACGATGCAATCGCGGATGAACGGCGTGCTGATCATCACCTCGACCGCCGGGGCGCGGCCGTTGCCGTCGGTCTTCGGCATGAGCCGCTGCGAGATCACCGCTCTGAGCACGCTTGCGAGCTGCAGCCGGATCTGCTTCTGCTGATGCGGCGGAAAGACCGCGATGATGCGGTTGATCGTTTCGGTCGCGTCGAGCGTGTGCAGCGTCGAGAACACCAGGTGGCCCGTTTCGGCCGCGAGCAGCCCTGTGTCGATCGTTTCGAAATCGCGCATCTCCCCGACGAGAATCACGTCGGGATCCTGCCGCAAGGCGCTTCGCAGCGCCTGTGCGAACGATCGGGTGTCGACCGCTACCTCGCGCTGGTTGATCATCGACTTCAGATCGCGGTGGAGGAACTCGATGGGATCCTCGACCGTCATCACGTGGGTCGAACGCGTCTTGTTGATGTGGTCGATCATCGCCGCGAGGGTCGTGCTCTTGCCGCTCCCGGTCGTGCCGGTCACGAGGACGAGGCCGCGTTCCTCGCTGGCGATCTTCTTGAGCACCGGCGGCAGGCCCAGCTCCTCGACCGTCCGGATCTGCATTGGGATGATGCGCAGCACCAGGCCGACGGTCCCGCGCTGCTGGAAGATGTTGCAGCGGAACCGGCCGAGGCCCGGAACGCTGTAGGCGAGGTCGACCTCCTGCGCTTCCTTGAACTTCTGGCTCTGCGCGGTCGACATCACGGCCGCGCTCATCGCGACGACGTCCTCGTGGTCGAGCTTCTTCTCTTCGGATGCCGGCGTGAGCGTGCCGCGCACGCGCAGCATCGGGTAGCTGCCGACTTTGATATGGAGGTCGGACGCGCCCTTCTCGACGGCAATCTTCAACAGATCGTTGACGTGCATGTGGCAAGCGACCGTCTTCTGCCGATTCTAGCGCATTACTGCGCCTCACCGCAGAAGGGACACCGATCGGAGCGCGCGTGCAGCGGCTTCCGACACTGCCAGCAGAAGCGCGGCCGCGGTGTTTCGCGCGCTTTCAGACGCGCGTGGATGTCCTGCACCTGGCTGGACTCGGTCTCCATCGCGGACGTCGGCCGGCGCGCGCCGGGCGTCCGCGCCGCCAGAACATCGTCGAGCAGCTCGCTCGCTCGCTGGTAGCGGGCGGGAATGTCGGGCGCCATCGCCTTCAGCACGATGTCGTTGATCGCCTTCGGGATCTTCGGATTCTTGAGCCGCGGCGCCGACACGAGATCGCCGCGCATCAAGCGGTCCACATCGGCGGGCGACGGCGTCTCGTACGGGAGCACGCCGGTGAACATCTGGTACATCGTGACGCCGAGCGAGTAGATGTCCGACGCAAACACCGCCTTGCCGTGGAACTGCTCGGGAGCCATGTACGGCGGGCTGCCGATGACCGTGGTGCCGTGCGCGGCGATTTCGAGAAACCGCGACGTGCCGAAGTCGGCGACCTTCAGCAGGCCGTGCTCGGTGACCAGCACGTTCGACGGACGCAGGTCGCGGTGTAGGACGCCCTGGCGATGCGCGTGATCGACGGCGTTGCAGATCTGGCACGTGTAGTCGAGCGCCAGCGCCAGATCGAGCGCACCCTCGCGCGCGATGATGGCTTCGAGCGTCTCGCCGGGCACGAACTCCATCACGATGAAGAACACGTTGTCCTGTTTTTCCGCCGTGAGGATGGTGACGATGTTCGGATGATTCAGTGTGGCGAGCAGGCGCGGCTCTCTGAGCAGCTCGCCGAAATCCACGCCTTGTTTGTGTGGGACCTTGAGCGCGACTTTCTTGTCGATCCAGGTGTCTTCGGCGAGGTAGACCGTGCCGAACCCGCCGCTGCCGATCGTCGACAGCACTTTGTATTTGCCGACGATCTGACCGCGGAAAAACACAGTGGCGAGTATAGCAGCCCGTGGTGAAAGTCTGGCTGCATTCGACGGGCGATGCATCTCCGCTGGCTGCGTTGCTCCTCCGTCAAATACTCCCGGTATTCTCGGTCGTCGCGCCTTGCCAGCGGGGCGCCTCGCCCGTCTCGGTGCGACGCCAGACTTTCACCACGGACTGCTAGCATTTCGGTCGCGCCGGTTTCGCGCCTGGTATTTGCGCGTTTCGACCCTTGCGGGAGAGAATGAGAAGTACCCATATGCAGATTACGAATCTCACGCACACGGGGCGGCCGTCCGAGCCGCTCGATCCACGCCAGTTGGAGTTCGGCAGGATGTTCACGCCGAATTTCTTCGTGACCGAATACAAGAACGGTGAGTGGCGCAACCCGCGCATTCAGCCGGTCGAACCCTTCGCGCTGCATCCGGCGTCGCTGGTTTTCCACTATTGCCAGACGGTCTTCGAGGGTATGAAGGCCTTCCGTCAGGAAGACGGTCGGGTCGTCCTCTTCCGGCCCGAAATGAACGCGAAGCGGATGCAGCAGTCCTGCGCGCGTCTCAGCATCCCGCAGATCGATGAGGACTTCTTCATCCAGGCGATTCGCGCGCTCGTCGAGAACGAGCGGCACTTCCTGCCGGGTGAGCCGGGATGCCTCTACATCAGGCCGACCGCGATGGGCGTGGATGCGACGCTGGGGGTGAAGAGCGCCAGCGAGTTCATCTTCTTCATCCTGACGCTGCCGTCAGGCGGGTATTTCAAAGGCGCCGGTGAAGGTCCTGGCGCGATCGACGTGCTCGTGACCCGTTCGGTCGTCCGAACCGCGCCCGGCTTGATGGGCGGCGTGAAGGCCGGCGCCAATTACGCCGGCACGATCAAGATCACCGAAGAGGCGAAAGCGATGGGGTGCGCGCAGGTGCTCTTCCTCGACGCGCACGACCATCAGTACGTCGAGGAAATGGGGGGCATGAACATCATGTTCGTGCAGAACGGCGGCCTGCGGACGCCGCCTGTGACCACCGACACGATTCTGCGGGGCGTCACGCGCGATTCGCTCCTGGTGCTCGCCAGGGAGCATGGGCTCGAGGTCCGCGAAGATCCGATCACCATCGACGAACTGATCACCGGCGTGAAGAACGGCAGCATCACGGAGATGTTCGCGTGCGGCACCGCGGCGGTTGTGATCGGCATCAACAGCCTGCGATTCGAAGACGAGCCATCGATCCGAACTGCGGTCGGCAGCCCCGGTCCGGTGACGATGAAGCTGTACGAGGCGTTGAGGGGCATCCAGTACGGGCGCGTGCCGGACCGCCACCTCTGGGTCTACGAGGTGTGTCCCGCACACGCTGGCGCCTCTGTCGGCCGTGCGACCGATGCACAGGGCAGTCTTCGAGCGACGTGGACTTGATCGTTTCGTGCATCGATTCTTCGCGCCGACGCTCGATCCGGGCGACGAGACCGTAACCCTCCCGCGCGAGGAGGCCGAGCACCTCACACGCGTGCTGCGCCTGACGGCCGGCGACACGGTCGCGGTGTTCGACGGACGCGGACACGAATTCCTCGCGCGCGTGGCGGCAACCGAACGCCGCGACGTGCGCCTACGGATCATCTCGAGGATCGAGGCTGCCGCCGAGCCGGCGGTGGCACTGACGCTCGTGCAGGCGGTGCTCAAAGGCGAAAAGATGGACGACATCGTCCGCGACGCGGTGATGCTGGGGGCCGCCGCGATTCATCCGATCGTCACCGCGCGGACCGAAACGACGGTCGCCGCGCTTAGAACCGGCGCGCGGCTGGATCGATGGCGCCGGGTCGCCCTCGCGTCCGTGAAACAATCGCGACGCGCCACGCTGCCCGATATCCGCACTCCGCTGCACTTCGAGGATTTCCTCGACGAGCCCGCCGCGGCGATCCGGCTGATGCTGGTCGAGCCGGGGACGTCGGCGGCCGTCGAGCCGATTGGGGCGCTGCGCAAAGAGCCGCTGCCGCCGGATGCCGCGGTGCTCGTGGGTCCGGAGGGCGGCTGGACGGAAGGGGAATGGACGGCGGCACGAGACCACGGCGTTCGCCTAGTGACGCTCGGTCACCGTACGCTGCGCGCCGACGCGGTGCCGATCGCCGCCATCAGCGTGCTGCAATTTCTCTGGAACGATCTCTGACCAGATTCCTACTTTGTTGCGATGCGGAAATCGTGCGTCTTGACGTCGCCGTCGCTCAACGTGACGTGCGTCGCCGCAATCCGTTGCTGCTCGAGGAACGCGGGCTCGAACCATTCTCCCTGTTCGGCGGGATCCACGGTGGCGAGGTAGTAGTCTCCTGGGGGCAGCCCGCGCATCTGGAATTTTCCGTTCTGGTCCGGCCGGGCGATCATGATCTGACGCGCCAGCGGCCGCCATAAATACGGATCGGTGGGGAACGCGAGCACCGTGAAATCGGTGATTGGGTCTCCCTTCTCGCTGGTGACCGTGCCGTTGATCTCGGTCTGCCGGCTCGTGAACACCACGCGGACGTCTTTCAGCGTCTCACCGCTGCGCAGCGCGATGGGCGTGTCGGCCACATCGCGGTCGTGCACGATCACCGATTTCAACGACCAGCCGCGCAGCCCACCGCCCGAGCGGATCCAATGCAGGCCCGCGGGCACACCGTCGAGCGTGAAGTGCCCTTCCTTGTCGACGCGCGCGTTCGGGTTCGGCCCGATGGAGGCGTTTTCGGCCGACGGCGCGGTGATCCGGATCTGATTCAGCTCCGGCGCCTGCGTGCCTTCGAACGTCACGGTGCCGCTGACCGACGCGCTGGGAGAGAGGATGACGGTGACGTCGGCGACGTCACCGTCGCTGGTCACTGTGAGCGGCTGGGCCGCGTACTGCGGGGTCTCGGTGTCGTTACCCCGCGCCCGGAGGACGTATCGGCCTGGAGGCACGTTCGCGATTGCGAATTCGCCGTCCCATTCGATCCGGCTCCCGAAGTTGACCCCAAGCTGGCCGCGCCCGCCGGTTCCGCCGCCCTCCGGGGTCAGGTTGATCTGCCCCGCGCTTGTCGGCGTGCCGTCGGGGTTTGTGACGATTCCGGTGATCCGCGCCGTGCGGACAAGCAACAGGCTGAAGTTGATGTCCAGGAACTCCTGTCCGACGGCGAGCACGACCGGCCGCGCGTCGTTGACCGATCCGACGCCCGGGTAATACGTCGGCGCGTAGGCTTTGAGCGTTTCCTCGTCCGACGAGGCATCAATCGCGCCGCGGCCGGCCGCACCGCCCCGGTCGCCACCGCCGCGTCCGCCGCCGGCGAAGCGTCCGCCACCTCCGCCGCCACCACCACCGGCCGGCCCGCCTCCGCGGTTGGACGGCCCGAAGTCGAAGTTGCGCGTGACGGCGCTGACGTAGTACTCGCCCGGGTTCAATCCCCACACACGAAACGAGCCCTGATCGTCGGTCTGGGCGGTCCCCGCCTGGACCAGCTGACGGTCGCCTTGCGCGTACTGATAGCGCATCACGCGCACCGTCGTGCCCGGCATCGGATCGCCGGTCTCGTCGAAGACGTGACCACCGACGACGCTGCCGCGCGGCAGCCGGAACGCAATGCCGGCCATCTGCTGGCCGTCGCGCAGCTGCAGCGGCGTGCCGCCCTGAAAGGGCCGGCGCTGGCCGTACGACAGCGTGACGAAGCCGGTCTTCGACACGGTCAGCGTGTAGCGGCCGGCGGGCAGCTCGGTGAGCTCGAAGACGCCGTTGTCGTCGGTGAGTGTGGCGCGGCCCTGCGGGAGCTCAGGCGCGCTGACGTACGCGCGGGCGCGCTTGATCGGGCGTCCGTTGTCGGCGGCGAGGACGCGTCCAGTGATCCGGCCCATCGGCGCCGGCGGCGACGCGTTGTCTTTCTGGGCGGGCGTGTCGCGCGCGGGCTGCTGCAATTGACCGGGACGCGGCGTTTGGGCCGACAGCGCGGTGACGACGAGCACGCCAAGCAGTGGCAGCAGCATCCGGCGGACCATGCCTTCTCCTGGAGGCCGTTGCAGAATCAGCCGCTCTCGGGTCCTGTCCGCGAACAGCCCACTCGGGTGCTCGGCGAAGGGCCATGGTCACGGGTGACGCCTCCGCGCCCGAGCGGGCGCCCGTTCGCGGCCACCCGGAGCCGGCTAATCTTGCAACGCGCTCTTAGACAGAATATCCCAAGCCGACCCACTCGTCCTCCTGCCGCCGCCAGATGTTGGCAGCCTTCGAGAACGCGCCGCGCACGGTGGCCTCCTCATCGGCGAGGATGCCGCTGATGATGAGTGTGCCGCCGGGGTTCACCGCGTCGAGCAACGACCCCGCAACGCGAAGGAGGAGCGCGCCGGTCAGATTCGCCATCACGACGTCGGCGTGGGGAAGGGCGTGCGGCGGGCCCGAGCCGTCCGCGATGGTCATCAACTCGAACCGGACGTCGCCGGCTTCGGGGTTGGCCCCAAGATTTTCATTCGCCGATTGGATCGCGTCCGCGTCCGAATCGATCCCGAGCGCGCCCGATGCTCCTAGACGCGCGGCCGCGATGGCGAGGATTCCCGATCCGGTCCCCACATCGAGCACGAACGCCCCGGTCACCTTCGTTTCTTGCAAGGCAGCCAGACACAACCGCGTCGTCGCATGGTGACCTGTGCCGAAGCCCATCGACGGCTGGATGACGATGGTCAGAGGGTGGAGGCCTGGGCCTGGAGGCTGGGGATCGGACGACAGCATCTCGGGCCGGGGAACGACCGTGAGACGGCCGATGGTGACCGGCGCAAGGTTATGTTGCGAGCGGCGGGCCCAATCTTCATCGTCAACGTCTTGCCGCGTGACGAGCAGGCCTCTTGCCGCGAGGGCCGCATATGCGCCGTCTCGCTGCGGGGCGGTCGCGAAGAAAATCCGCGTGTCCGCGCCGCCCTCTTCCACCGCCGTCGGCGAGAAATCGGCCACTGCGGCGAGAACGAGGTCATCGAACGCGTCGTCGATCTGAACGGCTGGATATGTCGCCAATGACCGACAACCAAGTAACCAGATAACCAAATGACCAGATAACCAGATGCTGATTATCCGAACATGTCCTTGACGCGGTCGAAGAGATTGCGTTCGTCCTCTTCATGTTCGCGCGGGCGGGGCTGGAATTTCTCCTGTGGCAGCACCTTAGCAAGCTGCTCGATCAGATGGCGCTGTTCCTTCGACAGCTTCTTCGGCGTCAGCACTTGTACCGTGGCAAACAGATCGCCTTTGCCGCTCCCGCCGCCCACGTCCGGCATTCCTTTGCCGCGCAGTCGCAGCGTCGTACCCGTTTGCGTAGCTTCCGGGACCTTCACGTGCTCGATGCCGTCAAGCGTCGGCACCTGAATCTCCCCGCCGAGCGCGAGCGTGGTGAAGTTGACCGGGATCTCGCAGAACAGATTGAGGCCGTCGCGCCTGAAGAACTCGTGGTCCTGGACGTGAACGACTACATACAAATGGCCCGCCGGACCACCAGCCGAGCCGGCTTCACCTTCTCCCTGCAAACGGAGCTGTTGCCCGGTGGCGATCCCCGGCGGGATCTTGACGGCGATCTTTCGCTCGCGCGCCACGACACCCGCGCCGCGGCACGCCGTGCACGGCTTGGAGATCACTCGACCGGCGCCGCGACACTGAGGG
Organism: Acidobacteriota bacterium; assembly: GCA_023265175.1. GTDB lineage: Bacteria > Acidobacteriota > Vicinamibacteria > Vicinamibacterales > CAVVIG01 > JAHFUI01. The sequence continues at coordinate 15,398 of JAHFUI010000094.1, forward strand.
CAGGTCGTGGCGACGGTCAGAAATCCGCGCTGCATGCGGACCTGACCTTGACCGCGGCACTGCGCGCAGACCGTTGGCGACGACCCGGGCGCCGCTCCGGAGCCCTTGCAGGTCTCGCAGTGTTCGTGGCGGGGGATCTGAATCGACGTTTCGGTGCCGCGCGCGGATTCCTCGAAAGTGATCTCGAGATCGTAGCGAAGGTCGGCGCCGCGCTGCGGGCCGCCGCGACGGCGGCCGCCGAAAAGGTCGCCGAACCCGAAGATGTCTCCGAGGCCGCCGAACAGATCTTCGAAGCCCTGGAAGACGGTCGGATCGAAGCCCGCGCCGCCGGCGGAGCTAACGCCCGCGTGACCGAAGCGATCGTACAGACTGCGCTTTTCCGGATCCGCCAGGACCGCGTACGCTTGCGCGGCCTCCTTGAATTTCTCTTCCGCGGCGTGATCCCCCGGATTGCGATCCGGATGGTGCTTCATCGCCAGCTTGCGGTAGGCGCTCTTGATGTCGGCGTCGCCGGCGGTGCGAGACACGCCGAGCACCTCGTAGTAGTCGCGCTTGCTCACGGTTTGGCCACCCTGACCATTGCCGGCCGCAGCAACCGATCGCCCATCAGGTACCCGCGGCGCAGCTCGCCGATCACCTCACCCTCGCGATGATCGGGGCTCGACTCGTGCACCACCGCTTGATGCACGTTCGGATCGAAGTCGGCCCCGAGCGCGTCGATCGGGCGCACGCCGTGCTTGCGCAGCAAATCGTGCAGCTTCGCGTGAATCAGCTCGACGCCCTTGCGGTACGCCGGCCCCCCTTCGCCGGCGTCCACCGTCAGCGCCAGATCGAAATCGTCGACGATGAGCAGCAGCTCGAGCAGCAGCCCGGTGACCGTCTGGTCCGCCTGCTCCCGGCGTTCGCGCTCGACCCGCTTCCGGTAGTTGTCGAACTCGGCGCTCTTGCGCAGCCAGCGGTCGTGATAATCGTCGCGCTCGCGCTGGAGATCGCCGATCTGATCGGCGGATTCCGGCACGTCGGTCAAAGGTTCGTCAGCCATCGTTGGAGTTAATTTGAATCGCGCAGCACGCGCGAGACCGCTTGTGCCGCGCCGTCGACGACGGCAATGGCGCGCGAATAGCGCATGCGGGTGGGACCGATGACCCCGATAGTGCCCGTGCCCGCTGCCTCGTCATAGGTCGACGCGACGAGGCTGAAGGAGCGCAGGTTCGGTTCGGGATGCTCGGCGCCAATGACGACCGTCAGGCCGGGGCCGTCGATGTACTCGTTCAGCAGTCGCACCAAGCGCTGCTTCTCCTCGATCATCTGCACCAGCACTTGCAGCGCGCTCATCGTCATCCCGGGAGCATCCTCGATGAGCGACGCCGTGCCTTCGATGTAGAGCATCGGTTCATCGGACAGGTTCCCGAAGGTCGATGTTGCCAGGCGCATCGCGCGCGCGAACAACGCATCGCACAACAGCCGCTCCTCATCAATGCGCTCGAGGACCGCTTCGCGCGCGCGCGCCAGCGGCAACCCGGTGAACTCCGCGTTGAGGTAGTTCGCGGCCTGGCGCAGCTCGTCGGCGCCGAGCGGCTCGTTGATGTCGATGACTTTCTGCAACACGTGGCCGCCGCGCGCCACGATGACGACTAGGACGCGACCGGAGCTGAGCGGGATGAATTCGACGCGATCGAACACGGCCCCGCCCTGCGCCGGCCTCAGCGCAAACGCCACCAGGCCCGAAGCCTGCGAGACGACGTGCGATGCCTGTGAGAGCAGCGAGTCCGGCAGCGGACCCGGCCAGTCGCGGCGCAGCCGAGCCTCGACCGCGGTGGCCGTCCGGCCGGACCGCTTGGATTCGAGCAGCAGGTCCACATAGAAACGATAGCCGCGGTCCGTTGGGATGCGACCCGCCGACGTATGCGGCTGCTGCACGTAGCCCTCGTCTTCGAGGCGCGCGAGGATATTACGGACCGTAGCCGACGACACGCCGAGTCCCGCAGCGGTTACCAGGAGCGCCGACGCGACAGGCTCGCCCGTGACGATGTACTCGCGGATCAACGCGGCAAGCACCCGTTTCGAACGGTCGTGGGTCTCGTGCATCATGTCCTTAGCAGTCTTCGGCCACGACTGCTAAGTCATTATACAACAACCGTGTAGCCCTGGAAGCAGCCGAGACACGCTGTTGCTTGAAATTGCCGATTGGAGATTTCAGAGTGCCGCTTGCAGGCGTGTCGGGTGCCACCGCATGGACAGATCGGCGGCATCGCGGTCGGTGAACTTGCCGTGTTTGACGGCGATCAGTTCGGCGAGGATGCTGACGGCAATCTCCTGCGGCGTCACCGCGCCGATGTCGAGGCCGATCGGCGCGTGAACGCGCATCAGCTGTTCCGCGGAGATGCCGTCGGTCCGCAGGGCGTCATAAATGCGCGCGATCTTCGCGCGGCTTCCGATCAATCCGAGATACCGCAGCGGTCGCGGCGCGAGCGCGCGAAGCGCTTCAAGATCGTTGACATGCC
>JAHFUI010000251.1 GCA_023265175.1 Acidobacteriota bacterium
CCCCGAAGCGCTTCGTGCCGGCCGCCTTCGCGCCGGGACAAGTCGTGCGTGCGTTCCTCGGCATCGACGGCGGCTCGACGTCGACCAAGGCCGTCCTCCTCTCCGAGGCCGGCGACGTGCTGGCCAAGGCGTACCAACTCTCCAACGGGAACCCGATTCAGGACGGCATCGATCTCTTGCAAGCGTTGCACGCGCAGGTGCTGAAGCAGGGCGCGACGCTTGAAGTGCTCGGAGCGGCGACAACCGGGTACGCCAAGAACATCCTCCGCGACATGTTCGGTGCCGACGCCGCGCTCGTGGAGACGGTCGCGCACGCGCAGGCGGCGCTCAGGTGCTATCAGGATCCGCACGTGATCGTCGACGTCGGCGGGCAGGACATCAAGCTGATGATCCTGCGAGATGGCCGGGTGAAAGACTTTCGCCTCAACACGCAGTGTTCGGCCGGAAACGGCTATTTCCTGCAGGCGACGGCGGAGGCACTCGGCCTCGCGGTGGACCGATACGCCGAGCACGCCTTCTCGGCGTCGCGGATGCCGGTCTTCGGCTACGGGTGCGCCGTCTTTCTGCAGGCCGACATCGTCAACGCCCAGCGTCAGGGATGGCAGGCGAACGAGATCCTCGCCGGGTTGGCGGCGGTGCTGCCCAAGAACATCTTCTATTACGTGGCCACGGTCTCGAGCCCGGCGCGACTCGGCCGGCGGTTCATTCTGCAAGGAGGCACGCAGCACAACCTGGCGGTGGTCAAAGCCGAAGTCGATTTCATTGCTCGCGCGTTCGAGGGAACCGGGATCGAGCCGGAGATCGTCGTCCACGAGCACTGCGGGGAATCAGGGGCGATCGGCGCAGCGCTCGAGGCGGTCCGTCTCTGGCGGGAGGGACGGCGAACGACGTTCATCGGATTCGAGGCGGCGCGGGCGGTCACGTATCGAACGACGTACAGCGAGGAGACGCGCTGCCACTTCTGCAAGAACTCATGCCTGCGGACGTTCGTCGACGTCGACCAGCCGGAGCCGGATGCCCGGCCGCCCCGGCGCTTCATCGTCGCCACGTGCGAGAAAGGAGCGGCCCAGGATCTCAACGGCATGCGCGACGTCAAGAGCGAGCTCGACGCGATCAAGGCAGCGAACCCGAACCTGGTCGAGGTCGCGGCCCGCGAGGTCTGGAAACCGCGCCACCCGGCGAGCGTCGCCGACCCGGTGCCGGCGCGCGCGTGGACCGCGGTGAGCCGGGAGCGGGCCGACCGGATGCGCCGCCGCCCGCACCTGCGGGTCGGGATGCCTCGGGTCCTCAATTTCTACACCTACGCACCCCTGTTCAGCGCGTACCTGGAGAGCCTCGGCGTCCGCCCGGCGAACCTGGTGTATTCCGATTACACGAGCGACGCGCTCTATCGGGCGGGATCGGCGCGGGGCGCGATCGACCCGTGCTTTCCGTCGAAGGTCGCCCTCGCGCACGTGCACAACCTGCTGCAAGTCAAGCACGCCCACAAGAAGCTCGACTGCATTTTCTTTCCGATGATCGACGTGCTCGACTCCCCGCTCGTCCACGTGCGGGCGTCGAACGCCTGCCCTACCGCCGGCCTGACGCCGGAGGTGGTCAAGGCGGCGTTCACAAAAGAGACCGACGCGTTCGCGGAGCGCGGCATCGCTTTTCTCGATCCGATCGTGGATCTCGCGGATCGGCGGATGCTCGCCCGTCAGATGTTCGATTGCTGGGGGCCGATTCTCGGTCTCTCGCAGGAAGAGAACTGGCGGGCGATCGAGGCCGGCTACCGCGCCCTCGAGGAGTGCTGGGCGGCCATCCACGCGCGGGCCCGGGCCGTGCTCCAGCAGCTCGAGCGCGAAGACCGCCTCGGCATCGTCGTCCTCGGTCGGCCGTACCATCATGACCCCGGAATCAACCACCAGATTCTCGAGGAGCTGCAGAAGCTCGGGTACCCGATCTTCTCGCAGAGCACGCTGCCGCGCGATGACGATCTGCTCGATCGGCTGTTCGGTGACGAGCTGCGGGCCGGCACGATCGCTCACCCGCTCGACATCAGCGACGTGTGGAAGAATGCTTCCGTGGCGAGCACGAACCACAAGCTCTGGGCCGCGAAGGTCGCCGCGCGGCATCCGCACCTCGTCGCGCTCGAGCTCTCGAGCTTCAAGTGCGGCCACGACGCGCCGGTCTATTCGGTGATCGAGCAGATCATCGAGTCGTCGGGCACGCCGTTCTTCGCCTTCAAGGACATCGACGAGAACCGGTCGCTCGGCTCCATCAGAATCCGGCTCGAGACGATCGACTACTTTCTGCGGCGGTACTGGCAGCAAGCGGTCGACTTCCGCTCCTCGCGCGCGGCCATCGAGCGGCAGCTCGCGGCATACGAGCGGGAGCTCCGGGCAGAACTGGACGCGCCGGCGTCTTCCGCAAGCAGGCAATCGGACTGCGCAACATCCTGAGCGCCGGAGGCGCGGGGGACGACTGCGAGTCCCCGGTCGTCGCCCGCGATCGAGGCGCGTTCGCAAGGTGCCCTTGGGCAGACTGGGGCGCAGCGACCGCCGTCACTCCTCGTACACGGCGCCAGAGTCGACAAGAAAACGAAATGATTTGTATAGCCAACCAGCATTTTTACCGTAGAATTGCTGGCGATGTATACACGCCAGCTGACGCTGCCGGCCCGCTCGTTCTTCCTGTTCGGCCCGCGCGGCACGGGCAAGACGACGTGGCTGCGGCAGATGCTGCCCACGGCGCTGTGGTTCGACTTGCTCCGGACGCGGACGTTCCTCGAATTGAGCCAGCAGCCCGAAGAGTTCCGCCAGCGGGTTGAGGCGCTGCGGCGCGGGAGCTGGGTGGTCGTGGACGAAGTGCAGCGCGTGCCGGCGTTGCTCCACGAAGTGCACGCGCTCATCAGCGAGCACGGACGGGACTACCGCTTTGCATTGAGCGGGTCGAGCGCCCGCAAGCTCAAGCGGCTCGACGTGGATCTGCTGGCCGGCCGGGTCATCAACCGCCGGTTCTTTCCGCTCACGGCGGCGGAGCTGCGCTACGACGTCGAGCCCGACCGCGTGCTGCGCTTCGGGCTGCTCCCGCAAGTTCAATCCGATCCCAAGTACGCGGTCGACACACTGGATGCGTACGTCTCGAACTATCTGCGCGAGGAAATCCAACAGGAAGCGCTGGTACGGCGGCTGGATTCCTTCGCGCGCTTCCTCCAAGTCGCCGCGCTGATGAACGGACAGATCGTCAACGTGTCCGGGATCGCGCGCGACGCAGCCGTGGCCCGGCCCACGGTGCAGGGATACTTCGACACCTTGATCGACACGTTGATCGGCTTCTGGCTGCCGGCCTGGCAGCCTCGCGCGAAGGTCAAGGAAGTCGTCAGCTCGAAGTTCTATCTGTTCGACCCCGGCGTGGTGCGGGCGCTGGCCGGACGCCTGCGCGAACCGCTCGAAGGTGTGGAACGCGGCTTCTTGCTGGAAACCTGGATGCTCCACGAGCTCCGAGCGGCCGTCGCGGTTCAGGGGCTTGGCGGCGACCTGCGCTATTGGCGCACGCCAGCCGGCAGCGAGGTGGACTTCATTTGGACGCGGGGCAAACGCGCGGTGGGCATCGAGGCGAAGTCGTCGCCCACGTGGCGTCGTGAGTTCGGCGGATCGCTTAAGTCGCTGGTGGCCGATCGCGTGGTGCAGACCGGTTACGGCGTCTACACCGGCACGGCGGAATTGAAGGATGGCCCGTTGCGCGTGCTGCCCTTGCTGCGATTCTTGAAGGAACTGTCGTCAGGCCATGTGCTCGGCTGAGAAGAAGGCATCCATGACGCTTGACAGGCGCGGGGCCTGAACCGATCAGATACGCAAGGAAAGGCGTTCCGATTGTTCGAGGCTTCACTGCGGGGACGTCGGCGTCAGTTTGTACACCAGTTTGATTTCTGGCCCCGTCGTTCGCTGATCGCCTTCGCTCTTCCGAGTGACCCGTAGAACGAGCTGTTTCGTCTTCGGCAGCAGCGTGTACGTGTAGACGAGCGTCAGGTGACTTCCGAGAAGATATCCCGTGACCAGGCGCGATCCATCCCAATGCGTGGAGCTGGTCACGGTTTCCGTTCCCAGGTAATTCTCATCTGACACGCTGGTGGCTTGAAAGAACTGCGCGCGGCCCTGGGCATCGCTGACGACGAAGCTCGGATCGTGGTGAGAAATGACGAGGGTGGCGAACGACGTCTTCAACTCGTCGGTGAACGCCTTGAGACGCGACTGTTCGATGGGCGTGAGGACCTCACCCGCACCGCGGGAAGCCGCACCGCCGCGTCGCTGACGGCCGAAACCGCCGAAGCCACCGCCGTTTCCGCGATCGGACGGCCGATTGTCGTTTGCGGCGGGCGCGAGGCTCATCTGGTTTGGAGCCGTGCTGAGACTGCGATCGAGCGACCACGTGCCGGAGAAATCGGGCCGCGTGTCGCCGCTCACCTCCGCCGGCGGAGCCGTTTGCCCGCTGGCCAGGATCGCCGATACGGCGACCGCTCCGACCAGCATGCCGAGATAGGCGAAAATCTTCACGGTCAGGGGATTACCTGGCGTCGGCGTCGTACACGTGCACGATCGTGCGACTCTGATTTCCTTCGCCGATCTGAGTGGCGACGCGGAGCTGATGAACATCGGGATCGACCGAGTACGTCTGGGTCATCTTGCCCGGCGCCAAGCCTGTTATTTCGCTGACCAGCTTTCCGTTGTCCCACTTCGTCCGGCGCTCGATCTTCGTACTCTCGTCCTTGACCTTCTTCCCGTTCGGCGCCAGGCGCGTCGTCCGGCCGTCGCCGGCCGTGATGATGACGAGCGTGTCGCTCTGTACGATGGTAAGGCGGTCGGGCGTGTCCCTGATCGCGCTCATGGCGTCGCGCATCCGCTGTGCGTCCTCGGGGCTCGTCGTGGCACCGGTCCCCTGGCCTCCGCCGAAGCCGCCGCCACGACGCCCGCCGCCAAAACCGCCGCCGCCGCGGCGCCCGCCACTCGTGCCACCAGCGCGGCGACCGCTGTCGCCGGCATTGCCCTGGATGCGATCCGGCGGGTTATCGCTGAGATCCTTGTTCAACGTCCAGGCGCCGACAATGGAGGAGATGGACGAGGCCGTGGCCGGCGCGGATTGCGCGCGCGCCACAGGCGACAGCCACGCAGTCACCAGTGCCGCAGCCAGCATCGCCATCGTCAGACAACGACGATCAGAGAAGATGATGTTCACAACGTGGCGCTCCTCGGAGGGCGGACGGCTTGCGAAGACGAGCTTCTTGGGCCAACACGGTGCCCCTGCATGCAACCGAAGCGCCAAACGTTCATCCCGTCGAACCGCGCGAAAGACCAGCGGAATCCCGCAGACTCAGATTTCTGACGAAGCAGATCGACACCTTATCGTGACGTAAAGCGTCCCCTCAGTTGTCCTCGCGTGATGGCGGAACTAATGCGCACGCCCCTCGGC
>JAHFUI010000252.1:0-1825 GCA_023265175.1 Acidobacteriota bacterium
GTGGACTGACGACTGGCGAGTGTCGACCGATGTCACGTCGCGCCCCAGCCGTCGACGTACTTCACCAGCCGTTCGGCCGCGTCGAGATACGCAGGAAAGATCCGACTGGCTTCGTCCGACGAGATCTCCGAGACGTGGGCGAGCTTCACGACATCGGTGACGACGCCGGGCGGCAATGCGAGCGCACGCTCCGCGTGACGGCCGGCGGCGGCGGGGTCGTTGGCGGCGGTGCCCTGCAGTCGCGCAAGGCTCGCCAGCAGTCCCGCGAACGGCGCGGCCGATCGAACGATGAGCACCGCGAGGGCGTCGGCCCGTCCGCGGGTTTCGAGAAAGCCCTCGCGCAGGTGCAGAAGGTGGCTGCGGGCGTGCACCTCGCACGCGCGGCGGACATCCGCCGGATCGACGTGCAACCCGTCGAACGGATTTCTGCCGCAGACGACCACGTGATCAGCAAGGATGGCGCCGAACTCCAGCGGGAACGCGTCGAGCGACCGCTCGAACTCGTCTGCCGCCAACAACAGCGGCGTCGCCAGGCCGGCGTCATGCCACTTGGCGACACGGTCGCTGCAGGTCTTGAGATCCTCGCGCGTCAGCGTCTCCACGATCGCCATCGTCTGGGCGGATGGGCTCTCCGTATGCGCGCCGTGATGCGAGTCGTCTCCGGCCGGCGAGGCCGCTAGGTGAAGTCCGTAGGCGACGAGCGATTGGAGGCGGCTGCTGAAAATATCGCGAAGCTCACGCTCCAACATCGACACGCGATCGGGAACATGCGTCATGACGTTCATTGTAGGTTAGGCGAAGGTCAGGCGCGGCAGACTAGAATGGGGCGGTGCGTCTTCGGCACGTGAACGTCGGCTGCTTCGGCGGCGGGACCGGTCTTCCGAGTGTGCTCGGCGGTCTGAAGAGCAATCCGTGGCTCAGCGTGAACGCCGTCGTCACGATGTTCGATAGCGGCGGCAGCTCGGGACAATTGCGGGACGAGCTCGGCGTGCTGCCGCCGGGCGACATTCTCAAGTGCGCGCTCGCCCTCGCTCGGAACACGCGCGAGGCGCGCCGGGTGCTGCTCGCGCGCCTTCCCGCCCTCGATCACGCGCGGCTCGGCGGCCACACCGGCGGCAATCTGCTGCTGTCGATGATGCAGCGGTACGGCGGCAATTTTCTCGAAGCGATCGACGCGCTGCGCGTCCTGCTCGGCTGCCAGGGGCGCGTGTGGCCGGTCAGCGTCGAGCACGCGTCGGTCTGTGCGGAGTACGGCGACGGTTCGATGCTGAGTGGCGAGGTCGAAGTCGACGCCGGCCAATCATCGGGGCGGTTGGTGCGCCGCCTGTGGCTGGAACCGTCCGTCTCGATCCATCCGGTCGTCGCCAGCGCGATCGCGGAATTCGACGCGGTCATCATCGGACCGGGCAGCTTCTACACGAGTCTCATGCCCATTTTTCTCGTGCGCGGCATCGCCGATGCGCTCGCACAGGTGAAGGGGCCGGTGATCCTGATCGCGAACCTGCTGACCGAAGGACGCGGGATGATCGGGTTCACCGCGGCGGACGCCGTCGCGCGCATCGAGGACGCCATACAGCGCCGCGTCGACGTCGTGATCGCCAACATGAAGTGGCCGTCGCCACGGGTGCTCGGCCGCTACGCGCTCGAGCACAAAGAGCCGCTTGCCCTCGGGAGTCTGCCGGAGTACTGCGAGCTCGTAGGCGGCGAGCTCTGGACGAGCGACATCGCGCGGCACGATCGGTTGCGCCTGGCGTATGCGGTCTGGAGCGTGTTGTCGCGGCGGCTGCTGGGCGAGGACTGAACCCCGATCAACGCAGACGCCGCA
>JAHFUI010000252.1:1925-5444 GCA_023265175.1 Acidobacteriota bacterium
TCCGCGCTGCCTCCGGCATGGCGTCCGCCGGTCCGAACGAGCACCCACGACCCCTTCAGCTTGTAGCCGTCGAGCGTGAACTTCAGGTCACCCTTCTTCAACGCCGCGTCCACATCGTCGACCTCCGGCGTCCACGTGCCGCGATCCCACAGCATGACGATGCCGGCGCCGTAGCCTTCGGGAATGACGCCTTCGAACGCGCCGTACGAGAACGGATGGTCCTCGACGTGCATCGCCAGACGCTTCGTCTTCGGATCGAGCGACGGCCCCTTGGGAACCGCCCAGGACAGCAGCACGCCGTTGTGTTCGAGGCGGAAGTCGTAGTGAAGATGGCTGGCCAGGTGTTTCTGCACGCAGAAGAACAGCTCGCGTGATTTCTTCTTGACGGTGACCCTAGCCGGTTCGGGCGTCCGGGTGAAGTCGCGCTTGCGGCGATATTCCTCTAAGGCCACTGATTACTTGACCTCACCCATGAGGCGCGTGAGCGGCCGGCTGAACGCCAGCATCAGCACGCCTGCGACCGCCGCGAAGGCGGACACCGTTCCGAGCAGGTTCGGCAGCGGCATCGACTCGTACAGACCCGCCAGGCGGCCGCCGATGTAGTTGCCGACCGATGCGCCGAGAAACCACACGCCCATCATCAGGCTGACGATACGCGCCGGCGCGAGCTTGGTCATGGCGCTGAGGCCGACCGGGCTGAGGCACAGCTCGGCGCACGTGTGAATGAGATAGGTTGCGGTGAGCCAGAAGGCGCTGACTTGCACGCCCGTGCCCGCCATTCGTGCGGCGGGCACCACGATGGCGAAGCCGACGCCCACGCCGATCAGACCCAGCGAAAACTTGACGGGACTGGCTGGTTCGTGGCGGCCGAGCTTGATCCACAGCCAGCCGAACATCGGAGCGAGCGCGATGATGAACAGCGAATTGAGCGACTGAAAGTAGCTGCTCTGGAAATGCCAGCCGAAGACTTCGAGCTTCGTGCTGCGATCGGCGAACAGGTTCAAGGTGGAGCCGGCCTGCTCGAACACCGACCAGAACAGCGCCGCCGCGAGGAAGAACACGCCGATCACGTACAGCCGCTTGCGTTCCTGCGGCGTCCAGCTGCCCGCGAAGAACAGCCATCCGAAAAAGATGACCGTGACCGCGAGCAGCAAGTATCCGGACGCATCGGCAATGTGCCTGGCCGTGATGGGCAGGACTCCCGTGGTCATTCCGGCAGAGATCGCCGCAATGATCAGCGCGCCGGCACCGAGGATGAGCGTCGAGCGCCGGCGTAGCGCGGCGCCGGCTTTCGGCGAGCTCGGCTCGACTGGATGCAGGCCGGCGTCGCCGAGCTTGCTGGCGCCCAACATGTACTGCACGAGGCCCAGCGTCATGCCGATCCCCGCGGCCCCGAACCCCCAATGCCAGCTATGGGCCGGATTGAACCCATGCCCGCTCAGCCATGTGCGGAAGCGTGGATCCTGCGCGAGGAAGCCGGTGACCAGCGGCGCAAGGAACGCACCGAGGTTGATGCCCATGTAGAAGATCGAGAATCCCGCGTCGCGTCGGTGATCTTTCAGGCCGTACAACTGGCCGACGATGACGCTGATGTTGGGTTTCAGCAGGCCCGTGCCGAGGACGATGAGGACGAGGCCCAGATAAAACGTCACGATCGCCGGAAACGCCATGCTGAAATGGCCGCAGGCGATGAGGATGCCGCCGACGAGCACGGCGCGGCGCTGACCGAGCAGCCGATCAGCAATCCACCCGCCCGGCAGGTTGGTCATGTACACCATCGCGGTGTACGTGCCGTAGACGGCTCCCGCTGTCGCGGCGTCGAATCCCATGCCGCCGGCGGCCAAGGGTGCCGTCAGGAAGAGAATGAGCAGCCCCCGCATCCCATAGAAGCTGAAGCGCTCCCACATCTCGGTGAAGAAGAGGGTGGAAAGGCCGCGCGGGTGGCCGAAGAAGCCGCGATCCGCAACGCGAGTGTCCGCCCGAGCAGCAGGGACAGCCATTGGCGGCAGGATACACTAAACATTCGGTTCCCCTGTGCTCTGAACCCTATGCGTGCCGTTCTCATCAGTACGTACGAATTGGGCCGCCAGCCGTTCGGCCTTGCCTCGCCGGCGGCGTGGTTGCGAGGAGCCGGCTGGGATGTCACGTGCGTCGATCTGACGAAGCAACGCCTGTCCGACGGCATCGTCGAGACCGCGTCGCTCGTCGGATTTCATCTGCCGATGCACACAGCCACGCGCCTGGCTGGAGCGGTGATCGGCACGGTGCGCGGCCTCGCGCCCTCAGCCCGCATCTGCGCGTACGGGTTGTACGCGCCGCTCAACGCACCGTGGCTGCGATCGATCGGCGTCGACGAGATCCTCGGCGGCGAGTTCGAAGAGGAGCTGACCCGCTGGGCGGCAGGCCTGAAGGCCCGAACGACGCCCGAGTCGCAGCGTTCACATCGAAGTCGTGCGGGCCTCCAGGTCCACCCGATCCCGCGCATTCATTTTCTCGTCCCTGACCGCAGCGGGCTGCCGCCGCTCGATCGGTATGCCACGCTCCACATGCCCGACGGCACGCGGCGGATGGTTGGATCGACGGAGGCCAGCCGCGGATGCAAGCACCTGTGCCGCCATTGCCCGATTGTTCCCGTGTACGAGGGACAGTTCCGCATCGTTCAGCCTGATGTCGTGCAGGCCGACATCGCCGCACAGGTCGCCGCCGGCGCCCAACACATCACGTTTGGCGATCCCGATTTCTTCAACGGCCCGACTCACGCGCTCCGCGTCGTCGACGGTCTGCACGCCGCGCATCCCGATGTGACCTACGACGTGACGATCAAGATCGAGCATCTGCTGCGGTATCGGGAGTTGCTGCCGCGGATGCGCGACACGGGGTGCGTGTTCGTCACCAGTGCCGTGGAGTCGATCGACGACCATGCGCTGGCCTGCCTGCTGAAGGGGCACACGAGAGGCGACTTCATCGAAGCCGCCGCGCTCTGCCGCACCGTCGGCCTGACGCTCGTGCCGACATTCGTCGCGTTCCATCCGTGGCTGACGCTCGAGGGGTATTGCGATCTGCTCGACACGATCGAGAGCCTCGATCTCATCGATCACGTGCCGTCGATCCAGCTCGCCATTCGGCTGTTGATTCCACAGGGTTCCAAGCTGATCGAGCTCGATGAGGTGATGCGCCTCGTGACCGGCTTCGACCCGGCGACGCTCGCCTATCGGTGGTCACATCCCGATCCGCGGGTCGACGATCTGCAGAAGGAGATCGCCGCGCTGGTCGGCGTCAGGGTCGCGAGCGACCGCCGCGGCCTGTTCGACGAGATCAGCGCGCGTGCGCACGACCGCGCGGGCATCGCCCGAGCCGTCGACACGGACTGGTCGCCACGCCCCGGCGTGCGCGTGCCATATCTGAACGAGCCGTGGTACTGCTGCGCGGAACCCAATCCCGATCAGATGAGGGTGATCTGAACGACCGCGTGCTGGCGCCTGGTGCTCGATGCTGAATGCGGGTGCTGGGTGCTCGGCA
>JAHFUI010000095.1 GCA_023265175.1 Acidobacteriota bacterium
GACTCGTCGACAATAAGATCGCTTAGCGCGAGACTGTGAGCGTGCCAACCATCCCGGCGCCTTTGTGGCGCACACAGTAATACTCGTACGTGCCAGCCGCCGTAGGCCTGAACGAGAACGCGATCGTCTGCCCCTCCGCCAGATTCTGCTCGGGGACCAGCCCGTCAATCACGAACGTGTGCTCAAGCGTGCCGCTGTTCATGTAGGTCACATTGACGGTCTGATTGACCTTGGCCTTGATCGTCGTCACGTCGAAGTTGGCGCCCTTGGCATGAATGGTAACAGCCAGCGGTTCTGTGCCTGCATTGCCTCCGCCGCCGCACGCGGCCACGGCCAGGCCGACGGCGGCCGGCAACACCGTCATACGTAAGAAACGTTGAGTGTTCATGATCCTCTCACCTCCACCGCAGCCCGTAGTGCGGCATCGGCCGCCCGACCTCGTTACGCGCCGATGTCAGGGGCTCTTCCCGTGTAGTCGTCGTTGATTGATGGTAACGCACGAGCCGCACGATCAGCCACGCGCAAGCCGTCAGCTCCACTCCGGGATCGACGGCACGCGCAAGTCGAGGATCTCGGGCAGATCGAAGCCGAAGTGCGTCGCGACCAGCTCGCGCAACGCCGCGCGATCGGCGAGCTGGAACGCGCGGCCGTCGAGCGTGGCGTCGCGGTTCATCACGGTGACGTGCCCGCCGGCGGTGAACGCGCGCAGCATCAGCCGGTTGACGAACGGCGACGCGGGGGACGTCGCCGTGAAGTGGTTCGCCATCTCGAAGTCGACCGCCAGATCGTGCTCGAGCGACGAGACCCACAGCCGCTGCGCCCCCAGTTCGAGCGCGTAGTCGTCGCCGTCGCGAACGAGCCGGTGGCCGCCCGCGGGCGTGCCGTCGAGCGGCACCGGGACGCGCGGCGCGAGCCCGCCGAACCCCGGATCGATCATCACGTCACCGACGGTGAGGAACATGTGCGTGCGCGGCGCCGCCGAGCGCGGCGCGACCATGACGACGCGCGCGCTGTGGGTCCGGACGTCGAAGCCGAGCTCGCTGAGGATCGCGGCGAACAGCGTCGCGTGCTCGAAGCAGTAGCCGCCGCGGCGCGCGACGACGAGCTTGGCCTCGAGCGCGTCGAGATCGAGCCGCACCCGCCGGCCGAGCAGCACGTCGAGGTTCTCGAACGGGATCGCCTGCATGTGGTGCGCGAGGATCCCGGCGAGCGCGTCGGAGGTCGCCGTGCGCGCTCCGCGCCAGCCAATGCGGTCGAAGTAGCCGTTCAGGTTCATGCGCCCACTCGGCGCTCCGCGGCTGCCACGTCGGCGGCGCGGAGACGGCCGTCCTGGAGCGCCGTCGCCACCAGCGCGCCGTCGCATCCCGACTCGGACAGTCGCGCGAGGTCGTCCGGTCCGCGAACGCCACCGCCGGCCAACAGCGTCACGTTCGGCGCCGCTTCGCGCACTCGGGCGATCAATTCGAGATCGAGTCCCGCGCCCATGCCGACGCGCGCCAGGTCGATCACGATGAGGGCGCCCGCCCCGGCGTTCGTCGCGCGGGTCGCGACCACGTGCGCGGGCTCGCCGGACGGAATACGCGCGCTCCCGGCCACCGGCTTGCCGTCGCGCAGGTCGAGGCTGAAGGCGACCCGCTCGCCGCCAACCGCATGGCAGATCTCTCCAAGGGCGTCGTACGACGAGAGCGTCTCGAGCCCGACGATGACGCGCGTCGCGCCGAGATGCAGCGCATGTCGCGCCTGATCGATGGATGAGACGCCCGCATCCAGCGTACTGTGGCTGAGGCTGAGCCCCCACGTTGGTCCGGAAGGCCGATAAGGGAGATTCCGTTAACACCCCGCAAGAGGGCCTTCATCGTTCCTATCGTCTTCTCGTTGACGAGCGCCTTGATGGGGCACGTGTACACGGCGCGCTGCCTTCGCGCGAGCGAGGCGAAGAGCATCGCCGACGCAACGAGCGACTTGCCGGATCCGGTCGGCGTGTTCAGGACGACGTTCTTGCCGTCGAAGAGCTCGAGGCTCGCCTCTTCCTGGCCGGGTAGAGGGTGAGGTGCTTGCCCGCGGTGTACTGGCGGAAGCGGTCGCAGCACGTCGCTCGACGGATCCCGTGGCGCGTCGGGGAGGAGGTCGGCGAGGGAGACGGACATCGCGTCCTGGCTTCAGCTGAACGGGATGTCAATTTCCGTGTAGCTGCCTGGTGTGGATGTGTTCACCACGGCGGCTATACGTTCAAGGTGCAACCTGACCCGTGACCATTTCGTTGAGCCGGTCAAAACAACGAGGGCAATCCTTCGACCGGCAAGGTTCTGCTGGTAGCGGATTCTCCTATCGGTCGTCAGCAGTAATTCAAACTTCGCGTTTTCTGCGGCGTCCAGCAGATCACCGTTATTCAGCGTGTCCCATCCTCTGGACTGCGCGGTGATGACGGTGTGGCCGGAGAGCACACGGGCAAGGCCTCGTGGCGTTCCATGGTCAAAGAGAATGAACATCGACGGGTGCGGGGGGGTGTCCCGGCACTGAAGCCTTGAGGCTCTGCGCCACGAAATCAAGCACAGATGTAATCTGTTCGCGCGTCACGTCGAATTGTTCCATCACTTCCTCGACGCTCAAATCTTCGAGGTTCTCAATGATCGTCGCAACCGGCAAGCGGGTACCCCGAAACACCCATGCGCCGCTGACCTTGCCCGGAATACTCTCCACGGCAGGGCATTGTGACCAATCAAGAGGTGCCATGTCCGTAACCTTTCCCGGTCTCACCGTCGTCGCCGAGACCGTCCCGAAATCGCACGTCCATGCACACAAATCTGCGGTGCCATGGCGCGACTGTGATTGTATCGCAAGCGATCGCGGACATCGACAATCCCTTCGCGACCGATCTAACGATCTCGGGATAGTCCGAAACTTCGATGCCTTCCTCCGTCAGCCGGTCGGTGCACGCTGGGCTTTCGACTTCATTCATCGCCCCGGACGATTCTGTCCCCTTCCTTCCGGCCTCTCGGGCTGTACCCGTGAGCGCGGGAGGGAAGTTCCGTCGAACAGGTAGAACGATCTCACACGCATGACGGATTACAAGCCGCAGCAACTTGACAAGAAATGGCAGCAGCAGCGGGCCGCCGCGCGCGCCTTCGAGGTCGCTGAGGATCCGACGCGGCCGAAATACTACTGTCTGGAGATGTTCGCGTACCCCTCCGGCCACGCGCACGTCGGACACGTGCGCAACTACATCATCGGCGATGTGATGGCGCGCACGAAACGGCTGCGCGGCTTCAACGTGTTCCATCCCTTCGGCTGGGACGCGTTCGGGCTGCCCGCTGAAAACGCCGCCATCAAGACCGGGACCCCTCCCGAGACCTCGACGCTCGGGAACATCGCGCACATGAAAGGGCGGCTTTTGGGCGTCAGCTGTTCGAGCGCGGCCTGGCGTACCGGAAGCACTCGACCGTCAACTGGTGTCCGAGCTGTCAGACGGTGCTCGCCAATGAGCAGGTGGTCGAGGGCGCGCTCCACTGAGCCCGCACGTCGATCCGGAGGGCCGATACGGGAGATTCCGTTAACGGTTCTCCCCGCGACAGGGCCTTCATCGTTCCTATCATCTCGCCATACGTCAGACCACCGAGCGGCAAGACACATCGCGGGCAGTTGATCCCCGCCGGGTATCAGCCTTGCTTCCGCGGTCGCCCGGGGCCTCGAAGCCACTCTCGGGGGGTGAGGGCGGGGATTGAAAGCTTGCCCGCGAAATGCTTCGCGTTCCAACTGACAAATGCCTTCAGTGCCGCGGCGTTCTGCTCCACGACGAGCGCAATTTCGGCGTCCTTGAGCGCCATCCCCTTTTCCATTCTGGCGAGCAGCTCCTGCACCGTCGGCGCCGGAAGCCGCGTCTCGTAGTCGCCGCCGGGAACGACGGCGACGCGATAGCGGCGGGAGAAATGCACGTACAGCGCATGAAGGGCGGCGGTCGAGAGATTAAAGCTGAGAATCCCGCAGACTTCGAGAACGTTCACCACGCTGGTGATTCCGCTCTCGTCCCGGGCCACACGGTCCAGGGCACGCCGGTTCACGCGGTAGTTGACGTCGTCGGGATAGCGGAGGTCGATGACAAATAGATTCGAGTCGACGAAGATCACCGTCGACCCCGGCTCTCGTCCTCGGCGTCCCTCCAGGACGCGAAGCGGGGCGTGGAACGTTTCAGTTCCGCCTCGATGCCGGTCCAGGCGTCCTCGTAGGGTTGAATCGCTGGAACGTTCGGCGCGTCTGGCCGCATCGGCTCGATGGTGCCCAAGGGCTTTCCTCGGAACGTGAGCAGGATGCTCTCGCCGCGCCGGAGCGTCCGAATCACCGCGCCGGTCGAGTTCTTGAGGTCGCGCGCGCTCATCGGCTTCATGGCGCTGTTTCTCCTTAAGTATCTACTTCATTGCGATCATAGCTACTTCGTTCGGGATGATCAAGGGACGGCCGTTTTCTGATCGGCTCGAGCCCGTCATCCACTGGCTCGCCATCCGAGCCGATCGCCGTCGTGCTCAACTGGCCCGGCGCGCTCGCCGCCGCGCCGGCGACGAAGTGGCCTGGTTCACCGCCGGGACGGATCGATCGGCGTGAAGCTCGCGGCTTGTGTGGGATCGCCGCTCCCGGAGTAGCGCGCCAGGATCGGATAGGGTAGATCGGCCGCGAGCGCTCCACGATGCCGTTCGCGGGCCGCCGCGCGATCAGGACGTCGGGGGCCTGCCCTTTCTCGACCCAGTGCTCGAGCAGCGTGAGCGCATCGAAGTCGGTCAATCCCGGTCCGCCCGCGCAGTGATGGACGCCCGAATCAGGAACAAGCGGAAGAAGTCCTCGGTGGCCTGGCGGCCGCCCACCGCTTTCATCACGCCCTCGTAGTAGCCGACCGACGAGGTCGCCATGATCCCGCCGTCCTCCAGGCCGTGCCACATCAGGATCTTGCCGCCCCGCGCTTTCAACGCGCGCAGATCGTGCGACGTGGCGTCGTACGCTGAACAGAACGATGATCACGATGCCGAAGCCGCGTCGCATCTCCCATCCCCTACCATTCGCGATTCGCTGTTCGCTATTCGCGATGTGCAATTTCCAATGTGCAATTTGCCATTAACGGGGGACCATGTGTAGCCGCCGCATGTGCTCGGCGACGCGCGGGTCGGCCACGTGCTCGTCGAGGCGGACCGCCAAGGAGGTCGAGACTGAATCCTGTCCCGCCGTCGTTCGGATACGCGTCGAAGGACGAGCAGAGCGCGTCTCGATCGCGCAGCCAGAGGTAGACGAGCCGGGCGGCCCCAGCCAGATCGACGTCACAGTCTGCTGTGGAGCGAGTCCCCTGTACTCCGCAACAAAGCCATCCGCGCCACTGATCTCTGCCTGATCTTCGTCTGACATTCGCTTTGCCAGCGTCCGCTCGTGACTCGATCCATGTGTGGGACATTACGGCCACGAGAGATCGGGAGTACGGTTCACAATCACACTCCAGCGTTCATTTGACACTCGAATGGAACATCCTCATACTTCATTCGTATGTCTAGTAGAACGTCCGGACGGACCGAGATACTGCAAGGCACGCTTGACCTGATGGTGCTCCAGACGCTGGCCACGCTCGGCCCCTCACACGGCTACGCGATCGCGACGCGTCTCGAACAGCTCTCGCGCGGTTCGCTGCAGCTCAATATGGGAACGCTCTACCCCGGATTGACGCGCCTGGAGCAACGCGGGCTGATACAGGCCAAATGGGGCGTGACCGACAACAATCGGAGGGCGCGCTTTTATGCTATCAGCAGAGCGGGACGGCGGCAGCTCGCGGCGGAAAAGTCCGACTGGACCCGCATGGTCGCGATCATCGACTCCGTCCTGATGCGAGACACATCGTAAGGTGGTGATGATCAGGGTGCGCGAGTGGGTCCTGCGGCTGTGGGGGGCACTTCGTCGCGAGAGCCGCGATCAGGAGCTCCAGGAGGAATTGCGTCTCCACATGGATCTGGCCGTGGAGCACGCGCGCTGGGACGGCCGTTCACTCGACAGCGCGACCCGCACGGCGGCGATTCAGGCGGGCGGCTTCGTGCAGGCCGTCGAGGCGATACGCGATCAACGCGGACTCCCCTGGCTTGACGATGCCGTGACCGACGTGCGCTATGCGGTGCGCCTCCTCCGGCGCAACCCGGGATTCACGGCCGTCGCGGTCCTCGCCCTAGGGCTCGGCATTGGCGTCAACACTGCCGTGTTCACGGCGTACAAGGCGATGGTCGCCAGGCCTCTCGATGCGCGCAATCCAGACGAGATGGTCAACCTCGCGCTCAGCCGCCCGTTGGGCGCCCGGCAGTTCACGTTCAGCTATCCCGACTACGAAGCCTATCGGGATTCCAGCCATTCCTTCAGTGGTCTCATCGCGGTCATGGCTGACCGCCTCGTGGTATCGGACCCAGGTGGCAGAGTGCCTCACGGGACCCGTGTGGAGACGGCTTTCACATTCATCGTCTCCGAGAACTACTTCAAGGTGCTCGGAGTCAACGCGATTCGCGGCCGCACGTTCGACTCGATAGCGATTCCTGAGCTCGTCGCCTCGCCGTCGGTTCTGATCGGCGAAAACTATTGGCAGAGGCGATTCTCGGGCGACCCGTCCGTGCTCGGGAAAACGGTCCGTCTCAATGGTGCGGCCGTCACGGTGATCGGCATTACCCCGCGCAACTTCGTCGGCACAGGCATGGCCGCGCCGGACTTCTGGCTGCCCGTGAGCCTCGCCCCGCTGGTGCATGCGGACGACACATGGCTGCGCGACCGTGAGCACCAGCGTGTCCGTCTGTTTGGGCGCCGCGCGCCGGGCGTCAGCGCCGAGCAGGCCCAGGCGGAGATGACGATTCTGGCCGATCGTGTCCGCACGCTGCACGATCCGCGCAGTCAGTCCGCCACACCTGCAACTGCGATCGTCTGGCGAGGATCTCCGACTCCGCTTCCCTTGACCGCGTACCGGGGAATCATGCCGGCGATCGTCTTCGTGATGTCTTCTGCAGTGATGGTGCTCATCGTTGCCTGCGCCAACGTCGCCAGTCTGCAACTGGCTCGGGCCAGATCTCGTTTGAATGAGTTGCAGACACGCGCGTCCTTGGGCGCCACCCGGCTGCGGGTGATCCGGCAACTGCTGACGGAGAGTGCGCTCCTCGGGCTGCTGGCCGGTGTCGCCGCGCTCTCGTTCACGTGGGCGCTGCTGAGGGTCGCGGTCACCCTCGTCGCTGACGCGCTGCCTCCAGGGAATGGGACGTTCGTCGCCGACGTGACACCCGACCTCGCCATCTTCGCGTACGTGTTTGCGGTCTCGTTGGTCGCTGGCATCCTGTTCGGCCTCGCTCCGGCCGTTGAGAGCTCACGCACGGCGCTCGGTGCCGCCACCAGGGCCGGTACCGCGTCGGCTCGCAGCCGCCGTATTCAGGACGTCCTCATTGCTGCGCAGGTCGGCCTGTCCCTCGTGTTCCTGATCGTTGGAAGCCTGTTGATCCGGGGTGCCGTCAACGCCATCAAGACAGATCCTGGGTACGACAACAAACACCTCGTCATGCTCGAGGTTCGACTTCCTGAGGCATCGAGATACACCGCCGATCGCAAGGATGCGCTCGTCCGCGAACTGCGCACGCGCCTGACGACGCTGCCTGGAGTCGTCGCGATCACCAACGCCCTTGCGCCGGCGACGGCTCGGTATCGAACGGCTGCTGTCTCGCTCGATGGCGATGCGTCCACGTCTTCCATCCTCCACTTCAGCTACGTGGAGGCCAACTACTTCCAGACGCTTGGCATTCCCTTCGTCTTCGGCCGCGCGTTTGCGTCAGAAGGTGGTCAAGCCGAGCAGGCCGTCATTCTCAGTGAATCAGCCGCTCGAGAGCTGTGGCCCGGGCAGAACCCCATCGGCCGCCGCGTTCGTCTGGGCGTCACAGACCAGCGCCTCACCAGTGTCGACGAACTCCTGCAGAAGCCGGCCGAGCTTCTCGCGAACGGTCCGGCCTACCAGGTGATTGGCGTCGTCCGGGACATCCGTGGCGTTGAGTTCGACGGCAGCGGCACCAAGCAGGTCTACCTGCCGATGCGCACCGGCCGGTTCGAGGGGTACCCGATCCTCGTCCGGACCCAGTCGGATCCGGCACCCGTGATCAAAGCGACCGACCCGTTGCTTGCGTCGATCGATCCCGACGTGTTGGGGAACGCTTCGTGGCTCGGGGAGACGTTTCGGCAGTCGGGGCCGTTTCTCGTCTCGACGCTTTCCGCCGCGGTGGCATCGACGGTCGGACTGTTTGGACTCCTGCTGGCCTCGATGGGCATTTACGGCACGGTCAGCTACGTCGTCCTCCACCGCACGCGTGAGATCGGCATTCGGATGGCGCTGGGCGCCAAGGCACGCGACGTGCTGGGACTCGTCCTGGGCGAGAGCACGCGGCCAGTGGTGGCTGGACTCCTGGTCGGACTGTTGCTCGCCGTTGGGGCCTCGTATCTGCTCCGTGGCCTGTTGTACGGGGTCCGTACGGTTGACGGCGTCTCCTTCGTCGGCGTGTCCCTCTTGCTCTTGGGTGTGGCGCTGCTTGCCGCGTACGCGCCGGCACGGCGAGCCGCGAGCGTCGATCCCAACGTCGCACTCAGACACGAATGAGGACGATAGGAAATATTGGCGGGGTCTGGAGGTTGACGGAAGAGCCGTTATCGGCCCCGGCCCCTCGAATCTCGCGGCCACAGAGGCTCTGAGCAACGCCGCCGGTGACGATTTCGTCGAGGTGATGAGCCTGTCCCGTCAACTCGGTGCCGCAGCCATGCAAGTGATGCAAGCCGGCGATGCCGCGCAGATCGTCAAGGCCAAAAAGATTCTCGCCGCCACCCGCCGCTCGCTTTACGAGATCCTCGCCGAGGACTCGTTGGAAGACGCATGACGGTGAAACAAACGGATGCGGAAGTTATCGTCGTAAGGGCAGGCCCGACCGGCCTCATGCTTGCGACCGAACTGCGGCTACGCGGAGTGGCAACGATCGCTGTCGAACGACTCGAAGCGCGCAGCGAGTTTGGAAAAGCACTGAATATCCAACCACGCACGGCCGAAATCCTCGACCTGCGCGGCCTCCTCGCAGATCCACAAGTGAAGGCGGAAGGTGGCATCCAGGGCTCGCACTTCACGGTTGCGTTCGTGCCATACGGGCCTCTCGATACGCGTTACCCCTACCAGATGGTGCTTCCGCAAGCGCGGTTGGAGGAGATTGTCGAGCGACGACTCCTCGAACTCGGCGGCGACGTACGTCGAGGCTGGAGCCTGGACGGCATCGAGCAGCACGAGAACACCGTCACTCTGCACGGTCCCGAGACACTGACGGCCCGCTATGCGGTCGCATGCGACGGCGGTCACGGCAGCGTTCGGAAGCTGCTAGGGCTCGCCTTCCCGGGCACGGAATCAACAGAGTGGCGGCATGGCACCCGGCGCGAGCCTGCACCACGAACTCGCGCTACTCGTCAGAGCCGGTCTGACGCCGATCGAGGTGCTTGGGGCCGCCACCTCGGTCCCCGCACGTCGCTTCGCGCTCTTCGACCGCGGGCGAACGTTCACGGTGCAGATCGAGAAGAGAACATACCGTTCAGATTATTCGTGCAGCCGCGCTCGGATATCCAGGTGCGCGGTCTTGATCAGCTCGCTCAGCGCGATGACGTTGACCTCGCGGCCGGGCCTCAGTTTCACGTGGCGCATGCGTTTGCCACTGCCTTCCAGAAGACGCGCGTGATCCTCGAGTGCCGCACCGTGGAAAAAGCCGACGTTGACGTGGTCGCGAAATACGTTGACGTACCCGAACGGCGCGTCCTCCACACACGCCGTCGGACAGCCGTCGTGCATCAGCTCACGGACATCATCGCCACACTGACGCATCTCGGCAAACCACTGCGAGGCAAGCGGTCGCAGATCATCTGGCCGACCGCGCAGCCAGGCGTCAATCGCGGAGTCGTGTTTCACCGCTCCGGTGAACCGCAGTATCTCGTTCATAACAATGAGCTCCGCCGTAGCTTACTCGTGCCGTAGCGCGACGAGAGGGTCCAATCGCGCCGCCCGGCGCGCGGGCACACACGCGGCGGCGACGCCCACGAGTGCCATGACGCCCGCAATGGCGAGCAGCGTGACCGGGTCGATCTCCGGGCGGTACACCGCGATGTTGCCGATGCCCGTATCGCGACTTCCGACCGCACGAAGCGCCAGCATCGCGATCACCGAGAGGATGAGACCAACGCCCGTGCCCACACCAATCAGCCCGGCCACGCCTCGCGCGACGCTCCAGACCACCTGCTGACGACTCGCGCCGAGTGCCATGCGGATGCCGATCTCACGCGACCGCCTCGCGACCGCAAACGCAACAACTGCATAGAGACCGATGCTGGCCAGCACCAGACCGAGGCCGCCCAGCACCCCGAGAAACATGGCGACCGCCTTCGGCACCGCCTGCGACTCCTCCAACTCCCGCCTCATCGTCTTCGCCGTCATCACCGGCAGCGTGGCGTCCATGGCGCGAAGCTCGCGCCGCATCGCCGCGACCAGGGCCGCCGCATCACCCGACGTCCGCGCGAGGACGGTTGTCGGCGGCGCCCCGGACTGCGTGTATGAGACGTAGATCGGTGGCGGGACCGGATCGAGGACGTCGTCGTCGAATCTCCCTGTGCCCGTCTCGCGCACGACGCCGATGACCTCCGTCCACGAGCTCGGATCGTTCTCCAACCGGAATCGCCGGCCGACGGCGTTCAACGTGCCAAAGTACTCCCGCGCCGTTCTTTCTGTAATCACCGCGACGCGAGGCGTGTTCGCGCGATCGCGTGCGTCAAACGTACGGCCGTACAGCAACGGGATGCGCAGCGTGTCGAAGAAGCCTGGTCCTGCGTCGAGCATGCCGGCTTTCACAGTCGATCCCGCTGTGCCCGTTGCGCCGTCGACAACGATCGTCACGGAATTGTTCTGCATCGGCAGGCCGCGTAGCAGCGCGGCGGACTGGACGCCCGGGATGATGGCGATGCGCCGCAGGAGCTCGCGGTACAGGTTCTCCGCCGCGGCCGCCGAGTAGCCGGCGAAGCGCACGTCCGTCTCGATCATGGCCACGCCGTCGACGGCATAGCCCGCGCGCAGCGCGCGGGTCGCGGCCAGTTGCTGCAGGAAGATGCTCGTGCCGCCGAGCAGCAGCACGGAGACCGCCACCTGCACGACGATCAGCGCGTTCTTCAGCGTGAGCCGCCGATGATCGATCGGCTGCAACCCCTCGTCTCGCAGTGATGGCAAGAGGTCGACTCTCGTGGCCTTGAGCGCCGGCGCCAGGCCGAAGGCCACGCCCGTGACCAGCGACAGCGCGATCGTAAAGGCGAGCACGCGGGAGTCGAGTGTCACATCCACTCGGACCGGGAGGTCGATCCGTTGCAGCGTCTGCAGGCCCCACCCAGCCAGAAGGCAGCCGGCGACCCCGCCCGCCAGCGACAGCAGCAGACTCTCGATCAGCAGGTGCCGAACAATCTGACTCCGCGTGGCGCCGATGGCCAGCCGCACTGCAATTTCTTTCGCACGCGTGGCGCCGCGCACCAGCAGCAGCGTCGCCAGGTTGCTGCACGCGATGGCGAGGACGAGACCGACGATGACGAGCACGAGCGAGGCGAGCGCCATCATCGCCTTGTCCGCCTGCGGGTGGACTCGCACGCGGGTCGAAGCCACGACGGTGATGCCTGTGCCGAGAGCAAACTCCCCTTCGCGGCGATACTCCTCGGGGAACTCGGCGGCGAGACGAGGTCCAAGAACGTCCATCGCCGCTTTGGCCTGCGTGACAGTGACGCCCTGGCGCAGACGCGCTTTCACGACCAACGGTGCAAGAATCGTGGGGGCGTCGCGTATCGCTGGGACTGCGGTCATCGCAGGCAACGCGGTAATCGGCAGCCAGAAATCCGTGCCCAGACCGATATCGACGGTGGCGCGGTGATTGACGGGACCGATGCCGACGATCGTCACGGGCAGACCTTCGATGCGGACGATGCGTCCGACGATAGATGGGTCCGCACGAAACACACTGGTCCACGTCTGATATCCGAGAACGGCGACGAGCGGAGCTCCGCGCCTCTCCTCCGTCTTATCGAACCAGCGGCCGATCGACGGCCGGAGTCCGAGGACGTCGAGATAGGTTGCCGTCGAGTATTCGGCGACCGCATCGCGGATGGCGCCGTCGTCGAGATAGCGGACGGGGTTCGGGATACTGGCGGCCATCGTCGCCGCAAAGATGTCGGTGTATGCCGCCATTTCCACGTACGCGGCATACGTGGTGACGACGAGTGGCTGACCGGCGCGGTCGTTCTGATAGATGTTGACAAGGCGATCGGGTTCGGCGACCGCCTGTTGACGGAACAGCACAGCGTTCACGACGCTGAACATCGCGGTTATGGAGCCGATGGCGAGGCCAAGGATCAGCACGCCGGCCACGGTGAAGCGCCAGTCGCGCACGAGGCGACGGAGGCCGTAGCGAGTGTCGCGCACGAGCGTGTCGAGGATGGCGGTCCCGCGCGCGTCGCGGCACACGTCCTTGATCTGCTCGACGCCACCGAACGTGCGACGCGCCTGTTGCCGCGCGGCCTCGATCGGCACGCCGCGCGCGTGCAGCCGATCGGTTTCCCGATCGATGTGGAACTGCAACTCTTCGGTGAGGTCCGCCTCGCGTCGATCGCGCAGAAGCACGGATCGCGCACGGGATCGCAGGATGTGCCAGATGCGCATGCCCTATGTCCTCTGGAGCACGAGGTTGACGCCGGCCGACAGCCGCTCCCACTTGGCGACCTCGGTCGTGAGCTGCCTCCGCCCGGCGCGCGTCAATGCATAAAACCGGGCGCGACGGTTGTTGTCGGACGCCCCCCACTCGGCGGTAATCCAGCCCTGGTGCTCGAGGCGGTGCAGCGCCGGGTAGAGTGAGCCCTGCTGGATACGCAGCAGGTCGTTTGAAATCTGATGAATTCGCTGAGCGATCGCCCAGCCGTGCATCGGCTCGAAGGCGATCGTTCGCATGATCAACAGGTCGAGGGTGCCCGGCAGGACATCGGTCTGGTCGCTCATTGCTTCTCTTGTGGGCTTCTCTTGTAGATTAGCCAACGGAGAAGACGACTGCGACGTGGAAAAGGTTCACCGCATCAACTGCCACCACTCGACAGTCTGACGCCTCTTGACTGTTCTACCATACCGTAGTGGCGCGAAGACCCCGTCCATGGCGAGCACGTGGACGTGGACGTTCAGATTGAGGGCTCCGCCGAATCGCTGCACGATGGCCACGGCGCCGCCGCGCCCACCCACGACGCCGGCCTGGCGGGCCACGTGGCGCAGGAAGCCAAGGACCGTCCGCACGTACACCCCGACGACTGCGCGGCACAGGTCGTGATTCCCAGGCCAGCACGTAGCGCAGACGATGCGGCAGACTGAGCACCCACTGTCGCACGGGCACCGAGGGAAAGACATGGTCCACCAAGTGCGCGGTGCGTTCCGCCATGCGACGCCCGCCACAGCTCGGGCAAAATCCTCTGCCCTTACACGAAAAGGGCACCAGGCGATCGACGCCACACCCAGTACACCGAAGGCGAGCGAAGCCGGCGGCCAGACAACCACAGCGCAGGAAGTCTCGAAACTCCTGCTCGACGAATCGCGGGAGCCCTTCGCCGTCGCGCAGACTGGCGGCCTGCGCGCGGAACGTCTCGAAGTGATCGCGGACCACGTGGTAGAGCACGCCCTGGTCGGGATGGCGCGGCCGATAGGTCGCTGACGGCGATGCCACGCCGTGCCACGCGCAGCGCGCGTGCCACACACCACCCGGCCAGAAGATCGAGGGATTTCAGCAAACAGGCCAGGCGACCCCGCAGTTTCTGCCCATGCGTCCCGGCACTGATGTGGCAATCGTTGACGACGGCCAACTCGAGCGGGAGCGCGTCGAACAGCTCGAAACGCGGTCGTCCGTGCCGACGACACAGAGCACCACGGACGCAGCCATGGACGTCAGCTCGGCGATCACCGCCTACGCCGAAGAGCGGCGTGCCCAGGTGTCGCGGCGAATGGCGACCTACTGGCTCGAGAACGCCAAACCCCTCACGTCGTTCTTCCAAGACGCCAAGCTCCGGTCGATCAAGTCGCGGCGTATCAGAACGCGCGCACGGACGCGCTTGCATGAATTGCAGACACGCGCGTCCCTGGGCGCCACCCGGCTGCGGGTGATCCGGCAACTGCTGACGGAGAGTGCGCTCCTCGGGCTGCTCGCCGGTGTCGCGGCGCTCTTGTTCACGTGGGCGCTGCTGAGGGTCGCGGTTACTCTCGTCGCTGACGCGCTGCCTCCAGGGAATGGGACGTTCGTCGCCGACGTGACACCCGACCTCGCCATCTTCGCGTACGTGTTTGCGGTCTCGTTGGTCGCTGGCATCCTGTTCGGCCTCGCTCCGGCCGTTGAGAGCTCACGCACGGCGCTCGGTGCCGCCACCAGGGCCGGTACCGCGTCGGCTCGCAGCCGCCGTATTCAGGACGTCCTCATTGCTGCGCAGGTCGGCCTGTCCCTCGTGTTCCTGATCGTTGGAAGCCTGTTGATCCGGGGTGCCGTCAACGCCATCAAGACAGATCCTGGGTACGACAACAAACACCTCGTCATGCTCGAGGTTCGACTTCCTGAGGCATCGAGATACACCGCCGATCGCAAGGATGCGCTCGTCCGCGAACTGCGCACGCGCCTGACGACGCTGCCTGGAGTCGTCGCGATCACCAACGCCCTTGCGCCGGCGACGGCTCGGTATCGAACGGCTGCTGTCTCGCTCGATGGCGATGCGTCCACGTCTTCCATCCTCCACTTCAGCTACGTGGAGGCCAACTACTTCCAGACGCTTGGCATTCCCTTCGTCTTCGGCCGCGCGTTTGCGTCAGAAGGTGGTCAAGCCGAGCAGGCCGTCATTCTCAGTGAATCAGCCGCTCGAGAGCTGTGGCCCGGGCAGAACCCCATCGGCCGCCGCGTTCGTCTGGGCGTCACAGACCAGCGCCTCACCAGTGTCGACGAACTCCTGCAGAAGCCGGCCGAGCTTCTCGCGAACGGTCCGGCCTACCAGGTGATTGGCGTCGTCCGGGACATCCGTGGCGTTGAGTTCGACGGCAGCGGCACCAAGCAGGTCTACCTGCCGATGCGCACCGGCCGGTTCGAGGGGTACCCGATCCTCGTCCGGACCCAGTCGGATCCGGCACCCGTGATCAAAGCGACCGACCCGTTGCTTGCGTCGATCGATCCCGACGTGTTGGGGAACGCTTCGTGGCTCGGGGAGACGTTTCGGCAGTCGGGGCCGTTTCTCGTCTCGACGCTTTCCGCCGCGGTGGCATCGACGGTCGGACTGTTTGGACTCCTGCTGGCCTCGATGGGCATTTACGGCACGGTCAGCTACGTCGTCCTCCACCGCACGCGTGAGATCGGCATTCGGATGGCGCTGGGCGCCAAGGCACGCGACGTGCTGGGACTCGTTCTGGGCGAGAGCACGCGGCCAGTGGTGGCTGGACTCCTGGTCGGACTGTTGTTCGCCGTTGGGGCCTCATATCTGCTCCGTGGACTGCTTTATGGCGTCCGTACAATTGACGGCGTCTCCTTCGTCGGCGTACCCCTTTTGCTCTTGGGTGTGGCTCTGCTTGCCGCGTACGCGCCGGCACGGCGAGCCGCGAGCGTCGATCCCAACGTCGCACTCAGATACGAATGAGACTTCGGCGCGTCAGGGCCGCGCCGCCGCCATTCGCTTCACCGCTTCAGGGATCTCGCGTTCGTTCAACCAGGGCAAAGCTGAATCGGGTCAAGGGTCTGGCCCGGACGGCCCAGCCTCGGGCGGCGACGAATCCTGCCCGTTTCCCCCGACCGAGCCACATCCCCCTTCAGTCTCAGCTTGCATGCAATTGCATTACAATTGGGATCGAGGAGCATCGACCCCATGCCAGACCAGGTGACCGTTCGGCTGCCCCCGGACCTCAGCCGGGCGCTTCGCCGTGCTTCACGACAGCTTCGACGCCGCAACTCCGACATCGTCCGGCTGGCATTGCAGTCGTTTCTGCACGTGGAAGAAGCCGGCGCCGCGCGGCCTGCCGAACGGGTGCGTGGGCTCATCGGATCGATCGAGTCTGGCGTGCCCAACCTCGCCGAACGCCATCGTGAGTTGGTGATCGCGTCGCTCAAGCGCCGTGGCCGGTGAGCTGTTGCTCGACACGGGCGCCCTCGTGTCGCTACTCGACCGCAGTCAGACGCACCATACGGCGTGCCGCCGCTTCTTCGACGGCTGGGCAGGCCCGGTCGTTTCGACCGAAGCGGTCCTCACCGAAGCGACCCACCTGCTCGCGACCGTCGACCGCGGGGTGACGGCGTGCGTCGATTTCTTTCTACAGGGCGGCGCTGTGATCGTGCCGTCAACGCCTGGGTCTCTCACACGCGTGCGCGCGCTGATTGCCAAGTACAGCGATTTACCCATGGACTTCGCCGACGCGACGCTCGTGGCGCTTGCCGAAGAGCTTGGAACTGCGCTCGTCTTCACGACCGATCGGGCGGATTTCTCCGTCTATCGCGTGAAGGATCGGACGCCGTTCCGGATGGTGCCGGAGCTGGGCGCCAGGTAAGCTACGTTACGGGAACGCGCTGCTTCAGCTCTTCGAACCAGTTGAGCGTGACGTCGATCTGCTCGGCTCGAGCCTTGCCAGGTTCGTCTTGCGATTTCAGCAGCATGAGGACAAATTGTCTGCCGTCGGGCGTGATGTCGTAGAGTTCCACGCTGGGCTTTCGACTTCATTCATTGCCCCGGATGATTCGGCCTCTTTCCTTCCGGCCTCTTGGGCTGCACCTGTTAGCGCCGGAGGGACGCTCCGTCGAACAGGTAGAATGATCCCAGCCGCATGACGGATTACAAGCCGCAGCAACTCGATAAGAAGTGGCAGCAGCAGTGGGCCGCCGCGCGCGCCTTCGAGGTCACCGAGGATCCGAAGCGGCCGAAGTACTACTGCCTGGAGATGTTTGCGTACCCCTCCGGGCACGCGCACGTCGGCCACGTGCGCAACTACATCATCGGCGATGTGATGGCGCGCACGAAACGGCTGCGCGGCTTCAACGTGCTGCATCCCTTCGGCTGGGACGCGTTCGGGCTGCCCGCTGAAAACGCCGCCATCAAGACCGGGACCCCTCCCGAGACCTCGACGCTCGGGAACATCGCGCACATGAAAGGGCAGCTGCAGCGGCTGGGCATCAGCTACGCCTAGGAGCGCGAAATCGCCACCTGTCTGCCCGAGTACTACAAGTTCAACCAGTGGATCTTCCTGAAGATGTTCGAGCGCGGGCTGGCGTACCGGAAGCACTCGACCGTCAACTGGTGTCCGAGCCGTCAGACGGTGCTCGCTAACGAACAAGTGGTCGAGGGGGCGTGCTGGCGGTGCACGACGACGATCGCGACGCGCGATCTCGAGCAGTGGTTCTTACTCCCTCGTCCACGGCAAGCTGGCAGATTCTGCGATCGGTGGGTCCATCCGATCGCGCAGGAATGACGAGGTGTGACGGCGTCGCTGCGTGAATCCTTCGGATTTTCCATCCATCGTCGCGTGGCATGCCCTTCGCCACGGCGCTCGACGTGGTCCGGCCTTCATCGAGTTATGAACCGCGCTCTCCCACGCAGAGCGTTCTCTACCAGATCGTCCGCGATCATTTCGAGACCTTCCGCGCCGAGGCCGCGCGCGTACGGGCGGGCCAGGGATTGCCCCGCTTCATCGAGGAGGAGTTTCAGAG
>JAHFUI010000253.1 GCA_023265175.1 Acidobacteriota bacterium
GCACCAACGGCCAGCGCGCTCTCCGGCGTGAGACGGAGCGGCGAGGTCAAGAGGTAGAGCGTGTCGTAGCCGAGTGCCCGCAGGGCCTTCTCCCAGGCGGGAGGGAACTGCTCCGTGGTGTCCACCGCAGGGGCCGTCTGCTGCGCGCCCGCGGGCAGGGGCCCGATCGCGAAGGCGAGGGCGGCAACGATCGCGCACAGCCATTTCACAGCCCGGCTAGGCTACCATATTTAACTGGCTGCGGAAGGAACCTGCGCCGTGCAATGGGCGCACCGCCGCGCTGCGACCGGGATGTCGCTCAGGCACTCCGGACGTTTGCGGGTGGGTTGGGGCTGCGGCTCCGACGGCCTCAGGCGTGCGATCAGGCGGTCGACGGGGACAACGATGACAAAGTGTAACGAGGGCCTTCATTCGCCAGGGAATTATCGCACTCCCTCATCACCGAGCGATCCCTCAGGACCTGCCCGGCTCTGGACAAATCTGCGGCGATTGATCTATCCTTCCCGACATGCTCATGACCGCAAGGAGGGTCCGATGATGCGTTCCGTCATCGCCGTGGGGTCACTCCTATCGTTCTTCATCGTCGAATGCCTCGCCTGTCCGCCCGCCGCCGCGGCACCTACGGGCCAGGTCACGATCACCGGGAGCGTGCCGATCCTCTGCAGCCTCGACGTGCAGCAGGAGCCCGGCGCGGTCGGCATTCCCGATATCTCGGCCGGGCACACGAACCGGCGCGTCGCGACGGTGACCGAGACCTGCAACAGCCCGGACGGTTACACCGTGACCGTGAGCGGGGTGAATTCGGGTGACCATACGGGCATGTTCGTCGACGCGGCGAGCTCGGATTCGCACCCGTTCACGGTCGCCTACGACGGCGTCACCGTCGGCCCGGGCGGGGTCGTGACCAACAGCGCGTCGACCGCATTCAATCTTGTCAAGCCGGTGGATATCACCTACCCTGCGAATGCCACGCTGACCGGCACCGTATCCGACACCTACGAGGAAACGCTCGTCTTTACCATCGAGGCCAAATAAGCCAAGACCGGCACAGCGGACGTGACGTCGTGAACCCGGAGGTGACCATGCGCCGCATCCCGATCCTCCTCTTGATGGCGGCCCTGTTAGCACTTGGCGTAGACGACGCGGGGGCGTTCCGCTTCTCGCCATTCCGCGCCAGGTTCGAGCCCTCCGGCCCCGAGGCCAACCAGCTCTTCCAGGTCGAGAACAACACGGCGGCGCCGGCCTCGGTGCAGGTCCGCATTGCCGACCGACGGATCGATGTCGACGGCGGCGAGACGATGC
This sequence comes from Acidobacteriota bacterium, assembly GCA_023265175.1. Taxonomy (GTDB): domain Bacteria; phylum Acidobacteriota; class Vicinamibacteria; order Vicinamibacterales; family CAVVIG01; genus JAHFUI01. Next base: position 1,303 of record JAHFUI010000253.1, read on the forward strand.
GAGACAACGAGAAGGATTTCGCGATCTACCCGGCACAGATGATTCTGCCGCCACAGTCGACCCGGTCGGTGCGCGTTCAATGGATCGGCGATCCGAATCTCAAGGAAGAACGGGCCTACCGCATCATCGCCGAGCAGCTGCCGGTGAATCTCAGCAAGGAAAAGCCCAAGTCGAGCAGCGTCAAGATCCTCGTGTCGTATCACGGCGCGCTGTTCGTGACCCCGCCGGGGCTGTCGCAGAACGTGACCATCGACTTTTTCGGCGTCACCCAAGAGCCGGAGCAACGGAGAATGCTGGAGTTCGTGCTGCACAACCGCGGCACGCAGCACGCGCTACTGCGCGATCTGAGGCTCAGCATCAAGGACGACCGGGGCGATGTGGTGGCGCTGGCCGACGAGACGGCGCTCAAGGGAATGATCGGCGAGACCATTCTCGCCAGACAGCGGCGCCGCTTTCTCTTGCGCTGGCCGAGAAACCTGCACGGCACGCCGAAGCAGGTCGAGTTCACGTTCGACAAACAGGCGTTCTAGCCGCCGTCGCTGGTGAGGCAATGTGATTCGCGGTCGCCTCCAGCGTCGATGCGCATACTGGGTGGTCGCGGCAACGTGCGCCTTACCCTGCGCACAGGGACGGACCGCGGACCTCCCGCGCGCCGACGTCCTCCCCCTCAGCGTGCCGTTCTATCTGGAGGGCCGCCTGCGGGGCATGGTGCAGATGCTGGTCACGCCCGACCCGCGCGACAGCTACGTGCAGGCGGCGCCGGTGCTTCAGGCGTTGCGGCCCCTGCTGGCCGAAGAGAAGATCCAGGCCATGGAGGCGAAGATCTCGCAGGGGTTTCTGCGTCTGAAGGATGGCGTCGGCGTGAGCATGGCGTTCGACGAAGTCCTCGTGGCGATCGTCGCGACCATCCCCGCGGAGAGCAAGAAGCAGCAACCGTTACGGGCGCGCGCGATGTTCGATCCCTCCACACGAACGATCACGCCGCCGAGCGCGCTCTCGGCGTATCTCAACGCTCACGGTAGCCAAGATTACGTCGAGCACCCTTTCCCCGGCCAGGACGCGGGACGGCTTCCGTTCCGGCTGAGCACGGACGGCGCGGTCAACCTGCGCGGCTGGGTGTTGGAGGGGAGTGCCGACTACGTCGAGCAGGACCCGGCGCACCCATGGGCGCGCGGGGACGTCAGGGGGGTGTACGATTGGCCCAGCGAGGCGATCCGCGCCGCCGCCGGCGATCTCTCCTATCCGGTGGAAGGCTTTCAGAGCTTCCAGCCGATGTTGGGCGCGACCGTCGCGCGCGACTTCGATTTGCAGCCCTACCGCGTCACCGAGCCCACCGGGCAGACGTCGTTTTTCCTCAAGTCGCCGTCGCGCGTCGACGTGTTCGTCAACGGCCAGAAGGTCCGCACGCTGCAGCTCGAGCCCGGCCCGTACAGCATCCGGGATTTTCCGGTGGTGAGCGGCGCCAACGAGGTGACGCTCGTCATCACCGACGCCACGGGCCGCGTGGAAACGAGGACACTCGACATCGTCACCGACGTCAACCTGCTCGCCGCCGGCCTGCACAAGTACGCCTACAACGCCGGCGTCGTCTCGCAGACCGACGCGCGCGGGAGAACCTACGACGCCAGCCTCCCGGTATTCTCCGGATTTCATCGTTACGGGCTTGCCGAGAATCTCACGCTCGGCGCCAACCTGCAGGCAGACCGCGAGCAGCAACTGGGCGGCTTCGACGTCACGCTCGGCCATCGATGGGGCGCGGTGCGCGCCGACCTGGCGGCAAGCCATGCCGCCGACGCGGGCGGCGGACTCGCGTGGCGCCTGCAGTACCAGAACATCGACAACGTGCGACCTCGGGAGGACGGCGCGTTCAAAGGAACCCGCACGTTTGCACTGCTTGCGAGCTATCGCGACCGAACATTCGCGCCGCTCGGGAATGCGCTTCCCGATAACGCCTCCTCGTACGAGCTCGCGGCGAGATATGGCTGGCAATGGTCGCCGACGCTGAGCATCGGCATGGCAGGAAGCTACCGCATGTTCCGTGACAACCGCCCCGATGACTGGGGCGCGACCGTCTCCTTCAACGAGCGCCTGTCGAGGGGATTCAATCTGGGGCTGAATCTCGGCCTGCGCCAGGTGGAAGGCGTCGGGGTCTTCCTCACCCTGTCCTGGATGGAGCCGGGATCACGCCATTCGGTGAGCAGCAGCTACGACAGCTTCACGCGTACGGCGCGCGCCGACTGGAACTACGCTCAGGATGGACGCGCCGAGAGCGTCAGCGCCTCCTCCAGCGTCATCCACACCGACAGTCGGGAAGCCGTCGACGGCAACATCACCTACTTCGGCAACCGCGGCGAAATCGCGGCGCGTCAGGATGTGACGGCCGCACGGGGCGACAGCGAAGGCGCACAAAGCGGGACCGACACCCGCAGCCAGTTGCGCTTCGGTAGCGCACTGGTGTATAGCGACGGGCACGTGGCTCTCTCACGGCCCGTGAGCAACAGCTTTGCGCTGTTCGTCCCCGACCCGGCGATCGCGGCCTATCCCATCGGCATCAACCCACGCGGCAGGACGGGCACGGAGACACGCTACGAAACCAAGACCGAGCGCTCGACGCCCGCAGTGGTACCGGATCTCACGCCGTACATTTACCGCACCTTCAGGATCGACGCGAGCCGCTTGCCCCCAGGATTCGACGCCGGCGAGGGCAGCTACACGCTCTATCCCGGCTACCGCAGCGGCACCGTGGTTCGCCTCGGCAGCGACGCGAACGTGATGGCCGACGGCACGTTGGTGTTCAGCGACGGCGCGCCCGTCGCGCTGCAGGCCGGCAGCATCAGGCCGGTCGCGGAGCCCGACGCGCTGCCGCAGGCTTTCTTCACCAACCGCGCCGGCCGCTTCCGCATCGACAAGCTCAAGCCCGGCCGTTACGCGATGCAGATCTTCAGCGTCCCCGGCGCGACGCTGCTCGTCGACATCCCCGCAGGCGCCGCGGGGCCGACACCGATCGGCGTGCTCGTGCTGCCCGCGACGCCCGAGCGATGAGGCGCGACCTGGTCGGGGCGATCACTTGCGCATGCCTGCTCGCCGCTTCGAGCGAGGCGGCGGCGCTGTGCCTCAACCTCAAGTTCGTGGGGGTGCCTTCGATTGTGACCTTCGCGGGAGCGAGCGGCGGCTACAACGTGTACGACCCCGCACGATATCTCCAAACCGTCACGTTCCAGGTGCAGGCCGAGGCGACCGGCGTCACGTGCCAGTACTTCGTCGCCTTGAGCAAGGGACAGTCCGGCGACTTCAATCGCAGAACGCTGATCCAGAGCGCGAAGGTCCTGACCTACAACGTGTTCACCGACGCGGGCAAGACCGTGCTCAAGGCGCCGCCGAGCGCCGCGCAGAACGAGGTCATCGCGGGCAGTTTTCCGGTGGCCGTCGCGTTGACCCAGACGAACCATCACAAGTTCTTCTGGACGATCAATCCGCAGCAGATCGTGCCCGTTCAGGGAATGCACTACGTCGACGCCAACCTATCCCTCGACCTGTACAGCGGAACGCTGCTCACGAGCCCGACGCGCGTGGCGAGCGCCGCGGTCACGTTTCGCACGCTCGTCGACAGCAGCGTCGATCTGTCGCTCGTTCGGTCGGGGGCGCCGTTCAACATCAACGACACGGCGCAGCTCATCGACTTCGGCGTGCTCTCGAGTGGCGAGCAGCGCGGGTTCGACCTCATCGTGCGAAGCAACAACGGCTATGTGGTCACCATGCAGTCGCTGAACCGGCAGGTCATGGTCCATGAAAGGGCTCCCGCGGTGGCCGATACCGTCTCGTATCAGGTGGTCTTGAACGGCGGCGCTCTCGACCTCTCCACCGGCGCCCCCGTCCAGGTTCTCAGCGGCACGGGGACGACGCCCGCAACCGGAACGTCCTTTCCGATCGAGGTCACCGTTGGCAACCTGTCCGGCTCGGAAGCCGCGGGGACGTACTCCGACGTCATCGACGTCACGGTTACCGCCAACTGACCCCGATCCGAACCCAGCTCAGGCGGCGAGGCGCTGGAGGAGTGCCTCCAACAGCTACGCCTCCCACGATGAAGCTCTG
>JAHFUI010000096.1 GCA_023265175.1 Acidobacteriota bacterium
GGCCGGCACGCTCCGCCAGCCACGTCTCGAGCGCCTCGCGTTCGTCCGGCTCGGCCGGCACGTGGATCTCGGGCGGTGCGGCGCGCAGCTCGTAGAACTGCTGCACCGCCGCCTCGAGCACCTCGCCATCGCTGGAGCCCACGATGGCGTCTTTCGCACTCACCTCGGTTCCAAGCTCGATGCGCTCGACGACGCGGCCGCTGCGGACCTGGAAGACTTGGACGACCACGCCTCCCGGTCCGCGCTTCATGCCGAACACGTCGCGATGACCGAGCTGGGCCGTCGCCATCTTTTGTTGCCGATCCTGGAGCGTCTGCACGGTCCGGATCGCGTCGCGCAGTTGCGCGGCCTCCTCGAATCGCTCGGCCCCGGCGGCCTCGATCATCCGCCCGTTGAGAGTCTTGACGAGCTCCTCGTTCCTGCCTTCGAGAAACAACTGCGTGAGCGCCACGGCCCGTCCGTACTCCTCGGGCGCGCAAATCGTGTCGACGCACGGAGCGATGCAGCGCTTGATGTCGTATTCCAGGCACGGCCGCCCGCGCTTGCCCGTAATCGCCTCGTTGCAGGAGCGGATGCCGAACAGACGATGCGTCAACGACATGGTGTTGCGCGCAAAATGCGCCGGTAGAAACGGGCCGGCGTAGAAACTGCCGTCCCGTTCGACGCGACGGGCGACGAGCACACGCGGAAACGGCTCGTTCGTCGTGAGCTGGAGGTAGGGATAGCTCTTGTCGTCGCGAAGCAGGATGTTGTACTTGGGCGATCGCTGTTTGATGAGGTTGTTTTCGAGCGCGAGCGCCTCGACGACCGAATCGGTGACGATGACTTCCAGGCGCGTGACTTCGGCCAGCAGCGCGTCCGTTTTCGGATCAGCGCCCCATGCGCCGAGATAATTGCGGACGCGGTCGCGGAGGGCCCGCGCTTTGCCGACGTAAATGGTGTCGCCCTCCGCGTTGAAGTACAGATACACTCCGGGTTGCTCGGGCAACCGGGCGATCTGCTCCTTGAGCTCGTGGATGGGCATGCGTTACTATGTCGCGTTTTCGGCCTGTGTCTAAACCTTCTATTGTACGGCGCGCCACGCCAGCCAGTGTCGGGGTCTCGGCCCCGGCGGACGAACGGGACACACCTCGGCAGGCAGGACCACCCAGGCCGCGCATGACGTTCACAGGCGCGGTCGGCGCGGTCTGCATGTTTCCGCTGCGTGCCATCATCCGCGCGTGCGTCGCGCTGCGGATTCACCCCAACACGCTGACGCTCATCGGCGTGCTCGTCAACGTGGCGGCGGCGTGGGCGCTCGGGTTCGGACGGTTCGTCCTCGCCGGCGGCATCATGCTCGTCGCCAACATTTTCGACTTCATCGACGGCAAGGTGGCCTATCAGCTGCAGCTCCAGTCGCAGTTCGGTGCGTTCTGGGACTCGACGCTCGATCGCTTTTCGGATCTCGCGCTGCTGACCGGCCTGATTTTCTTGTACTCGAAGCTGGGCCGCAGCGACTACGTGATGCTCGCCGCGCTCACGCTGATCTTTTCCATCATGACGAGCTACGCGCGGGCGCGCGCCGAGTCGCTGGTTGAGAAGTGCGAGATCGGCTTCATGGGGCGTCCCGAGCGGATCGTGCTCTTCATGATCGGCGCGTTCACGAACCACATGGCGGGCGTGCTCTGGGTGATTCTCGTGCTGTCGATCCTGGCGGTCGCAAACCGGGTCTATTACACCTACCTGGCGCTCAACGGCCTGCCGCTGCCGTCACGCGAGGGTGCGGCCGGTGTGTTCAATCGCGCGTTTTTCTGGACCGACGAGCGCGCGACGCTGCCTTACGACCTGTGGGTGATCGCCATCCTCGCGTTCGTCTGGCTCACGCCGCCCGGTTGGCTGGGCGATCCCACCGCCAGAGGCCCGGGACTGATCGGGTGGATCGTACGAATTCTCATTTCATAATTCATAATTCATAATTTCTCATCGGCTGGCCGTCTGCCGCGCGTCCGGGTGCAGCGTGAGCTTCTGCACGCGCCAGTTCAGAACCTCGGCTACGTAGAGCTCGTTCTCCGACGGGCACGCGATCTCGTGGATCCATCCGAACTGCTTCGGCTGCTTGCCGGCCTTGCCGAGGACGCCGAGAACTTTTCCGTCGAGCGTCATCTTGTAGAGACGGCCCGGATACGCGTCGGAGGCATACAGCACCTGATTCGACCCGGGTGTGATGCAAAGGGCCCACGGTGCGCCCGGCAGTTGCGTCGCCGCGGTCTCCGCGGTGGGCCGGTTGCCGATTGCCGGGTGCGCGTCGGGGGGGACGGGCACGTCGGTCACCTTCATCTCGCGCAGGAACTTGCCGTCTGGATCGAAGACCTGAATGCGGCGGTTGCCGCGATCGGCCACGTAAATGTTGCCGCGCGCGTCGGCGGCAATGCTGTGCGGCGTATCAAACTCGCCGGGCCTGGTCCCCTTCTCGCCCCACGACTTCACCCAGTCGCCGTTCTTATCGTACTTCGCGACGCGCGAGTTGATGTAGCCGTCGCTGATGAAGATGTTGCCCTGCGTGTCCCAGGTGACGTCGGTCGGCTGGCGGAAATTCCCGTCGACGTGCGGCCGCGGCGGCGTGACCCGGGTCCAGGGCACCGCTTCATCCGACGCTTCTTTCTTCCGCCCGAACACCATCGAGACGCGGCCTTCCGGATTGAACCGGACGACCATGTCCGAGCCCTTGTCGACCGTCCAGATGTTGTCGTCCGGCCCGATGCGCACGGTGTGCGCGTACGAGAAGGCATACAGGTTCCTGCCGATCTCGCGGATGAACTTGCCGTCCTTGTCGAACTCCAGCAACTGCGCCGCCGCGGCGCCGAAGGCCGGCCCGGTGGCGTTCCCGCGCGAGAAGACGAAGACGTGGCCCTTGGAATTGACCGCGACGCCGCCGACTTCGCCAAGGTACAGGTCGGCCGGCAGCTTGAGGAACTCGGCGTTCGCGTCGAATCGGATGTCGGGCACCGGCTGCTGCGCGAAGGCCGGGGCCGCGCCGAGCATCAGCAGCAAAGCGATGGACGAGCGTTTCATGGGAGACCTCCTGAAAAACCGAGTCTACCCCTTCGTTGGTCTGACCTACCACAAAGGACGCAAAGGACACGAAGGAAGAAGCCTAATGGTCTTACCTTTGTGTCCATGGTGTCCTTGTGGTGATTCAGCGCCGCGAGGAGTGCTCAGGCTCGTTTGCGCTTGGCGGCGGGCTTGGCGATCGAGGCCTTGGCGGGCGTTTTCTTCCCGGTACTGACGGCGTCGAGGCTCTTCCTCAGCGCGTCCATCAGGTTCACGACCTTTGGCGGCGCTTCGACGGCCGGCGCGACGATCTCCTCGCCGGCGATCTTCGCCTCGATGATCCGCTGCAGCCCTTCGCGGTACTCGTCTTTGTAGTCCTTCAGGTTGAGCGGCCCTTCGAACGTGCTGATCACCTGCCGGGCGAGCTTCATCTCCTGGGGCTTCACCGAGGCGCTCACCGAATTCAGCTCCTCGACCGCGTCGATGCTCCGGATCTCCGCCGCGTGATGCAGCGTGTACATCACGATGCCGCGCTGCTGCGGGCGGACGGCGACCAGGTACTCGCGTCCGTACAGCGCGAGCTTGCCGATGCCGACCTTGCCTGTCATCCCCTCGCGCATGACCGCAAACGCGTCGGCGGCCATCGGACCGTCGGGCGCGAGATAGTACGCGCGGTCGACGTAAATGGGGTCGATGGCCGATTCGTCGGCGAACTGCACGAGATCGATCACGCGCGTCGATTCCGGACGGACCTTGTCGAAGTCGTCCTCCGACAACACGACGTATCGCCCTTTCTCGAACTCGTACCCTTTGACGATCTCCGAATTCGGCACTTCGCGGTTACAGTGCGCGCACCAGCGCTTCTGGTGGATGCGCGTCTGGCACTCGCCGTGCAACTGGTTGAACGAAATCGTGGCGCCGGATTCGGTCGCCGGGAACACCTTGATGGGGATGTTCACCAGGCTGATCTTGAGGAAGCCTTTCCAGGTCGCTCTCGCTGCCATAAGTCAGTCGTCAGTCGTCAGTCGTCGGTCGTCGGTCTTCAGTCATCAGTCAAGACTTATCGGCACGGTTACCCTGTAGCATCATCCACTCGAGCGACCGACAACTGTCGACCGTTGACTGACGACTGTCGACTGTCGACCGACGACTGTCGACCGACGACTGTCGACTACACCTCCTCGCGCTCATCGTGCTCCCCCAAATCGAGGCCCGTGCCCATGAAATGGATGTCGTGGTTGGCGATCTTCTCACGCAGCAAGCGGCGCGCGGCACTGTAATTCTCGAGCGGAACCGCGAGATGACGGGCAAGAGTGCGCAATCGTGAGATCACGATGAGCGTGACCTGGTGCTCGCCTTCGCGCCAACTGATGCCGCCGACCTCGTTGTACGGGATGAACGACTGGTCGGCCCAGATTCCGTCCTCGTAAAACCCGCGGCGGATCCGCAGATTGAGCGGCAGCAGGTAGGCGTAATAGAGGAACATCATGCCCTCCCCGAACGCCTGCCGGCGCAACACCACGAGCTTGTAGAAGACGAGAAACCCGAGCACGACGCCGATCGCCAGCGCCAGCCCGTAATACGGAGGTTTGGGGCTCGGCCAGATGAGCAGCGCGCCGCGCCGCCGCCGAAGGAACCGGACGTACTCGAGGATCAGCCGGGCGTTGGCAACGAGGAACCCCGCGCCCAACACGATGAGGACGATCGTCAGGGCCGGCTGGACGCCCACAACGAAATTGAACCACAAAGGCCACAAAGACCACAAAGACCGCTTCGTGATCTTCGTGGCCTTTGTGGTAGGAAAGGCCGGCGCTGGTTACCGCGTGGTTCAGACCTTTTCAACGGACGCCAGCGTCGGATCGAAACAGTGCCGGCAGCGCGCCTCGTACAAACCGGTAGCGCCGACCAGCACGCGGTCACTGCTCGCGACCAGCCGCTGCGTGTGATTGGCCGGGTCGCCGCACACGACGCAGATGGCGAGCGTCTTGGTGATGTACTCGGCGATGGCCAGCAGCTGCGGCATCGGCTCGAACGGACGTCCGAGGTAGTCCTGATCCAGACCCGCGACGATCACGCGCTTGCCTCTGCCGGCCAGCGTGTTGCAGGCCGCGGGCAGATTGGCATCGAAGAACTGCCCTTCATCGATCCCGACGACTTCCGTCTCGTCGTCGACCCGCGAGATCAGCGCGTCCGAGCTCGGCACGTTCTGCGACGCGATCCGCATGTCGCTGTGCGACACGATCTGATCGGCGCTGAAGCGGTCGTCGACGATCGGCTTGAAGATCTGCACGTGCTGCCGGGCAATTTGGGCGCGGCGGAGCCTGCGAATCAGCTCCTCGCTCTTGCCGCTGAACATGCTGCCGGTGATGACCTCGATCCAGCCGTAGTATGGCGCTTTCCTGACGACGTCCATGGGGAGGCTCGATCAATGCTGATTGCTAAGTGCTGAGGGCTAATCTATTGGCGGATTTATCCTCAAATACAATTAGCATTTCGCATTGAGCATTTCGCATTGATTCAGACCCGCGACTGGTATTCCCCCGTCTCCGTGCTCACCCTGACCTTGTCGCCTTCGTTGACGAAAGGTGGGACCTGGACGACGAGGCCGGTTTCGAGCGTGGCCGGCTTGACCTGCGCGCTGGCGGTCGCGCCCTTAATCCCAGGCACGGTTTCCTTGACGAGAAGATCGACCGTCGGCGGCAGCTCGATGCCGACCGGTTCGACGTCGTAGAACTCGACGCGAATCGTCGCTTCGGGGATCAGGTAATTCACCGAATCGCCCAGCGCCTCGTTCGAGATGTGGATCTGCTCGTAGCTCGTCGTGTCCATGAAGTAATAGTGATCGCCATCGTTGTACAGGTACTGCATCTCGCGCTCGTCGAGGGTCGCGCGCTCGATGTCCTCTTCAGCCCGGAATTTCTCATCGGCCAGCGCCATCGTCCGGATGTTGCGCATGCGCACCTGGATGTGTGCGCGCTTGTTGCCAGGCGTCAGGTGGTGCAACTCCAGAAGGCGGAACAGGTCGTTCCCGCGCTTGATGAGCATGCCCTTGCGGAGCCGCGTCGCTTGAATGGATGCCATATCGGTGTCTGTATATCCTTGAAATCGTAGCACAGTAACGAAGCTTCGCCTCGAACCGCCGAGCAAGGACCCCGACGTCGACGGCGAATCTTCGTTACTAATCATGCTACGATGCAAAACGTGCTGTTCACCCGGTGGGATGCGGTGCGGGACCTGCTCGCGCTCCACGAACAATTCGGAGAGTTGGCCGGCGCGGACGCGCCCGGCTGGATACCGCCGGTCGATCTCTACGAGACCGCGAACGGGTTCGTGCTCGCCGCCGAACTGCCCGGCTTGTCGCGCGATCAGATAGATATTCACGTCGAGGAATTCCGCGTCGTGGTGCGGGGCGCCCGCACGGCCGTGCCGGGCGGCGACATCCCGTGCGAGCAGTTTCATCGCGTCGAGCGCGGCCACGGCCGCTTCTCACGTGCGTTCACGCTGCCCGAGGCGATCGAGGTCGACAGCGTGTCGATCGATCTGAAGGACGGCGTTCTGACGATCACGATCCCGAAAGCGGCGGGCCGGGGCGTCCGCCGAATCGACGTCACGCAAGGGCCCTAATCTCATGTTCAGACGACTCGCTCTCTCGTGCGTTCTGCTCGTCGCCGGCTTTGCCGCCGGCCTCGTCTTGACGGGCCGGATGCGGACCGCGTCGGAGGGCCGCGCGGAGACGTCGCAGCGTCCGACGACGACGATTCCGCCTGCGCCGTCGCGGCCGGCGGCGGCACCGACCGTCGCTCCAGCCGGCGCCCCGGACTTCACCCGCATCGCTGGAGCCACCGTCAAGGGGGTCGCCAATATCTCGTCGCTGCAGGTCGTACGCACGCCCAATGGACCGACCGATCCGTTCTTCCGGTACTTTTTCGGCGACGGCGGCGACGAGATCTTCGGATCGCGCGACCGCCGGTCGCTGAGCCTCGGATCGGGCGTCATCATCTCTTCCGACGGCTACGTCGTCACCAACAACCACGTCGTGGGCGAAAATGTCCGCGAGATCACGATCGCGCTGCCGGACAAGCGCGCGATCAAGGGCCGCGTGATCGGCGTCGATCCGACGACCGACATCGCGCTGCTGAAGATCAACGTGAAGGGGCTTCCGGTCGTGCCATGGGGCGACTCGAACGAGCTGAAGGTCGGTGAGTGGGTGCTCGCGATCGGCAGTCCGTATCAGCTCAATCAGACGGTCACCGCCGGCATCGTGAGCGCCGTGGGACGCACCGGACTGGGGTTCGCCGATTACGAGGATTTCATTCAGACCGACGCGGCGATCAACCGCGGGAACTCCGGCGGCGCGCTCATCAACACGCGCGGCGAGCTCGTCGGCATCAATACCGGGCTCTTCACCGAGAGCGGCGGCTATCAGGGCATCGGCTTCGCGGTCTCCAGCAACCTCGCCCGCCGGATCGTCGACGACCTGATGAAGTTCGGTGAGGTGCGGCGCGGATCCATCGGCCCGCTCAGCATCGAGCGGCTCACCGATCAGCTGGCGGAGGAAGTCGGCGCGCCAAACACCAACGGCGCCGTCATTTCGCGGATGTTCCCCAATTCCGAGGCGTACCAGATTGGGCTCCGGCCCGGAGATGTCATCGTCTCGTTCAACGGTCAGCCGGTGGACGATCCGTCGCAGTTCGTTCGGTTTGTGGCCGATGCGAAAGTGGGATCGACGGTCGCGCTCAAGGTGTTGCGCAACGGTCGGCCGTTCGAGTTCAAGCTGCCGGTCGTCTCCAGCTCGTCGAGCGCTTCCCGGCGCGCGCGCGGATGACGCGCGACATGCGGGCGGACCTGGTTAGTCCGCGATGGTGGAGGGACCGCCCGGCACGACGATGGCTGAATTGATGAGGAAGCGCTGTCCGTCGGACGTGACGTCGAACGCGTGGTACTGGCCGTAGGCGAACTTTATCCCGAAGAGCGGCTGCGGCGCGGCCGCGGTGAAGTCCGACCCTGATCCTGATCCATCGACCGTCACGGACATCAGCATCCTGCCCGACAGATAGAACAGCTCCTTGCCGTCGCGTCGCCAGCGCGCTTGCGAGCCTCCACCGCTCGAAATCCGCCACTGGCGTCCGGATACCGCTGGAAACGGCGCGACGTAGACTTCCGACTGTCCCGATTCATCCGAGCTGTAGGCGACCCAACGACCATCGGGCGAGAATGCGGCCCAATTCTCCGCGGCAGCGGTTTGCAGAAACGGATACGGCTTGCGATCGCCGAATAGCGGGAGAACGAGGATATCGTTCCCGGTCGCGCGGCCGCTGATGACGTACAAGATGAAGCGGCCATCGGCGGACCAGCTCACCGGCCACTTCGCATCCTTGTCCACGAGCAGGACATCCTCGGTGCTTCCCGCGGTTGATGACGATTGATACAGATCGAGACCGCCGCTTCGTTGTGAGTTGAAGACGACGCGCTTCCCGTCACGCGACCAGATCAGCCAGTTCTCATCCGCCGGATTGGAGGTGAACGTCGTCTGCCGTCCACTCGTGACGTCATACATCCAGATGTCGCGGGTCCCACGCGCCGGATCCAGGACCGCGACCGCGACGCGTTGACCGTCCGGCGACAGCTCCACGTTTCCGTAGTCGGCCAGCGTGCCAAGAACAGCCCCGCGCTTGCCCGCGCGATCGAACCACACGAGCTGGGAGCGCACCGCCGCGGGAGGCGCCTGATACGCAAGGCCGGTGGCCATCGGTACGACAATGAGCGCGGCGCACGCGATGACTGCGAGACTCCGCAGCGTCGTTGGTCGTGAGTCGTTTCCCGCGCTCATGGGCCTCTACCGCGCAAGTCTACAGCTTGAACCCGTTCTGCGGTATACATACCCTCCATGGCCCGATTGAATCGCCCCGAGACTTCGCAGGGATCCTGGGACCGCCGCTCGTTTCTAGCTGCCACACTTGGCGGCATGACCCTGGCGCCCGCAGTCGCCGCGCAGGCGCCCAATCCGCAGCCACAGGTCTCGCCGGTTCCGACGCCGCGCGACTGGTCGAAGCTGGAGCCGCTCCAGTATCCGGACCCGGACATCATCGCGCTCGATCCGCGCTTCCGCCGCTCCATCGTCGGCAACACGTCCATCAAACGCCTCCACATCGGCACGATGTGGGCCGAAGGTCCGGCCTGGAACGGCGTCGGACGCTACCTCGTCTGGAGCGACATCCCGAACAACGTCCAGATTACGAGGATTTGCCTTCTTAACTTTCGAGGCACCAGCCTTCTAACTTTTCACTTCCGCGGCGAAGCCGCGGCTCTCCCACCACGACTCGAATTCCTTGAACGAGCGACTCAGTCGGACGGGTGCGGCCAGGCGATCCTGGACGACTTCGGCGGTCTTGTAGCCGTTGCCGGTCACGCAGATCACGATCGATTCATCCGGCGGGATGAGGCCGCGCTGGATCAGATCGACCGTGGCCGCCAGCGTCGTGCCGCCGGCCGGCTCGGTGAAGAGACCTTCCGTCTCGGCGAGCAGCTCGATCGCGTGGATGATCTGGGCGTCCGACACCGCCGAGCCGCTGCCGCCGGTCTCGCGGACGCATTCGATCACTTGATAGCCATCGGCCGGATTGCCGATCGCAATCGACTTCGCAATCGTGTCGGGCCGGACCAGCTCGGGGTAATCGAGCCCGGCTTCAAGCGCGCGGACGACCGGCGCGCATCCCGCGGCCTGCGCCGCGTGTACGCGCGGCAGCTCACCTTCGACGAGGCCGACGGTGCGCAGTTCCCTGAATCCCCGCACGATGCGAGGCAGCAGCGTCCCTCCCGCGACCGGCGAGACGACGTGTTGCGGGTATCGCCAGCCAAGCTGCTCGACGATCTCGAATCCCAGCGTCTTCGCGCCTTCGGCGTAGTACGAACGCAGGTTGATGTTCACGAACCCCCATCCGTACCGATCCGCCACCTGAGTGCACAGCCGGTTCACATCGTCGTAGGTGCCGGCAATGGCGAGAATGGTCGGCTTGAAAATCGCCGAGCCGAGCAGCTTCCCCGCTTCCAGGTTGTCGGGGATGAACACACAGCATTCGAGGCCGAGCCGCGCGGCATGGGCGGAGACGCTGTTCGCGAGGTTCCCGGTGGACGCGCATGCCAAGACTTTGAAATCGAGCTCGACGGCGCGCGTGGCGGCAACGGAGACGACGCGGTCTTTGTAAGACAGCGTCGGATGATTCACCGAGTCGTCCTTGATATACAGCTCGCGGACCCCAAGCCGTTTCGCGAGCTGGTCGCATCGCACGAGCGGCGTGAAACCGGAGTTGAAGCCGGTGCGAGGCTCGCCTTCGATGGGCAATAGCTCCCGATACCGCCAGAGACTCTTCGGTCGTTTCGCGATCTCCTCGCGCGTCACCCGAATCGCGCTGTAGTCGTACACCGGCTCCAGCGGGCCGAGGCACTTGTCGCAGACGTAGATCGCTAACGCGGGAAACATGGTCTTACAAAGATGACATTGCAGGCCGATGAATGCGCTCACGCTGCCTCCGCGAAGGTCGGGCTGGTCTGAAAACCGGCCCCTACCAGGCTCTTGTGCTGTTGGAATGAATCGAAGGACATGTTCCTTCTTTATCTCCCCCTCGCGTGTCCGGCGAAGGCAGGAATTGGCACCTAACCGCGAATGGTGACCGTCGCGTGGTTGCCGTGGCGTCGTCGGGCCTGTCCCTCAGCCACTCTTGATAAGAAGAGCGTATTCAGTTGTGCTGCGGCTTGCGACTATATCAAACCCGGAGGCTAGAGGCTAGGGCCTGGGAAAGCCTCTCTGTTCTGCCAGCGTCCAGCCTCCAGCCTCCAGCCTCCAGACCCTACGCCGAGCACTCGCCCTCCATGACCAGAGGATTGAATGGCGAGACCTCGCCGAGATCGATGAAATCGGCGGGCACCGAATCCTCCTGAGTGAACCGCTCCAGATCGGCCAGCTCCGCCTTCATCTGCGACACGTTGACACGCGCGAAGAAGTCGGACGCGGACTCGTCGGCGTGATGCTCGCGCGCGTACAGCGCGATCAGCCGATCGACCGCTTCGGTCACCCGCCGCGCCGGAATCTTCGCTGCGAGGCGCGCGAAGGTCGCCTCTTTCGCGGCAGCGCCGCCGCCGATCATGACGAAATACTGCGGCACGGCTTTCGATCCGAGCCGGCGGACGCTGCCCTGGAATCCAATCGTGGCGATGTGATGCTGGCCGCAGCCGTTCGGGCAACCGCTGATCTTGATCCGCGCGCCATCGGCCGCCGCGACGAGATCGGGCCGCGCGCGGAGGTGATCCTCAAGCAGACGGCCAAGGCCGCGAGACTGCGTGACGGCCAGCCGGCACGATTCGGCTCCCGGGCAGCTCACCACGTCAGCGATGGTCTCCGCGCCGGCCAGTCCGAGACCGGCCGCCGCGAGACGCCGATACAACGGACGCAGATTGCCCGCGGTCACCCACCGGAACACGAGATCCTGATCCATCGTGACGCGGACGCTGCCGTCGCTGTACGCGCGCGACAGATCGGCCAGCACGCGCATTTGCGCGCTCGTGAAATCGCCGAGCGGGACGGTCGCGATCGCCGTCATGAATCCGAATTGCTTCTGCGGCCGGGCGTTGGTGTCGCGCCACGTCGCGTAGCGGTCGCCGGCGATTTGCAGCAGCGGCGTGACGATCGGCATGATGCCCGGGCCTTTGACGGCCTGAGACGCGACGCGCGCGGCGATGTCGCCGACTTCCGGCGCGGCCCCGGCCGGGCCGTCCGGCTTCGCCTCGGTCGCGGCCGGATGGCTCTCAAGTGTCGGCACGCGGCCCGTCAGCCGGCTGCGACTGAGCTCGCGATCGTATTCCTCCCGGAAGCGCGTCCACCCCAGCTCCCGAATCATGAACTTGCTGCGATTGCGCTGCTTGTGCTCGTAGTCGCCCAGCCGGTGAAACACGCGCAGCACCGCCTCAGCGACGCGGAAGATCTCCGACGCCGGGAGGAACTCGTGCAGCGGCGTCCCGGTCCTGACCAGAATCGCCGTGCCGCCGCCGACCGTCACGCGGAATCCGCGGCCGCCGCCGGGCGCGGACACGGCGCGGAAGCCGAGGTCGTTGATGGGCGTCGCGATGTGATCGACCGGGCACCCCTCGAAGGCGATCTTGAACTTCCGCGGCAGCGTCGAGCTGAGCGGATGGCGCAGCAGGAAGCGCGTCATCGCTTCGGCGTACGGCGTGACGTTGAAGACCTCGTCTCCGGCGACGCCGGCGTAGGGGCACGCGGTGATGTTACGCACCGAGTTGCCGCACGCTTCGCGCGTCGTCAATCCGTCCTCGGCGAGGCGGCGCATCGCCGGTTCCACGTCGTGGAGCTTGACGAAGTGGAACTGGATGTTCTGGCGGGTCGTGATGTGCCCGAAGCCGCGCGAGTAGCGCTCGCCGACGTCGGCGAGCGCCTCCAATTGGCCGGCGGTCAGCAGTCCCTGGGGGACTTTCACCCGAAGCATCTGCGCGTCTTCCGCCTGGCGCTGACCGTAGGTGCCGCGCACGAGGCGGTACGAGCGCCATTGGTTGGGGGTGATTTCGCCCTTCTCGTAGCGCTCGAGGGTCGTGACAAATTCGTCGATCTCCGCCTCGTTCGCAAACGTCAGGCGGGCACGGCCGAAGGTTGTGGCATCGTCAACGACTGACATGGTGTGCTCTCTTTTCCTGGCCGCGGCCGGCGCGCGTGCCGAGCGCCACGACCTCTCCGATCACGATCGTTCCGGGTCTATTGTTCTCGATCTCGACCTGTCCCGTCCCAAGGTCTTCGAGCGTCCCATTCCACACCTCCTGTGTCGGCTTCGACGCGTCGAACACGATGGCGGCCGGCGTCGCGGGCGCCCAGCCACGATCGATCAGCCTGCCCGCCAACGCGGCGCGGCGACCGACGCCCATCAAGACCACAATCGTGACACCGTTGGGGACGACTTCGTGGACCGCGTCTGCAAACGCTTCTTCGTCGTGACCGCCGACGACGAGAAAGGCCGATGAGTGGTCGCGATGGGTCACTGGAATTCCCGCGAGCGCGGGGGCCGCGATCGCGCTCGTCACGCCCGGCACGACG
Organism: Acidobacteriota bacterium; assembly: GCA_023265175.1. Taxonomy (GTDB): domain Bacteria; phylum Acidobacteriota; class Vicinamibacteria; order Vicinamibacterales; family CAVVIG01; genus JAHFUI01. Next base: position 13,127 of record JAHFUI010000096.1, read on the forward strand.
TCGACGCTGACGCCGGCGTCGCGAAGCGCGAGCATTTCCTCGCCGCCCCGGCCGAACACGAACGGATCGCCGCCCTTCAACCGCACGACGCGCCTCCCGCGCCTGGCCGCGCGAATCATCACCGCATTGATGGTCTGCTGCGTCATGGCGTGCCGGCCCGCGCGCTTGCCGACGAAAAAGCGCTGCGCGTGGCGGGCGAGCTTGAGGATGCGGCGGTCGATGAGCGCGTCGTATAAGACCAGATCGGCCGCGCGTAGACGCGCGACCGCGCGGCGCGTCAGCAGTCCCGGATCGCCCGGCCCGGCACCCACCAACGACACGTGACCGATCGCGTTCGCAGGAGTGATCCCCTGCGTCACCACTGGACCGGCCTGAAGACCGGCCGCCACATCTTGTTTGTGTAGGGCCGGATCCTCGGACCCGACCGCGCGAGGGCTGCGGTCGTACAGCGCGTTCAATGCCTCGAGCAGAAGCGGGCGCCGATCGGCCATCGGCACGCCGTCGCGACGCCACGCCGCGCGCTGGCGCCCCGCTTCCGCGACCCAGGCGCTCAGGTCGCGCGGCAGGACGGCGTCGATCCCCTCGCGCAGCAGCGCGGTCAGAGCGGGCGCCGCACCACTCGTCGAAATCGCAAGGGTCACGCCCGCCCGCCGGACGACACCGGTCAGAAACGCGGTGGCATTGGCCGGATCGTCGACGGCGTTGACGAACACGCACCGAGCCTCCGCCGCCGCCGCGACCTCCCGATTGACGTCGGGCGTCGCCGCAGCCACGACGAGCCACACCCCATCAAGGTCCGCCGGCGCGAAGGCGCGTCGCTCGAACGGCACGCCGGATCGCTCAATCGCCTCGCACACGTCGGGCGACACGCCGCGCACGTCAGCGCTCGCGGCGAGCAACTGACGGAGCTTGGCGGCCGCAACCGGTCCGCCGCCGACGAGCAGAACCCGGCGGCCGGCAAGGTCGAGAAAGAGCGGCAGCAGTTGGAACATCAGCGCCTACAAACACAAAGGCCCGGAAGATTCATGAACCTCCCGGGCCCTGGTCATCAGCCGATGGCGTTTAATTCAGAATGTGAACTCGCGGAGCTGGGGACCGGTGGCCAAGGGGCTCTGTGAGCCCTTGCAACAACAGCAAACGCCCGCCATCTTGTTCACGTATAGATGCTTGTACTCCGCCGGTAAGGTGCCCGTCAAGAGGACCGCAACCGTCGTACACTGGCGGGATGCGCCGACCTTCCGCCTTCGCGTTCCTGTTCACCGCCGTCGTGGTCACTCCCGCCTTCGCCCAGCGACTGCCGGAGACGGTCCTCCCCCAACACTACGACCTGACGTTCGCCGTCGATCTGGCCAACGAACGCTTCACCGGCACGGAGACGATTCGCGTGCGCGTCGCCGCACCGACATCCCGGATTGTCCTGAACGCCCTCGACCTCCAGTTCCAGGAGGTGACGATTGCCAGAGCAGCGGCATCCGAGAGAGCTGCCGTCATTCTGAACCGGAACGACGAGACCGCGACGTTGACGCTGCCGCAGTCACTTCCGCAAGGCCCGGCGGAGATTCGGATTCGCTTCAGCGGTGTCCTCAATAACAAGCTGCGCGGGTTCTACGTGAGCAAGACCGCGAAGCGGAAGTACGCCGTGACGCAGTTCGAGTCGACCGACGCGCGCCGCGCGTTTCCCTGCTTCGACGAGCCCGCATTCAAAGCGACGTTCGCTCTGACATTAATCGTCGATCGCGACGACACGGCCATCAGCAACGGCAAACTGCTCTCGGACGCGCCCGGACCTGCGCGATCGCAACATACGCTGAAGTTTGCGCCGTCGCCTAGGATGTCCTCGTATCTCGTCGCGATGGCCGTCGGAGACTTCCGATGCCTCGACGGACGCGAGGGCCCAATCCCCATCCGCGTCTGCGCGACGCCGGACAAGACCGCGCTCGGCCGGATTGCGCTCGAGTCGACGAAACAGATCCTGAAGTTCTACGACGGTTACTACGCCATGAAGTATCCGTTCGGCAAGCTCGATTTGGTCGCCGTCCCCGACTTCGCCGCGGGGGCGATGGAAAATACAGCGGCCATCTTCTTCCGCGCCACAGATCTTCTCGCGAATGGAGAGACCGCGTCGGCATCGACTCGAAAGAACATCGCCTCGATCATCGCGCACGAAGTGGCCCATCAATGGTTCGGCGACCTGGTGACGATGCAGTGGTGGGATGACCTGTGGCTGAACGAGGGATTCGCGACCTGGATGTCGAGTCATCCTCTCGACGCGTGGAAGCCTGAGTGGAACATCGCCGTGGATGATGCGTCCGAGAACCAGCGGGCCTTGACGCTCGACTCGCTCCGATCGACGCGCGCGATTCATGCCCGGGCCGAGACGCCCGCCGACATCGAGGGATCGTTCGACGCGATTGCGTACGAAAAGGGCGCCGCCGTGCTCCGCATGATCGAGAGCTACGTCGGCGCCGAGACATTCAGGAACGGCGTCAACCAGTACCTGCAGGCGCATGCCTACGGCAGCGCGACCTCTCAGGACTTCTGGACGGCGATCGCGGCGACCTCGCACCGGCCGGTCGACACGATCCTGCCGACGTTCGTGAATCAACCCGGCGTCCCGCTGGTCGAGGTGTCGCTCCGGTGCGAAGACAACAATCAGGTGACGCGCGGCACCCTCAAGCAGCAGCGTCTCACGCTCGACCCGGGATTGAACGGCGGCGCGCCCGGGACGGTCTGGCAGGTCCCGATCTGCTCCAAGCTCCAGGGGTCGGACTCGGCGGGCAGTTGCGCCGTTCTGGACAAGCCGGAGCAGGTGCTCGAGCTCGCGCACGGCTGTCCCTCCTGGGCCTTCATCAACGCCGGCGCGCACGGGTACTTCCGCACCGCCTACGCACCGGAGATGCTGCGGGCCATGGCCCCCGAGATCGAGACCGCGCTGAGCGCCCCCGAGCGGCTGACGCTTGTCGAGGACGAATGGGCGCTCGTCCGCGCCGGCCGGCACACCGCCGCCGACTACCTGACGATCGCCACCGGGTTCGCCCGCGAGCAGACGAGCGGGGTGCTCGCGCTCGTGACCGCCCGCCTCGCGTTCATCGATCAATATCTCACCACAGACACGTCACGGCCGAAGCTGCAGTCACTCGTGCGGTCGCTCTTTCGGCGCTCATTCGACGCGCTCGGTGTCGACGCCGCGGCGGACGACCCTTCGACCCTTCAGCCCTTCGACCCTTCGACACGCTCAGGGTCGTCCCGAGCCAGGTCGAGGGACGACACACTCAGGGTCGCCCCGAGCCCCGTCGAGGGACGACAGGCCCAGGGGCGTCCCGATCCAGGGGGAGGGACGACAGGCTCAGGACGCCCTGAGGCTCTCGAAGGGCAGGCCTCGTCGAGGGGCGAGAGCGACGACCGGCGGCAACTGCGGGCGGTGGTCCTCTCTGCGCTCGGCACGACCGGCGATGATGCGGACGTCATCGAGAAATCGCGGGCCGCGGTCGACCGCGCGCTGGGCGGCGGCGTTCCACTCGACCCCACGGCGGCATCAGCCGTGATCGAGGTCGCAGCCGCGCACGGTGACGCGAGGCTGTACGACGGGCTGGCGGCCGCGGCCGAACGCGCGGCGTCGCCCGAGGATCACGACCGCTACGCGAACGCGCTGGCGAGCTTCCGCGACCCCGCGCTGATCGCGCGCGCCCTCGAAGAGGCGCGCTCGACGCGCATGCGGAGCCAGGATACGGCGCACTATCTCGCGCGGTTGTTCGGCAACCCCGCGGCGCGAGAACGTGCGTGGGCGTTCTTGAAGGAGCACTGGACGGAGCTCGAGCCGAAAGTCAGGATCGCCTTCGGCGACGCGAGCCTGGTGCGCTCGCTCGGCTCCTTCTGCGACGCCGGCACGCGCGACGACGTTCGCGCATTTTTTGCGGCGAACCGGCTGCCTGCCGCGACCCGCGCGCTCGACGAGACGCTCGAGCGAATCGACAACTGCATCGAGCTTCGGGCGAAGCAAACCCCGCTCGTCGCCGACTGGCTCTCGCGACGGTGAATCTGGTCATCTCGTCATCTGGTTATTTGGTCATTTGTTCAAGAATGACCCGATACAAGTGACCCGATAACCAGATGTCCAAATGACCAGATGTTCAAATAACCAGATGCACCGAGAGCGGCACAAGAACGCTCACCGCTGAGGACGTGGCTTGCTCCTCCGTGTCCCGGGTGGTGGAGCGTTTCCACCAACGGACACAGCCGCGTGCCCGACCACGTAAACCCGCCACAAGCGATCGGTGCCGACGTTGATCCCGATCCTCGGTCCCCACGTGAGTCGGCCGACGCGCACGCCGCGATCCTCGACGAACAACCGGTCGCCCAGGAGATCGAGCTGGTTCTCCGCGAGCGTGATCCCCATCGCCATCGTCAGATTCCCGGGACCACGACAGAGATGGCGATCCGCCGGCGTGCGATTGACGCCTGACGACCTGCCCTTCATGGACCGCGCCCGCCG
>JAHFUI010000254.1 GCA_023265175.1 Acidobacteriota bacterium
AGCGATGGTCATTCCTACTCCGACTCAGAAAGTTCAAAGTTCAAAGTGCTCACTTTGAACTTTGACCTTCGAACTTTGAGTCTTAGGCGAGGGATCCTGGGGACCCTGTTGCGCCTTCGAGTAACGACCAGCATCGGGTTCCAAGCTTTTCCTTCCACGGGCCGTAGACGGCGGACATCCGTTTTCGGAAGGGCGCCCGATCGACGTCGTTGAACACGAGGCCGCGCCGCGTCAGCTCGACGCGCAGCCGTCTGTTCGTCCGTTCCTGATCCCGTCGCTGGAGCCGCACGTATGTCGTGACGTTGCGCCCGATTGTGGCTTTGACCTCGTCGGGAAGACGTGTCCATGTCGGCCCGTGCGCGAGCAGGTTGAACCCGGACCACATGTGGTTGGTCGCGCTGACGTACTTGACGACCTCGTACAGCTTGAACAGATCGAGGAGCGCGAGCGGGTTCTCCTGAGCATCGACGCTGCCGCTCTTGAGCGCGTCGTAGATCGCATTGCTGTTGACCGTGACGGGTTCTGCGCCAAGTGCCCGGAACGTGTCGGCCACCAGTTGTCCGGCGGGCACGCGCATCCTGATGCCGATCAGATCGTCAGGCACCACGATCGGGCGCTTCGTGCCGGCGATCTGTCGCATCCCGTTGTCGAACGCGCCGACCGAGAACGCGTGGATGCCCTTCGCGGCCATTTCCTGTCGCAGGTAGCCGCCGAGCGCGCCGTCCATCGCCTGGTGTGCGTGGGCTGCCGAGCGAAACGCAAACGGCACCTGCTGGACTTCGGCAGCCGGCACGACGGTGCCGAGAATGCCGCCCATCAGCGTGAAGAACTGGATCTCGCCCTCAACCAGCATCTTGAGCGCGGCGGGATCGCTGCCCTGGATCCTGTTGTTGTCGGGCAGGACCTGCGTGTCGACGCGCCCGCGCGTCTCGGTCCGGATCGCGGCCCACATCTCGACGAGCCGCTGGTGGAGCGAGCTGGTCGCCGGCTGGTTATGGAACTGGGTAAACGTGAAGTCAGCGGCCCGGAGTGACCTGACGAACACCGACACGGACCCGAATGCGGCGCCGGTGACAAACGACCGGCGCGTGAGTGTCCTGGGCACGTCCATGCTCCTACCGGGTCGCCGGCTACCTGAAGACCGTCCCCTACTTGGTCGCCGGCGTCGATGCGGCCGCGTCGTAGACGATCTTCCCTCCGACCATCGTCATCACCGGTTTGATGTCCTTGATCTGATCCGCTGGAACGGTGAGGTAGTCTCGATCCAGCACCACCAGGTCGGCCAGCTTGCCCGGTTGAATCGCGCCCAGGTTGTCTTCCTGGAACACGAAGAACGCATTCTTGCGGGTGTGCGCAATCAGGGCGTCCTCACGGCTGATCGTCTGTCGAATTACTCTTGTCCCGCCCACCTTGCCCGTCACGGCAAAAGACAGCGTCGTGAACGGCAGGTATTGATTGGCGGCGCTCCCATCGGTTCCCAGTCCCCACATGATGCCGCTCGCCTGAATCATGCCGAGCGGCGGCATATCGTAGGCTCCGTCCCCGAACCCTTCGTGCATGATCCCGGCGTTGATGACGCCCCACGGATGCAGGGCGACATACATGCCCAGCTTCTTCATGCGCTCGATCTGCGGCTCGTTGACCTGGTTCATGTGGGCCAGAGTCCAGCGCAGGTTCCTGATGGGATATTCCCTGTTGATCGCCTCGATCTGGTCGAGGAACGCGTCGATCGTATCGTGCAGCTCCGCGTGCACGTGCAAGGGCAGGCCGGCCTTGGCAACCGCCGTGGCGACGCGGCGCCACTGCACGAGATCCTCGGGCTTGGGATTGGACTTGAGCGCGAACATCGGATCGTGGAGCGGCCCGTACACGCTTTCGCCGAAGTAGATATTGTCGATATAGCTGTCACCCTGGAACAGCTTCATCTGCGCGATCTGAGGCAGGGCACGCTCCACCTGCTCCGGCGTGCCGCCCCCCGCGCCGCCGATGCAAAACGTGCGGACGTTCAGATGGCCTTGCGCCTTCCACTTCTGGAAAATCTCCAGCACATCCGCGTTGCACCCCGGAACGCCGAAGGTCGTGAGACCGGCTCGATTCATGTCGTTGACCATGGCCTGGCTGCTGGCCTCGAGCTGGTCCGCCGGTACTTTGGGCATCCGTGCCGCGACGGGGCGCGTGGCGGCGATGTCGCCCTTGATCACGCCCGTCGGCTTTCCGGCGGCGTCGCGCACGATCGACCCTTTGACGAAGTCTCTCGGGTCGGGCGCGTTGGCTTCAATCCCAAACATCTGCAAGGCCTTGCTGTTGAGAAAGACCTGATAGTAAGACTCCTGCAGCGCAACGGGATTATCTGGCGCGATCTGATCCAGCTCTTCGCGCGTGAAAGGCCGTTTGTCGTCCGTGAACTGGGCGGTGGCCCAGCCACCGATGTTGTAGACCCATTCGCCAGGCCCCACCGCTTTCGCCGCTGCGCGCACCATCTCGATCGCGTGCTTTCGCGTCTCCACGCCGTCGAAACGGAGTTCCTTCAGCCAGGTCGTCCCCGCGCGTAGAAGGTGCATGTGGTTGTCGATCAACCCCGGCGTGACGGACCTTCCCCTCAAGTCAATCCGTCTGGTGTTCGTCCCTCCGAGCTGGCTGATCTCCTGGTTGGTGCCCACCGCCACGATGCGGTCGCCCCGGATCGCCACGGCTTGAGCGATCGTAAATCGCTCATCGACCGTGATGATTTTCCCGTTGGACAGGACCAGATCCGGCGCAGGTTGTTGCGCGCGCAGCATCGAGAGCGCCCCCCCGATCACGAACAACACACCGACGCCCGCGATGCTCAAACTTGGCCGGTTCATGGCATCCTCCCCTACTGCTCCAGGCATTTCGCCTTGGCGATTTCTGGTCGCTGGAAGCATACATCGGTCAACCTCGTTCTGGGCCACTGCACTCTCTCTTTGTCACCGCGGGCCTGATGACGCGGATGGCCGCGGACCGAGATCGTTCCGCACGACCATGCCGCCCTTCATCACGAACCTGACCCGTTCCATTTCGGTGACGTCAGCGAGCGGATTCCCCGAAACGGCGACGAGGTCGGCGAGCTTTCCCTTCTCCACGCTTCCAATTTTTTCCACCCAGTTGTAGTTGAGCATCGCGGCAGTCGTCAGAAAGGGAACCTGCAAGGCCTGCGCGGGGGTCATGCCCCACTTGATGTAATAGGCGAACTGGTTCCCCTGCTTGCCGTGCGGAATGGCCGCGGAGGTCGCGCCGCTCCCAAAAACAATCGGTACGCCGGCGGCCCGTGCCTTCTTGAAGCTCTGCTCGGCCATGCGGAAGCGGCTGTTCCTGCCGCCGGTGATCCTCAAATCGTCCGCTTCCAGAGACAGCAAATCGTCGATCGTCAGCACGAGCGGCAGCTTTTTCTGGACCAGGATCTTCAACGATTCGTCATCGAGGTCGGTGAGATGATTGGGGGCGTCGACGCCCGCCGTGAGGCAGCTGCGCTGCCCCTCTCCGCCATAGGTGTGACACGCGACCTTGAGCCCCAGCCGGTGCGCCTCGTCGACAATCGCCTGGACCTCCTCGAGCGTCAAAGATGGACTGGCCACCAGGGTGCCGTCGGGCTTGAACTCGCTGTACTCCCCGCCCACGAAGTCCTGGGTCGTGTAGATTTTGATCCAATCGACCCCGTGCAGTTTCGCCTCGCGCACGGCCGCGCGGCCGAGCCACGGCGAATTGACGTTCTTGTTTTCCGTGAACGCGTCCAGGAAGCGAGACAGATTCGGAACGGGGCCGCTCGCTCGCTGGTTGAGCGACTGGCCGGCCACCTGCATTCGCGGCCCCTGAATCAGGCCGCTGTTGATCGCGCTGCGGAGATCGACGGTGCCGAAACCACCGCGGGAGTCCATGTCGACGACCGTCGTGAAGCCGGCCTCCAGGTCGGTCAGCGCATTCGCCACCCCCACCAGTGTGCGGGCCTCGGCGGACGCATTTTCATCGCGCGGGAACAGGTGAACGTGCGCGTCGATCATGCCGGGGAGGACGGTCGCCGCGCTGAGGTCGATCACTCGCGCGTCGGGCGGGACCTGCACGTTCCCACCAACGTCTGCGATCTTGTCGCCGCGGATGAGAATCACCTGGTTGTTCGAGAAGGTGCCCGACTTCGGATCGAACAAGCGACCCGCACGGACGGCGACCACCTGCGTCGCCGGCGCGAGGAACTTGGAGCCCTGGGACCACACGACCGTCCCCGATACCGCAGGCATCGCGATGAGCAACCCGACGACCGTTCGCATCGCAGCTCGGCAACGCATGAATTCTCCTTCGCGCCAACGTGGCGCAGCTATACTACGCCCGTTCCACAGACCCTGGTGGGAGGGCGAGAAATCATGCGCTCCACCTGGATGATGCATGTGCCCAGGACGCGCCACTAATCGCACCGGGCAGGTCGTCTGGCCCGCGGGCGGCAGGCTCGGCAGCGGACATGTTCTGGACCTCCCCGCCGGTGGGTGGGATAATCCCACCTATGATTGTCACCTTGGACGGGAAGCGACGCTTGACCGTTCCCGTGGCCCTGGCGCCCGCGTCGCCCGGCGATGCCTTCGACGCGCGTTTCGACGAGGATGAAGACGCCATCGTCTTCCGCCGTATCAAGCGGGGCAGGGGCTGGCTCGACGTGGTGAAGGCGTGTCCGGTTCCGATGGACGACCTCCCGCCCCGAAGTCGGGAGTATCCGAGGAAACGCAAGCTGTGAGGTGGCTCCTTGATGCGGACGTGTTGAGCCAGCCGGCAAAGCGGCGCGGCGACGCCCGGGTCATCGCGTGGCTGGAACGGGAGCACGCCGCCTGTCACACGAGCACCATTGTCATCGCCCAACTTGCCTATTGGGTCCGTACGAAGGAAGGCAGGCAGCGCGAGGCACTACAGGGATGGCTCCGGCAACTGTTGGACGCGATGGAGGGCCGTGTTCTCGGCTTCAGCGGGGCTGTTGCGCACGTGTGGGCCGAGCAGCAGCGTGCCCTCGAGACGGCCGGACTGCGAATGCCGCTGGCCGACAGCTACATCGCGGCGACAGCACGCCGCCACGGGCTGACGGTTGTCACGGGCAGCGATCGCGACTTTCGGAGGCCCGGCGTGAAGGTGTTCAATCCCTTTGAAGAATTGGCATCGAGACCGTCATGACGAGAAAGCAGGCGGATTGCGATTGGCGTTCACGGGCCGGCCGAGCTCAGCCTGGGCTTTGACATACGTCTCCGGCGCCCGGTGCATGTGAACGTCAATTGAAACAGGCCGAATGGCCCTCGGATTGGAGGGGCGCGCGTCCCAAGCCGGAACCTCCCGCGCCTGCGCCGCGGCGCGCGTGTCGAGTATCGCCATCACGGCACCAGCA
>JAHFUI010000255.1 GCA_023265175.1 Acidobacteriota bacterium
GCGTGAAACCGGTGTCGGCTTGTGTGGCCGTGACGGTGACGCCCGGCAGGACGCCGCCGCTCGCATCGCGGATCGTGCCCGCGATCGAGGCCGTCGACCCGGCCTGCGCGAAGGCTGGCGCACACGCCAGCAGACAGGCGAACAGACTTCCCAGCAGGCGCGTGATCGTGCGGGTCATTTCGTTCCTCCTTATTCACACCGCGATGGCCGCCATCCGGAACCATCCGGCTCGCGCTTGAAATGTGTGCTCGTGATGAAAGGCTGCAACAGATACCGCGGATCATTCACGACGGTGATGACCGTGAGCAGTTCGCTCCCGGCGGATGTAACACGATCGAAGTACTCGGTCACAATGGCATTCTCGCTATACGGCACACCGTTCTTGCGGAGATAACCCGCGCGGAGATTCGTCGTCACCACCTTTAATGACCCGGGTCGCGGCGCGCCACCGCGCCCTCGGGGCCCGATGAATTCCCACTCGGCAACGGAGTGCCCCTGCCATGCCGGCGCAGGCGAAGGCTTCACGGACTTGTCGAAATTCAGCAGGCGGGTCTGCGTTCCTGCGTCCGTTTCGATCTTCAACGTGTTGGTGTCTTGCCAGGTGATGTGCAGCCGGCCGGGCATGCGCATCAATCCGGCGGCGCCGTAGGCCTTGCAGCCATCGCTTCCGGCTTTCGCGGGATCCCACGTGTCCGCCATCCGGCGTCCTTCAGCGTTGAGCGGCACGCTGGCGTAATCGCCTTTCGGCGGCGTGAGCATGCGCCATCGCCAGTCCTCGGTGACGACGGAAACCCAGTAGCCGGTGAGATCGATGGGGGCGGCGGCTTGTTGCAGGGCAGCCGCGAGCAACAACACGGCGACCATGCTCATTTGTTCTTCCCGCCCAGGTCCCGATACGCCGCCTCGATAAGCCGCGCAGGATCGCCGTACCGCGGGTCGTAATCGCGCGTCGGCCTTGCGGCTTTCACCTGATCGAGCGTCATGCCCTTCTTGATCAGGTCCTGAATCCGATCGCGGATGATCGTCACCATGTCGCGATACTCCACAACATCCGCTTCATCGGCCAGCCGGCCGTGCGCGGGAATGACCATCGTACCGCCTTCCTGCCAATCCTTCGGAATCGTGAGGTCGATAATCCGATTCAACTCCTCGAGCACGCCACTGAAGCTGCCGCCATTCTCGACATCGATGACGGGATACTCGGTCGTGGTAAAGATCCCTCCCGTCATAACCACATCGGAGCCGCGGAAGTGCACGACGCTGTCGCCATCGGTATGAGCGGCCTTCGGGTGAAACAGCGCGACCCCCTCGCCGTTTGAATAGACCTCCCTGGATTCCCTGGGGTAAGCATCCGTTGGCCACGCGGCCTGCGGCGCCGGCGGAGCCGTACCTGTAGGCGCGCTCATTCTGTTCAACACCTGCTCGTGCGCGATCACCATCGCGCCGTCTCCGGCATTGCCACCGACGAGCAGCCCGCCGCCCAGCCGCCTGCCCGCACGGGCGAGCCGTTCGTTGCCCCCGATATGGTCCGGATGAACGTGCGTGTTAATGATGAAGCGAATCGGTTTCGACGAAAGCTGGCGGATCGCAGCAAGCACTTTCTCAGTGAACTCGGCCAGGCCCGTGTCCACGACCAGCACGCCGTCCTCCCCGATCTGCACAGCGATGTTCCCGCCGGCGCCTGCGATCATGTACACATTCCCCTGCACCGGAATCACTTGGATATCACCAGCCCCGTCATTGGGTGCACTGTAGGCGCCAGCGGCGGGCCGCTGACCGTCAGCCGGCGCGGACCGGCTGAAGCCGGCCCCCAGAGCGCCGCCTGCCAGCCGCAGCATGTATTCCGGATACGTCGTCTCTGCCCCACCGCCGGCCGCATCCACCGGCATACTGTGCTTCACCGCGAACTCGCGCGCCAAGTCGTTCGCTCCCGGCAGGTGATGCGGAACCAATCCCCTCGGCTGATTCGGAATCTCGTCGGCAACCTGCGCCGGCTGGCACTGTCCGTAGGCATTGGGCGAGCCATTCAGGTTCAACAGCCAGTCTTCGGTCCGAATCAACGGCTCGGTGAGGTATACCGGATCATCGACGACGATAACGCCCATCAGGTGGTCGCCATGACGGATGAAATGTTCCGTCATCGTCGCCCGGTCGCTGGCCGGAACGCCGTTTCGCAGAAGCCACCCCATCTTGATGTGCGTCGTTGTCACAACCAGCGCATTGCCGTCCCATTTCCCGGTCGAGAATCCCGCCCACGTGTGTGGGGCGTATTCGGAAGGACGCGGCCGACCATCCATCCAGATCGTTCGCGGCCGGCCGTACGTGCCGTGCAGCGTGTAGGCGGTGATCTGGCCGGTGTCCGGATCGTCAATCTTGGAAATGCGGAAGTTGCCCGGCTGGCCGCGCATGGCATAGGTGACGACGTGGGGAATGCATTGGCGCTCGTGTGTGGCGAGCACCGCTTCATCCCAGCTCTCGGCCTTGAATCGCGCAGCTTCGTTGATGGGAAGACCGGTGTAGTCGCCGATCTCCACGCTGGTCCGATGCGTCACATCCTCGTGTCGCACGTTGGCCCACTCACCCGACAAATCGACTTGAGCAAACGCTGGACCCGCGGTCAGCCCCGCGGCCGCCAGCAGCAAAAGCCTGTGCCACATATGCCCTCCCGGTGCTCAGTCCTTGTCTTCACAAATACGCCGACGTGTTTTCTTGTGACGCCATCGCGCGGAGCTTACACACGCGGCGGGAAGTCGTGTCGCTCTGGCGCAAGCGCTTTTTCAAGCAACGTGGCCGGCCTGAGGATCACGTTCGCCCGACGCCGCGCGCCGAAAGCGCGGCGTCGGCGACATGAGCAGCCGCGGAAGAAGCGATCTAAAACAAGTACTTCACCGCAAGCTGGATGATGCGCGGAGCTGTTCCTCCTGCCAGGGCAGTCACCTTCCCGAAGTTGGAGCTATTCAGCGCCGAGACCGGATTGCCCGGGTTCACCGTGTTGAGGAGGTTGAACGTCTCCACCCGGAGCTGCACCTGCCGCATGCCAAGTCGGAACGATCGCGACAACCCCATGTCGACGTTCCAACGCCCGGGCCCCAGGATGGCGTCAATCGGCATCGTCCCGTAGGCGCCGGCCGCCGGCGCCTGGAACGCGGCCGGATTCAGCCATTGCGCGAGGCTCCGGTTCGGCATGAACGGATCGTCGAGGATCTGGTTGGCGCGCTGGTTCGGCTGGCCGGTCAACGCGTTGTCGACGCCGGTGGTCACGGTGAAGTACGAGCCCGACCGGGCGGTGACGATGGCCGACACCTGCCAGTCGCCGGTCACCGCACGGGCCACCGCGCTGCCACCCACCGCCGGGATCTGGTACACCACCGACATGTTGACGTTATGGTCCGGCGAATTCTGGCACCTGCCCCGATCCGCCGCGCGGTCTCCGGGAATCAGGTACGGCGAGCTCTGGCCGCCTGGCTCAGTGACCCACGGGTCGGTCATGCACCGCGAGATGGTGTAGTTGCCTTGCAGCGAGAAGCCGGCGGCGCGGCGCCGCTGCACGGACAGCAACAGGCCGTTGTAGTTCGCGGTACCGTTGGTGTCGAGCTCCTGGATGCTGGCGTAGTACTGTCCTTGCGCCGGGTTCTGCCGACTGAGCACGCGACGGGTTTGCGTGTTGGCCACCGTTGACGCGCCGGGAATGTAGACCGCCGGGTTGATCTGGTTTGCCGTCCAGACGTGTTTCGTCGTGCTGCCGACGTAGTTCGCCGACACCATCCAGTCGGTGGCGACCTGCCGCTGGTAGCTCACGTTCCACTGATCGGTGCTCGTGGCCGGCAAATCGAGCGGGAATGCCATGTACGCCGCCGCGAGTGGGAACTGCGTGCTCGTGCTCGGGCCGTTGAGGAGGGCGGGAATCGGATCTCCGCCCGGAGTCGCGGCCCACGGATTGTCCCAGCCCGCGGGCAGGTTGTTCACCGTGATCGCATTCCCCCAGGGCGCCATCTGGGCCAGGCTCGAGTAGGTCTGCATGTGCGGCAGATCATAGAGCCGGCCGTAGGCCAGCCGCAGCGTCTGACGCCCCTCGCCCTGCGGATCCCAGACGACGCCGGCGCGTGGCGCGAAGTTCCAGAGCTCGTTCCGGGCGACCGAGTTGCCCGGCATTCCCTCGTCGCCCGAGAACATGAGCCCGGCCGGCGCGTTGGGGAAGACCGTGCTATGGAGTCCCGCGTCGAAGCGCGCCCGATCGAAGTGCGTAATCTGGCTGGTGGCGCTGTAAATCGGCAGGTAGGGGTCCCACCGGAGGCCGGCGTTCAGCGTCACGTTGGGCGACAGGCGCCAGTTGTCCTGCGCGTACAGCCCGATGTAGTTGGATCGGATGGTGAGCCCCGTAGGCGTCCCATGCGAGAACGAGCTCGCACGGCCCAGCATGAAATCAGCCAGACCCAGGCCGGTCACCTGACCCGTGAACGTGGTGTTGCCCGCGGCGGACGTGAACGACTGCGAATCGTACCGTGCGTGGATGTAATTGGCGCCGACGCCGAACTGATGGTTCCCGCGAACGACGCTCAGGTCGTCCGCGAGCTGGTACGTCCACGTCGGCGTGGCGGTCGGCAGTCCGCCCGACACGCTGAAGCCGCCCGACACGCTCATGCGCAAGAAGTGGGGCACGACGGGCGTGGCCTTGACGCCCAGATCGGAGTAGTCCACCAGCGGAACGGGCTGCTTGGTGTAATTGCCTCGATTCACCGTCGCCCGGAGCGCGTTCACCGTGTTGTTGCCAAGCAGAAGCGTATCGCCCAGGACAAACGAGTACACGCGATTCTTGAAGGCGGAGGTGCTGAAGGACATGAGCGTCTTCCCGTCATAGTCGGCTGGCGAGTCGTACGGCGAGGCCTGCAGCCGGCCGAAGATCGAATGCCTGTTGGTGATGGTGTAGTCGATCTTGGTCGTGAAGACGTGCTCGTCGCTGTCGTTGATGCGGTCGAAGAAGACCTGGCCGCACGGGTTATCCGGCACCGGCAGCATGCTCGTGAGCTTCAGCGAGGCCGGTGAAAAGAGCGCCGGGCTGACCTTGTTGTTCACAAACGGCGCCCGGAGCGCGATCGGCCCGCCTGTGTTGCACGCCGCCGACGCGATGGCGCTGAAATCGCCCGCCAGCATCGCCGGCGTCGGCACGAACTGGAACGTGGTCGCCGGGACGCGCCGTACCCGGGTGCGCTGGTAGGCCCCGAAGTAAAACAGCCTGTCCTTGAGAATTGGGCCCCCAATCGCGCCGCCGAACTGGTTGCGATTCAGACCGTCGCGGCGCCGCTTGCCGTCCGCGCCGATCGGGGCGAAGGGGTCAGTGGCGTTCAGCGCGTCGTCCCGCAAGAACTCGA
>JAHFUI010000256.1 GCA_023265175.1 Acidobacteriota bacterium
GCGTATGCAGGACGGCGATGTGATAGACAGTTTCCCGATACCGGTAGTGCACCGTGAATCCCTTCCAGTCCGCCGGGAGGCACGGAGCAAATCGCAGTGTGTCCACTTCCAGCCTCAGCCCCAGGAGTGATTCCACGATCAGCCGGTACATCCAGCCGGCCGAGCCCGTGTACCACGTCCATCCACCGCGGCCGATGTGCGGCGAGAGCGCATAGACGTCGGCCGTGATGACGTACGGCTCGACCTTGTAGATCGCAATCGCCTCCGGAGACCTGGCATGGTTCACCGGGTTGATCATTCCCAACAGTTCCCACGCGCGCCGGCTGTCGCCCAATCCAGCGAACGCCATCGCCGCCCAGATCGCCCCATGCGTGTACTGCCCGCCATTCTCCCTCACGCCTGGGACGTACCCTTTGATATAGCCAGGATCCAGACTCGACTTGTCGAAGGGCGGGTCCAAGAGTTGGATCAGCGCATGGTCCCGGCGAACGAGGCGCTTATCCACCGCCTCCATTGCCATGCGCGAGCGCTCGGCATCGCCCGCCCCGGACAGAACAGACCAGCTTTGCGCGATCGAGTCAATCCGGCATTCGGGATTACTCGCCGACCCAAGCGGCGAGCCGTCGTCGAAGTACGCGCGGCGGTACCACTCGCCATCCCAGCCATTCTGCTCGATATTCTGGCGCACGTGAGCCGCCTCCCGCTGGCACCGTTCAGCGAAGGAGACGTCCCCGTGCCGGCGGGCAACCTCGGTAAACCGCACGAGCACGTCATACAGGAAAAAGCCCAACCAGACACTTTCGCCTTTGCCGTGTTCGCCCACAATGTTCATGCCGTCGTTCCAATCACCGGAGCCGATGAGCGGCAGGCCGTGCTCCCCAAATCTGAGGCCCCTCAGAATGGCTCGCACGCAATGTTCGTACAGACTGGCCCTTTCCTCAGACCGGCTGGGCAAATCGTAATACGAGTCCTCCTCCGCGTTTACCGGGCGGCCTTCGACGAAGTGGATGGGTTCATCCAACACCCCGGTGTCCCCTGTGGTCAGCACGTAGCGGCATGTCGCCAGCGGCAGCCAGAGGTAATCATCCGAACAGTGCGTCCGCACGCCCCGGCCTGAGGGGGGATGCCACCAATGCTGGACATCTCCCTCCCGGAACTGACGTGCCGCGCAGCGGAGTAGATGCTCGCGCACCAGGCGCGGCTCGGCGTGGATGAGCGCCATCGCGTCCTGCAACTGGTCGCGGAAACCGAAGGCGCCCCCCGGCTGGTAGTATCCGCTCCGCGCCCACAGACGGCACGCGAGCGTCTGGTACACGAGCCAGCCGTTGGTCAGCACGTCGAGGGACGGGTCCGGTGTTTCCACTTGCACTGCGCCGAGCGTGTGATTCCAGTACTGCCACACCGCTTCGAGCGCGCCGCGCGCCGCAGCAGATCCCCGGAAGCGCCGCGCCAGGTTGCTGGCGTCATCGGCGTCTCGCCCTACGCCGAGCCTGAAGATGATCTCGCGCTCTTGCCCGTCGGCGAGCTCGAAGGTCACCTGGATCGCGCCGCAGGGATCCAAAGCGGCCCCCACCTTCCCGGAAAGCCGCAACCGGCTCATTGCGGCCGGACTCCGCAGTGTGCCGTTCCGCCCAAGGAACTCCGTCCGGTCGCCGCTGAAGGTCCGAGTCGCATCGTCCACGTCGAAAAAGGCAACCCGGTCGGCGAACTCCGTGTTGTATGGGTTCCGCGCGAAGAGCGCTCCGCTGTTGGGGTCAACTTCGGTGACCACGTGCATTGTCGATTTCGCCCGCAGATCTCCCAGCACCCATTCCACGTATCCCGTGGCAGAGAGCCGGCGGGATCGGCCACACTCGTTTCGCACTTTCAGCACCGTGAACTTGATCGGCGCGTCCAGGGCCGCGTACACCCACAGCTCTGAGCGGATGCCGCGCTCCGTGTGCTCGAAGACGCTGTAGCCGAATCCGTGCCGGCTGACGTACGGCTGCGGGCCGCGGCTGGGCAGCGGCGTGGGGGACCAGAAGTGGCCCCTCTCTTCGTCACGGATGTACAAGGCTTCTCCGCTGGAATCGCTCACGGGGTCGTTGCACCAGGGAGTGAGGCGGAACTCGTGGGCATTCTCGCTCCAGGTGCAGGCAAAGCCGCTCTCTGAGATGACCGTTCCGAAGTGCGGGTTCGACAGCACATTCACCCACGGTGCCGGCGTCAATTGCCCGTGCGCGGTCGTAATGACGTACTCGCGCCCATCCGGGGTGAATCCTCCCAGCCCATTGAAGAAGAGCAGATCGTGGCGAGGCAACGCGGCGGCCGCCGGGGGTTCGGCGCGGGGGGTTCGCGTCGGCGTGAGGCGCGGGACTGTTACTTGCACGGGGCCGCGACGGTTGATCTGCTCCGCCAGCGCTCCCCGACTGTCGGTGATGATGGCGCGAGCGACCGTTTGAAGAAGAATACGGTCCTCGTTCGATATCTGGTCCCCAGGTCTTACAAAGATGCCGCCGGGTCGATCTGTCACGTTGGCTTCGATGCCTGCGGCAATCAGCCCCATGATCTGGTCGTGGAGTAGTTGCCGGTACCCCGCGTGATCTTCGTTCCAGATCACCAGGTCCACCGCCAGTCCCTTTAAGCGCCAGTACGCGTGAGCCTGGACGAGCTGGCGTACCAGATCGATGTTGGCCGGGTCTGCAATCTGCAGCAGCACGATCGGGAAGTCGCCGGAAATGGAGTAGCCCCACAGACCGGATTGCCCGTGGCGGTTCTTGGTGAGCACGCTCGGGTCGGCGCGCAGCGAGGAGTTGGCGTAGATGATCGAGCTGGCAAGGTGTCCATAGAGTTGCGCGTCGGCCTCGGTGGCATTGATCTGCCGCAGGACCACCTGGCTATGGGTCCACGCCAGTTCGAAGACGCGATCCGCGAGACGCCGATCCTGGTATTTCTCGACAAGCCCCAGGCACACGTCACGAGTGTCCCCGATGCCGGAGACAATATTGATCGTCGCCGATTCTTCCGGATCGAGCGTGATCCGATACCGGATTGCGACAATCGGATCGAGCACTGACCCCTCGCTGCCCGAGAGCGCTGCGGAACCGCGCATGGCTTGCGGATCGGCGACGGTGTGTCCGCGGCCGATAAACCGCAGGCGGTCAGTCTCATAGGAAATGTCTCCGATGCCCCCCCCGTGCACGGCCATCAGATGAAACATCCATGGCGCGCGCTCGTCGAGGGAGCGGGGCCGGCGAGTGCAGAGAATCGCCCGCTGCTGGCGGATGATCTCGGTCTGAACAAAGAGATTACTGAACGCCGGATGCAGCGCGTCCGCGGCAGGCGATGCGAGAACGACCTCCGCGTAACTCGTGACGTCGATCGCTCTGCGCGTCCGAGAGCGGTTGGCGATGGTGATTCGGCGCAGCTCGATGTCATCCTCCGGCGAAACGGCGATCTCCGTATGCATGTCGAAGTCGTGGTCGCGGCAGCGGAACTCCGCTCGCGCGTCCGAGAAAATCGCTTCGTAATGCTCCGATGGCTTGAGCGTCGGCTGATATGCCGTTGACCAGAACTCCCCGCTGGTCACGTCGCGGATGTAACAGAATGTGCCCCAGTTGTCGCAGGTACTGTCTTCGCGCCAGCGTGTGACTGCGACGTCCTTCCAGCGGCTGTAACCGCCGCCCGCGTTCGTGATCATCACGTGGTATCTGCCGTTCGACAACAACTGCACTTCCGGTATCGGCGTGTTCGGGCTGCTGAACACGCGCACCGGCGTCTCCAGGGCACTGGGAGTCGTACGTAAGTCGGAGGGCTCGGCGGCGTGCGAATAGTACGCCGTGGCCTTTGGAATCCGCTCCTGGAGCAGCAGCGTGGTCGCCTGGACCAACGGATCCGACTCAAATCGCTTCTGCATCGGACGGTCCAGGAGCAGATAGGCCAGAGAGAGGAAGCTCATGCCCTCGTGATGCGCCATGAAGGACCGAACCACGGCGTTCGATTTTCCACGCGGCAGACGCGAAGGAGTGTAGTCGATTGCTTCATAAAGACCATATTTCCCTTCAAACCCTTCAGCGGCGAGTCGCTGTAGATTCAGGCACGCGTCCTCGGGTGCCACCATCAGCGCGAGCGCCGAGGCATACGGTGCAATGACCAAATCCTCGGCTAGTCCGCGCTTGAGCCCCAGGCCGGGCACGCCAAACGCTCGGTACTGGTAGTTGAGATGAACGTCGATCGTGTTGTAGCCGGATTCCGAACTACCCCACGGCACTCCGCGCTTCTTTCCATACTCGATCTGCCTCTCCACAGCCGCCTTGTAGGTCTCGTCGAGCAGCGTGTTTTCGTAGGTCGGCATCACCAGGAGCGGCATGAGGTACTCGAACATCGAACCGCCCCACGAAAGGAGAATCGGCTCTCCACCGGCGTTAGTGAGCAGGCGTCCCAGGGCAAACCAACCCTCCTGCGGCAGTTGTCCCTGCGCAATCGCTACGAAACTGCACAATCTCGCTTCCGAAGCCAGCAGGTCGTAGTAACTCGAGTCCCGCCGGCGCTGACCAACGTTGTAGCCGATCGCCAGCAGATGACGCGCCTTGTCGTACAGGAAGTCATACTCCATACCAGCGAGTCCGCTGGATTGCAGTGCGAGCCGTTCGATGGCCGCGATCCTTGCCCTGGCGCGGTGGCTGGCTTCGGTGATGAGCCGTCGAAGCTCACCAAACCACTCGCTCTCCTCGGGCGTCGCATCCGAGCCGAGCCGATGCTCGATTGCCGGGAGCAGCTCCTGCTCAAGTCCTGCCAGTTCGCGCAGGGTTGGGATCCCGTCGATGCCGCGCAAGTCGCTGAGTCGATTCTCAGCGGCCGGCAGCAAGATCCACGGGGCGAGACACGTCAGCTCATCGAGGGCAGCCTGGCATTGCCGAGCCAGGGCACGGGCCCACCACGTCGCTTGGCTCTCGGGGTCAGCATCGAAGCCGGCGACCACCTCCGCGGCGGAGGTCGCCAGACGGTCCAGGCACAACCGCGCCGCCGCGAGTGTCGTTGGCCGGGAATCGGAGGCGGACACCAGATCCTTCTGCAGTTGAGCGAGCTGGGCCGGAGCAGCACCTCCCGCAGCGTCCACGAGAATCCTCAGTGTGTCGCTGAGCCCGTCAAACAATCGCGCCCCCAGGATCTTGTGATCGGGAAGTGCGAGCAGACCCGGCCGCAATGTCAGCAGATGGCCCGCGAGGTTCCCGCTGTCCACCGTCGAAATGTAGAGCGGTGGCAGTGGTTTCAGAGACTGCGTGTCGTACCAGTTGTAGAAGTGGCCTCGGTGCCGTTCCAAGGCGTCCATCGTGCGGAGGGCATTCGCCGTGCGCTCGATGAGTTGTCCGGCCGGAATGTAGCCGA
>JAHFUI010000257.1 GCA_023265175.1 Acidobacteriota bacterium
AGGAAGTATCGTCGATGAACTTTGGCGTGACCTTTCCCCAGAGAGAAATAGGCACCGACCCGAGCGCCATCCGGGACTTTGCCCAGGCCGCGGAAGGAGCGGGCTTCGATTACATGGTGGCGTACGACCATGTCACCGGCGCCCATGCCGACAGATTTATCGGCCGAGACGTCGGTTTCCCCTCACCTCCGTACCTCTACGACAGCCAATTCCACGAGCCCTTCACTCTCTTCGCCTTTCTTGCCGGCGTGACCAAACGGATCGAGTTCACGACCAGCATCCTGATTCTGCCGCAGCGCCAGACCGCACTGGTCGCCAAGCAGGCCGCCGAGGTGGACATCCTCTCGCGCGGGCGGCTGCGGTTGGGCGTGGGCGTTGGCTGGAACTTTACCGAGTACGAGGCTCTCAACGAAGACTTCCACAATCGTGGCCTTCGTCAGGAAGAACAGATCACCGTCCTGCGTAAGCTCTGGACAGAGGAGCTCGTGACCTTTCACGGGCGATGGCACCACCTCGATCGGGTCGGTATCGCTCCCCGACCTCCGCGCCCGATTCCCATTTGGATCGGCGGCGGATTTACGGAGCCGCTCGTGAAGCGAGCGGCCCGGTTCGCGGACGGGTGGATGCCGCTGATTTTTCCCGGTCAGGATGCGGCGCCGATCGTCGATCGACTCCGCCATCACTTGAAGCAAGAGGGACGGGACATCGCGTCCTTTGGGCTGCAGGCAGGAGTCTCGACGCAGCCGGGACGCGAGGCCGAGTGGCTGAGCAACGCGAAGCGCCTGCAGTCGCTCGGCGCAACGCACCTCGGCCTCGGAGACTTTGCCCGCGATTCCGCGCCGTTCGAAGCGCTGGACAGGGCGATTGCCGCTAGACAGTTGCTGAAGCCCGCGCTCGAAGCCTGACCGAATCGCTCAGCTCGGCTGATCGGAACCTTGGACGAGGCCTGCCCGCCCGTAAGTTGATCGCAGCGCTCCTTTCAGGAACGTCTCAGGAACGTCGCACGGCTCGATCATCACGCTGATGTCCTGGGCTCGTGACAATTCGTGACTTTTTGAAGGGCGCCGCTGTAGTACGCTGGCGGCCGGACAATGTTCGGGAATGTGCCGCGCCTGTATCGTCGCGCCATCCTGATCTACCTCGGCACGATTGTGGCGCCCGCGTGCGGACTGCTGTGGCTGGGCGTTCAGTCGTTCGAGCGGCAGCGGCAAGCGCTCGTGACCCTCACCGCCGAAAAGCTTTCGGCGGAGCTCGACGCCGAAACCAACGCTGCCGCGGAGCGAGCATTCTCCGAACGCTCGCATCCCATCGTCAAATACTTCTTCACCATCGAACATGGCGCCGTGGTCCACCCGGCGCTCGGCGCGCCTCTGCCTCGCCGCGCTCCTGCGGAATTCTCCGAGGCCGAGCATCAGGAGCTGGACCTGAACCGGCCGGACCTTGCGCTCCAGTCATACCGAAAGCTCCTCGCGCTGCACAAGTGGGAGAGCCTCGTCTCGAGCCGGATCGCGCGTAGTCTGTCGAAGCTCGGTCGAGACGAAGAGGCTAAAGCCGCCTGGCGGACGCTGGCCGCTTCCTATCCGGATGACCGCGATCTGTCGGATCGGCCGTTCGGCATCGTGGCGGCGATCAACGCGGGCGACACGGTGGGGCTGTACGAGCGAATCAGCGGAGGCCGCTGGGAGCTCGCCGCCGACCAGGCGGAGTATTTTCTCCGGTCGCTGGATCCGGCGAGGACCTCACCGTATCTGGACCAGTTCCGCTTCGCGCGTGAGCTGACCGAGCAATTCAAACCGCCGCGTGCGCTCGTCGAGGACATGCTCTACACCTACACATTCGGCGGGCATCGAATCTTCTACCGCGCCGATAGTTCGGACCGGATCTCAGGCTTCGCAGCCAACCTCGATTGGATCGAGCACAGCCTCCGGCCCGATCTCGAGCGCCGATTGGGCGTTGCGAACACTCGACGGCAAGATCTCCTGCTGTACGGCGGCGCCATCGCGCTGGTGCTGCTCATCCTCTCCGCTGGTGTTGTGCTGCTGCTCCGGGACATCACGCGCGAAGCGCGCACCAACCGCTTACGGTCGGACTTTGTCAGCGGTGTGTCGCACGAGTTGAAGACCCCCATCACGCTCATTCGGCTCTACGGCGAGACACTGCTGCGCCACCCGGCGTTTTCCGAACAGGAGCGGAAAGGCTTCTACGGAATCATCACGCGCGAGAGCGCCCGACTGGGCCGGCTCGTGGACCGCATCCTGACGTTCTCGCGCGTCGAGCGCGAGGAGCAGGGGTACGAACTCGAGGAAGGCGATCTGGCACCGCTCATCGCTGGCATTGTGGATGACTACAGCGAGTGGCTCGAACGCGCAGGGTTTTCCGTTGACCGCGTGCTGCCGCCCTCAGCGCCTCCCGTAATGTTCGATGCGGCGGCACTGTCCCAGGCGGTCATCAACCTGCTCGACAACGCCGTGAAGTACTCTGGGGCGTCGCGCGCAATCGCCGTCCGGCTCGCCGCGAGCCAGGGCAGCGTCAGCTTTGAAGTGGAGGACCACGGTCTCGGCATCCCGGCGGCTGAACAGGACAAGATTTTCGAGCGTTTCTATCGCGTCTCGAATGGCCAGCATGGTCACCAGGGCGGCTACGGGCTCGGCTTGTTCGTGGTGCGCCACATTATGGATGCCCACGGCGGCCGCGCCGAAGTCGACAGCGAACCGGGCCGCGGGAGCCGCTTCCGCCTCGTCTTTCCGACTGCATCCCATGACTCCGCAGCGCATCCTCATCATTGAGGACGAACCCGATCTGCTGCGCGGGCTCGAGCTCAATCTCGAGGCCGAAGGCTACAGCGTGCTGACGGCCACGAGCGGGGATGCGGGTGTGAAGGACGCGTTACACGAGCAGCCCGACCTCGTGCTGCTGGACGTCATGTTGCCGGGCATGAGCGGCCTCGATGTGTGCCGCGAGCTGCGGCGCAGAAATTTCGACGGGCCGATCATCATGCTCACAGCTAGGGCCGAAGAAGTCGATCGGGTCGTCGGCCTCGAAATCGGCGCCGACGACTACGTGACCAAGCCGTTCGGGATTCGCGAGCTGCTGGCGCGCATCCGCGTGCGGCTCCGGCGGCGCGGTGCAGCGGCAGACACCGACGCGACGTTGCACTTTGGAGACGTCGAGGTGGACTTCAACAAGCAGGAAGCCCGCCGCGGCGGTCAACGCATCGATCTTACCGGCAAGGAATTCGAGGTGCTCCGCTTCCTCGCGCGGCACCGGGGCGACATCGTGACGCGCGACCGGTTGCTCGAACAGGTCTGGGGCTATGAAACGTACCCGACTACGCGAACGGTGGACAACCACATCCTTCGGCTGCGCCAGAAACTGGAGGAGAACCCTTCGGATCCTCGCTTCATTCTCTCCGTCTACGGCGAAGGGTACAAGTTCGTGGGCTAACAACGCTTCATAGGTGAGATCTTAGCGGCCGGCGTTAACAGCCCGTGGTGAAAGTCGTGTTCGCTGACGAGTTGACAAAGACCAAGATCGTGGTCGCGGCTGAGTACCAGCCGCGCATCGGTCGCCATGATTCGCGGATCGCGACGACGCGGCGTCGGGCCGAGCCCAGAAGGACCCACAGCGTGGCGATCACCGCCGGCCGCTGGCCCTGCAGACCGCGCGGCGTGCCGAGGCCGATCACCTGCCGCATGATGAGCCCGAGATTGAAACCACCCACATGAATCAGGAGGCGCTTCAGCATGTTCGTGTGGCCGCGCAGATGGGTGCGGCGCATGCCGCCAGTGTCATAGACATGCGCGAACGAGCGTTCGATCAATTCACCGCGTCCCCGCATCAGGCGCCGGCCGCGTTGTCCCCGAATCCGGCGACGATTGGCATACACCGGTGCCTGGGCCTCGGGCTCCTTCGACCAATCGCGTCGCCCCCGATCCGGCTCGGCGACGTACGAGCGGACCCCGAGCGCGTCGAGTTCGACCATGATCCGGTTGCTGTGATAGCCCTTGTCGGCGATGATCTCTTCCAGCGGCTGCGGGGCATCGACGTCGGCCTGCGCCGCTTCGACCTGCTCGACGACGGTCGTCACCGTCTCGACGATGGTCGTGGTGTCGCCTTCGTCGGCGCCCTGCAGGGTGACGGCGACAATCGCGCCCGTCTCCAGGTCGACAGCATGCTCGGCTTTGTGGGCCAGATGCGTCCGCCCATCTTTCATCTTCGCGACCTTCGCATCGGGATCCCACGGATGCGTCCAGTCTGTGTTCGACGTCTTCTTCTTGCGCGTGCGGTCCAGCCGCGCCAAGTCCTCGCGCGTCGGCGTCTCGATCCCAGACGCCTTCGCGAGACCGGTCAGAAAGGCCTGATAGCTCTCCCCGGTGTCACGCCGCACGATGCTCCGCAGGGCCGCGTTCGCCTCGAGCGTGGTGGCGTCGATCGCGAGGGTCTTGCCCTTCAGCAGGTCGGCGTCGACGAGCTGTTGCTGCACCCACGTGAAGACCTCGCGGTGCGTCTCCACGTCAATCTTGCGCCGCGTCCGCGACATCGTCGAATGATCGGGCGCGGCCTCGTCCACCGCGAGCCGCAGAAAACTGCGGACCGCCAACGAGTCGGTCGCGCGCCACGCGATGCCGCGTTCCGAATCGATCCCTTCGAAGTAGCCGAGCAGCAACAACCGAAAGTAGCAGCCAGGCTCCAGGCTCGGTCGTCCCATGACCTTCGCGTAGAAGCGTCGGCATGTCGTCTCGACGAACGGGTCGAAGCCGCTGGCGTCGAGGAGCGCGTTCAGCCGCGTGTAGAACGGATGGCCTGGCGACATCGGCAGGTCGGCCGTCGCGATCCACAGCGGGGTTTGTTCGTCCTTACGTGTACCCATCGCCATGACCCGCAGTGTAGTACGGATGATCGATTCTGGCGATCGATCGAAACCGGTGCATCGCGAACTTACTCGGCGACTTTAACCACGGGCTGTCAAGATCGTTCTCGTCAAAGACGGACTCGGCCACGGCGTATGGTGGGCCGTGATACCAACTCTCATCAGGTGCGTCGAGCCGAATCGCGACGATCACTCGCGTGCCAACGTCGGTACACCGCCAGCGACTGGCCGGGGTATAAAAGTGCAACACGATGCAGAAGTCATTGTGGCGCATTTATTTGATTTCCAGACATCAGCTTCTGGCAGGCTAACGCGCCAAATGAGCCGCGCGCCGAGGCGACATGATGGCACGAGACTGTGGGCGCGTCGGCTCGTAGGGTCAGGGAGTGGCGCCTGGCACCGAGGTGCTGGTCTCCACTCCCTGCCACATCAAACCGGACGTGAGGTATTCCCTCATACGGCTTTCCGACAACCTTCACCCTACGG
>JAHFUI010000097.1 GCA_023265175.1 Acidobacteriota bacterium
CCTTTAGGTCGGGTTTGCCGTTCGGTCCATATTCGAGCGGCCTGGCAACAAACGCCGTCCTCAACCCCACGCCCTTCGCGGCGCGCAGATCGCCCAGATGCGCCGCCACCATCATCACGTCGGCGAGCTTGAGGTCAAGAATATCTGCGGCGGATTGGTACACCTCGCGGTCGGGCTTATAGTGACGGACGAGCTCGGCTCCCAGAATGCAGTCCCACGGCAACGCCGAATATTTCGCCAGGTCGGTCATCAATGAGACGTTGCCGTTCGAGAGGGGTGCGATGATGAATTTCTTCTTCAGCCGAGTGAGTCCGCCGACCGCGTCGGGCCACGGTCGCAACCGATGCCAGGCGCGATTGAGCGCGTCGGTGTCGGCCTGCGAAAGCCCTGCGACGCCGAAGTCAATCAGAATCTTGTCGAGGATCATCCGATGCAGACCGTCCAGTTTGGTCCAGGGCAGTTCGCCGCTTCGCACGCGGTTCATGCTCGGAGCGTACCCGGCGCGCCAGGCGTCGGCGAACTTCGCCCCGTCTACGATCAGACCTTTTCGCTTCGCCAGTTTCTCTACTTCACGGGTCACTGACGTGCGCCAGTCGACGACGGTACCGAAAGTGTCGAAGACGAGCGCCTTCACCGACGCCAGCTGAGGACTCGGCCGCCCGCCGCTTTGCGCGCGGCCGGATGCGGTCGCGCGGCCGGCGCCAACCAACTCTGCACCGGCGACCGCCACCGCGCCTGCCTGCAGAAACTCACGGCGTGAAACGGTCACGAACTGACGAGTCATGGCTCCTCCTGTCTCTTTCGATTCCTCGATAACGAAGTAGCTGATGCTGAGCGTCTGCAACAATGGCGTACAGCGCCACACACGAGGAGGCAGGTCATGGAGAACGGTAGCATGTTCGTAGGTCGTGCGCGCGCTACGCGCCCGTGGTCGAAGCGTTCCAAGCATTACGGGGGGTCTCGTTCATCACCGCGGTCGGCTTGGTCGCGGAACTCGGCGCGTGGGCGTATCAAGGGATTGCGCTGATCGGTTGCCAGCAGGCGGCACGGTGACTAGTTCGTTCGCGCGGCAGATTTCGCGGATCTTATAGAATGGGCGCATGAAGCGAGCGGAACGTCATCATTTGAAAGAGAACCCACTGCAACGGCTGGCCGTGCAGGCGCGTCAGGTGTATGTGGAGCGCGGGCGCGAGACCACGGCCGCCGTGGTGGCGTTGGTCGCCGTGGCCATCGTTGGCGCCGGGTACTTTGCGTGGCGCGAGCATGGGCAATCGCGCGCGCACGCGTTGCTCGCCGAGGCCATCGCGGTGCAGGATGCGCGAGTCACCGCACCGGGCACACCAGCCGCCGCGGGCAGTTACTCCACCGAGCGCGCCCGATTGCAGGCGGCTGTCGCGAAGTTCAAGGTGGCGGCCGATACGTACCCGTCCACTGATTCCGGGATTTACGCGCGGTATCAGGAGGCGGTCGGGCAGGTGGCGCTTGGGAACGTGGCCGCGGCCACATCGGCGTATCAGGAAATCATTCGGCGTGCCGGCGACGGCATCTACGGTCAAATGGCGCGTCTCGGGCTGGCCGAAGCGCAGGCACGCGGTGGTCAGTACGACCAGGCCATCAACACGTTCAAGGAAATGGCGCAACGCAAAGAGGGGCCGCTGCCGATTGACGGCATCCTCATGCAACTCGGCCGAACCTATCGCGATGCCGGCAAGCGCGCCGACGCCGAGCAGACCTTCAACCGTGTCGTGCAGGAATTCCCCGAATCGCCGTTCACGGCGGAAGCCAAGCGGGAGCTGGATACGCTGAACAAGACGTAGGTTCACCGCTGAACCACCACAAAGGACACCAAGGACACGAAGGTAAAACGTGGTGGCTCAGCGATCGATTTTACTCGCCATCTCTTTACCGAACCGGTAGCTCAAGATCTTGTAGAGCAGCTTCGCGCAGAGGAAGTTCGGGGCCACGTTGCCCGGCATCGGACATAGCTCGACGATGTCGCAACCGACAACGCGCCGCGAGGCGATCACGCGGCGCAGCAGCCTCAAGGCCTCATACCACGACAACCCGCCCGGTTCAGGCGTGCCCACCGCCGGCATGATCGCCGGATCGAGCCCGTCGCAATCGATGGTGATGTAGACCGTCTCGCTGAGCGAATCGACGACGCGCGCGATCCAGTCGTCGTCGCGGCGCATGTTCCAGTCGTAGAAGATCGTCGTGTTGAGCGCCGGCACCGCGGCGGCTTCTTCGGCCGACAGGCTTCGGATGCCCACCTGGGTACAGGGCGCGTACTCGAGCACTCGCCGCATGGCGCACGCATGGTTGTGCGGCGTGCCCATGAAGGAATCCCGCAGATCGGCGTGGGCATCGATCTGCAGAACCGACAATTCCGGGTGCTTCGCGGCGACGGCGCCCACGATCGGCGGCGTGATCGAATGCTCGCCGCCCAACACCATCGGGAACTTGCCGCGGCTCACGATCTCGGCCGCGACACGTCGAATCTCCCGCATCACTTCGTCCATCGACGCAAAGGGACATTCCATCTCGGGCAGCGTGAAAATACCGAGACCGTGGACATCGGTCTCGGTTTCCTCGTCCCACAGCTCCATGTGGGAGGAAGCCACGAGAATCTCGTGCGGCCCGGTCCGCGTGCCTGGCACATACGACGTCGTGCGATCGAGGGGAATCGGAAGGATCGCGACGCGCGCGGTGTCGAAATCGCTGGTGGTCGGCGTGGTGCCGCCGAACTCGCCGATGGCCACCCGCTTGTATTCAAACGGCAGGTTCATTCACTTCCTCGGAAACGATCGGAGGGCACGGTCTGGCCGTCGACGGTCATCACGCGCGCCAGCGTGAACGCCGGAGGCGTGCGGCGGGCGAGGAGCGGGCGCGCGGTCGCGGCCAGGGCGCTGGCCAGGATCGGCAGCGCGATCGTCGCGTCCGCCTGCACGGACACCCGCGCCGCATCGGTCGCGAGCTTGCCCCAGCTTTGAGCCTCCTCGAGCGTGGATCCTGACGCGCCGCCGAAGTGAGGAACGTCGGTGACGATCTGGAGCGCGTAGGCGTGGCCGCCGACCTCGTCGCTGTAGAACTCGGCCTGCACGCTCGCCTGGTTGATGAAATTTTTCGGCGTGCCGCCGCCCAGGACGACCGAGGCCGTGCGCGGCCGGCGGATGATCAGATTCGCGGACTCGACGATGTCGCCGATGATGTCGATGTGGCCGGCGCCGGCCCGCTTCTGTCGCGCCTGCGAGAGGCCCATGCCGATGGAGGAATCGGCGATCGCCGGACAGAAAATCGGCACGTTGGCGCGGTAGGCCGCCGTCAAAATCCCATCGCGGCCGGTCGTCTTCCAGAGATAGCCGCCCAGTAGATACAGGAACTCGCGTGTGGTATACGGACGTGCCTCGATCGTCACCGCGAAGTCGGCGATCCAGTTGTCGTTGCCGATGAATTCCTCTTCGCTGGCAAACGTGTCGTACACGCGATCGATGCGATCTTCGGCGAGCGCCGCATCGTCGGCATGCGGCGAGCCGACGTAGTGATGCTGGCCGCGCGTTTCATGCAGGTCGTGGTACAGATTCGCGCCGGTCGAGACGAGGCAGTCGACGTACCGGTGCGTGATCAGGTGCCCCACGACGAGACGCAGTCCGCCGGCGCTGAGCGCGCCGGCCATGCCGAGAAAAATCGTGACGTCGTCTTCGAGCATCTTCTGCCAGACCCGCTGCGCGATGGCCAGGTTGCGGCCTTGAAACGAGATCCGCTCCATGCGCGACAAGAGCTCGTCGGCAGTCAGCCCCGCGTCGACCACGAACGGCTCGATCGGCGTCTGCAGAAAACGCGATTTCTTCTTCGTCATGCGCGCACATTATAGTCGTTAGAATGCCCGGCCCATCCGGACGTACATGGATCCGCCGTTCGTCACCGCGCGGCTGCCGTCTCGTCCCCACGCGGCGCCGACCGCAACGGTGAGCGGGATCGAATAGCCGGCGACGACGTTGAACGACAGCTCGCCGCCGGTCGAGGTTTTCAACTGGTGAATGTCGAACGTGTGGGTCCAGACGTGGCCGACGTCCGAGAAAACGGCGGCATGGATCGTGTGGAGAAACAACGGCCATGTGCCATGACCTCGTTGCGGTCGTGCGAGGGGCCAGCGGTAATCGACGTTCATGAGCGCGACGTGGTTGCCGGCGAAGGTGTCGCTGCCGAATCCCCGGAGCAGGCTGATCGCATTCCGGCCGAAGTCGAGTGGATCGATGTTCGGCTCGACGCCACCGAGAAGAAACGTCCGGCGAACGGTCGGATCCCCATTCGAGATGCCTCCAGCCAGCCGAATGGCCAGCACGTGATGACGCGCGAACGGCGACACGTAGACGCGGCCATCCGCGGTGACCGTGCTGGCATCCGCGGACGAGCCAAGCGCCTGCCGGGCGAGCTCCGCGGTCATCCCGATGGCGACGCCGTTTTCCGGACTGATCGAATAGCCGTAGGTGTGTGAAGAGTCGATCGCCCAACCTCCGCGCCACGCGGTGCGGTTCCGCGAGATGACCTCGTCGGGCAGCGTGAAGTCGTCGACAGCGCGAATGATCGACAAAATCGTCCTTTGCGACACTCGGACGTGCCGGATCGGGAACAAGATGCCAGCCTCCACCTGTCTTTCTCGAAGCGTCGAGGTCGAGGCCACCCCGTTTTCACTGGGCGGACCCGTGAAGAACGACGTGCTTGTGGACGCAGACACCCACGCTGTCGGCCGCCAGCGCGCGTACTGGTAGTACACCTGCCAGTCAGGCGCCGCGCGGTTCGGCGTCGGCGCGCCTGCAGGGCTCGTCGCTAACCAGGTGGTGGAGACGGTATACGCGTGGTAGCCGAGTACGTCGACGCCGCCGGTCGCCAAGCCGAATCGAAGCTGCCGGCGATCGCCTTCGATAATCGGCGACCAAGAGGTGGGCCTGAGCGTCCGCGCCGGATTGTACTGAGCGAACGCCGCGGCATCTTCATTGGCAGGCCTGAAGGCCCCGCCTCTGCTCGCTGGTTGATCTGGCGAGCTACGGCGAGGCTCGCCGAAGCCTTGCGAAGGCGGCTGCACTACGTCAGGTGTCGTGCGGACCTTCATGTCCGCTGTCGCCGAGACCGAAGCGGTACCGGTCTCTAGGCCGGCCGTGACCGGCGCTGGATACGGCAGCTCGAATAGATCGAAGCCGTCAATCGTGTAGCCGACGAACACGATCGTCTTCCCGTCAGGTGCGACGTCCGGCCACATCGCGCCGCCGCTCGTGTGGGTCAGCGGCCGCCGCGCAGGGGGCGGCTCGTCGTTGGCGGCGAATTGCGCGGCCACATCGACGGCGATCTCGTACAAATTGAACGGGCCGTCATCGAAATCGGCGGCCACCACGACGGCGTGCCCATTGGGCCGCCAGGCCGGCGTGACGAAACGCGCACGGCGATCCGACGCGATCGTGCGAGCGGCGCGCGTCGCGACATCGATGAGGACGATCTCGGACTGACGTCCGGGGACGTGACGCTCAACGGCAATCGTGCGGCCGTCAGGCGACCAGCGCGGCGTGTTGAATTGCGTGTCCGGGTCGGAGACGAGCGTTGTGATTCCGGCGTTCAAGGCAGGCCTAAAGGCCTTTAGGCCCGCCCTTTCGGGCAAACGGACCAGCACGAGATCCCGTCGTCCGGACGCATCTTGTACGCAGACCAGCGTCGTGCCGTCGGGGGAAAGGTCCGGATCGAGCAGCCGTGCCTCGGACGTCAACCGTTCGACGCGTCCGCTGGCCCGATCGAGCGCATATAGATCGCTGTACAGCCCGGCGTTCCTGCGTTGTTCGAGCTGGTCGAAATAAATCGTGCCGCGATCGATCGCGGTTGTCGCGCCGAGATAGCGTGAGACGAGGCGGGCTGGCGCGGAACCATCGAGTGCCAATCGGTACATGGCCGGAAAATCATGCGGCGTCTCGAGCGAATACACGATCTCCGCAGGGCACGTCTCGCACGCCGGCCGGGCAAAGCGTGGACCGAGGACCGTAAAGCCGTGACGGGTCAAGCGGCGCGCGCCATCATCGGCGGCCATGGCGGCAGTCGGCTTGAGGCTGGCTTCGAATTCGCTCCAGAGGGACCCGAGCGAGCGGCCGTACACGCGATCGAACGCGCGGGAGCCGGTGTACGGAATCCGGCGCGCGGTGGCGGCGGCCAGCGCCGCGAGTCGATCCGCGCCGAACCGCTCGGCGAGATACGCATGAAAACCGAGACCGTACGCGTACACCGCGCCGCCGCCGGGCCAGTCCGTCAACCCGCCATTGACGCGGTCCAGTGGCTCGAGCCGGCCGGCGCGCGCCGCCTCATCGACGATCGCACGGAAATCGCCGGCGTGCATCCGGCCGCTGCCGGTGATCGCGCTTTCCTCCCAGGTGGCAATCCCTTCGATCTGCCAGGCGGGAAGGAACACGTTGGGAAACGCGAACGGCGTTCGCCCGAAGATGCCGCGGGCCCATCGTGCCCACCCTTCAGAGCGATCGAGATGCACGATGTGCGTGAATTCATGGGTGAATGCAAGGCGGAGCCAATCATCGGTGTTGCCGATGAACTCCCACCCGGCGGGCCAGACGGCCGTCACGACGATCGTGTCGTAGGGAAGAGGGGTGGCGGAGCCGTTGGCGAGCTCGGTTTGATCCAGGAGCACGACATGTGTGAGCGCCGGCGGCGTCCGTCCGAGCGGCACGCGAAGCGCCTGCCACGTCTCCTCGGCGATGGCGGCGAGTCGTACGGCCAGCCGATCTTCACCTTGATGGAAATAGACAATGAAGTGTTGCGTCGGAAGCGTCCGGAATCGGAGGATCGGATCCAGGCCCGCCGCCTCAGCGCTCCACGCTCCGAGGAGCGCGAGTGCGCTAATGAACAGCCTGATGATCGGGCGGCGTGCGGGCGACATCTTTGAGGAACAGAAAATCCGCTGCCGGGGAAAGACGGATTCCTGTCAGAGTACGCTGCGAGACGGCGAAGTTTCGCTTGTTCCACAAGCTGATATACGGCACCTCTTTCGCAACAATTTTCTGGACCTCGCCGAACAGGTGCATGCGTTCCTGATCGTCGGTCGACACGCTCGCTTCATCGAGGAGACGATCCACTTGCGGATCGGCGAAGTATCCGCGGTTGAATCCAACCGGCGGCGTCTGTTGGGAATGAAACACGCGCCTGAGGATGTCCGGATCGGCCGCCGCGCCGCCGGACCATTGGAGCGTGAACATCTGAAAGCTGCCCTTCAGGACGTCGCCGTATAAGGTCGCGAACTCGAATGTCCGAACGTCGAGCCCAACGCCGACGGCCTGCAGGTTCTGCTGGATGACCGCCGACTGCAAGCGGTTGAATTCGCTGTTGGACACCTTCAGCGACAACGTGAATCGCACCGCGGGAGCATCGCCGTCGGGATCCGGATGTCCCGCATCGTCGAGCAATTGCCTCGCGCGGCGAGGATCGTGCGCGTAGGTGACCACGTCGGACTCGAACGCCCACGCAACCGGCGGCATGATGCCGACGGCCTTGACGGCCAAACCCCGCCGCAGATATTCGACGAGCGCCTGGTAATCGATCGCGTACGCGATCGCCTGCCGCACGCGCACGTCGCGCAGAATCGGATCGCGAAGATTCAACCCGATGTACTGATAATCGGTTCCCGGCGACTGGACGGCCTGCAGATGCGGCTCGCGTTCGAGCTGATACACGATGTCTGGCGCGAGATCGTTCACATCGATATCCATCGTGCCCTTGCGAAGCTCGAGGCCGCGCATGATGTCATCGGGGACGATTCTCACGACGATCCCGTCGTTGCGCGGGCGGCCGCCGTAGTAGCCATCGAATGCGGCCAGCTCGATCCGATCGTCGACGGCGTACCGCACGAACCTGTACGGTCCGGTGCCGACGGGATGCTCGCGGAAGGAGGGGCCCGCGCCATCCGGAACGATGGGCGGCAGGACAAGGTTCACGGGAAACGAGCCGAACGGTTCCGTCAGCGTGAAAACGACCGTGTAGCGATCGCGCGCCTCAATCGCCTTCAACATCCGATAGGCGCCCTTGAGCGGAGAGATGAACCCGGGCGCCAGCAGGCTGCGAAACGTGTAGACGACATCCGCGGCGGTCAGCTCGTGGCCGTCGTGAAATAGGACGTCCCGGCGCAGCGTGGCCACGTAGGTCGTCGGATCGGGGTGATCGAGGCGCTCAGCGAGCTGCGGCACCACGCGCAGATGATCGTCCAGCGTCATGAGGCTGCTGAAGATCAGCTGTCCGACCTTCTGCGAAGTATCGTCGGTTCCGATCCGCGGATCGAGATTGTTCGGTCCGTTCGGGATCCCCATGACGATGATGTTGTGATTGTCGACGGGACGATGAACGCACGCGGCAGCCAGGGCTGTCGCCGCCAAGAGCGCAAGCGCGAGCTTCACCCCTGCGCCTCTTTCTTGAGCTCCGCGAGGAGCGTCAGCGCGTCAATGGGCGTCATGCGATCGACATCGATCGCTGCCACACGTTCACGCAGGCGATTATCTGGCGCCGTCGATTGAAACAGTCCAAGCTGCTGCTGCGGGTCGGTCAACGTGCCGCTCACCGAGGGCCGTCCGCCGCGGGTCAGCTCGTCCCGTTCGAGCGCCGACAGAATTTCTCGCGCGCGATCGGTCACCGATCGGGGGAGGCCCGCGAGCCGCGCCACCTGAATGCCGTAGCTGCGGTCCGACCGTCCCGGCACAATCTTGTGCAGGAAGACGATGTCGTCCTTCCACTCGCGCGCCGCTACATGAAAATTGACGACGCCGGGGGTCGCCTCGGCCAAGTCGGTCAGCTCGTGGTAATGCGTGGCGAACAGCGTCTTCGGCCGGGCCTTCGGATTGGTCGCCAGGTGCTCCGCGACCGCCCACGCGATGCTCAAGCCGTCGAAGGTCGCCGTCCCGCGGCCAATTTCATCGAGCACCACGAGGCTGCGCGGCGTGGCAGTATGGAGGATGTTGGCCGTCTCCTGCATCTCGATCATGAACGTCGAATGGCCGCGCGCGATGTTGTCGGACGCGCCGACGCGCGCGAAAATGCGATCGACGAGCGGGATCTTGGCTTCGCGCGCCGGCACGAAGGACCCCGCCTGCGCCATCAGGCAGATGAGCGCCGTCTGCCGCAGGTAGGTCGACTTGCCGCCCATGTTCGGTCCCGTGAGGATGACCAGCTGACAGGCGGCGCCGTTCAGCGCGATATCGTTCGGCACGAAGGCGTCGCCACGTTCCGCCGTGCGGCGTTCGACGACCGGATGGCGGCTGTCGATGGCGGACAGCTCGTCGCCGTCGTGGACCTGTGGCTTGATGTAGTTGTTGACGGCGGCATCTTCCGCGAGCGCCGCGAGGACGTCGAGCGTGGCGAGCGCGCGCGCCGACGCCTGGATGCGCGGCGCTTCGGCGGCGACGGCCGCACGCAGCTTCTCGAAGATCTCGAGCTCGCGTTCCAGGATCCGCTCGTCCGCGCCCAGCACCTTCTCTTCGTACTCTTTGAGCGCCGGCGTGATGAAGCGCTCGCCGCCGGCGATCGTCTGCTTGCGCAGGTAATCGGCCGGGACCGCATGCAGGTTCGACTTCGAGACCTCGATGTAATACCCGAACACGCGGTTGTAGCGGACCTTCAGCGATCCGATGCCGGTGCGCGCCCGCTCGCGGTCCTCCATCTCGGCGATGATCTGTTTGCCCGAACGGCTGATGCCGGTGAGCTCGTCGAGCTCGCGGTCGACGCCGTCGCGCGTGAAACCGCCCTCCCGCGCGAGCGCCGGCGGGTCGTCGACCAGCGTCGACTCGATCAGCTCGCGCACGTCCGGCACATCGTCGAGCGCGGCGGTGAGCGACCGAACGAGCGGCGCCTGCATGTCGGCGAGGACGGTGCGGATTCGCGGGATGAGCGCCAGCGACTGCTTGAGGCCCACGAGATCGCGCGGGCCCGCCGTGCCGAGGGCCGCGCGCGCCACCAGCCGTTCCAAATCCAGGACCGACTTGATCGCGGCGCGAAGTGTTCCCCGATCCGTGGTCCGGAAGGCCAGTTCTTCAACGGCGTCGAGGCGATCACGGACCGGTTCGAGCGCCAACAGCGGGCGCAACAGCCAGGATCTCAACATCCGGCTTCCCATCGACGTCATCGTTCGATCCAGCTCGGCGAGCAGCGAGCCCTCGCGGCCGCCGTCTGATCCTTCGAGGATCTCGAGGTGCTTCAGCGTGGTGGGATCGACGAGCAGCGCGTCCGCGCGCTGACGATAGCTAATCGTCCGGACGTGCGCGAGGTCGACCTTCTGCGTGCCGCGGAGGTACTGCACGAGCGCGCCGGCGGCGGCGACCGCGGCCGGGACGCGGTCGAGTCCAAACCCTTCGAGGCCGGTGACCTTCAACTGATCGAGCAGCGTGCGCCGTGCGGATTCTACGTCGAAGGTCCACGCATCGACAGCGGTGATCGGCAGAGCGGTGGCGGCGATTGACGGCAGGGCGGCGAGCAAGCTCGCACCCGGCTCACCGCTGTCGCCAGCCGGGACCACGATCTCGCGTGGTCTGAGCACGGCGATCTCGTCGGCGAGCGCCTGCGCGCCTTCGCGTCCGCTGAACTCGGCGGCGGAGAATTCGCCGGTCGAGAGGTCCAGCAGCGCGACGCCGATCGTGTCGGCATGGAATCCCGGTCCCTGAGCGCGGCTCGACCTTTCTTCTACGTGAGGTCCGGCGGTAGCCGGACGTGTCCCGCCCTTAGCCGGACCCGACGGTGCGATGGCCATCAGAAACGCCGGCTCGCGCGCGTCGAGGTAACTCGCGTCTGTCAGCGTCCCAGGCGAGACGACGCGCACGACTTCGCGTTTGACGAGGCCCTTGGCTTTGCGCGGATCCTCGACTTGATCGCAGATCGCGACGCGGAAGCCCTTCTTGACGAGCCGCGCGATGTAGGCATCGACCGCATGGAACGGCACGCCGCACATCGGAATCCCGCTGCCGTTGCCGTCCTTCGATCGAGAGGTGAGCGTCAGATCGAGGGCACGGGCCGCGACGAGGGCGTCCTCGAAAAACATCTCGTAGAAATCACCCATGCGAAAGAACAGAATCGCGTCGCGATGCTGCTGCTTGGCATCGAGATATTGACGCATCGCCGGCGTCGCCGACGCTGACATATCCTGATAGTGTACATCTGGTAATTGCCAGGTTGGCCTATGCGTGTGCTCGCGCTGGATACGACGACGCGCGCGGGAAGCGTGGCGATCGTCGAGGACGATCGGATCGTCGCCGAACGGCGAGGCGACCCATCGCGCACGCACGCCGAGCGCTTGCCGCGGGATATCCTGTCGCTGCTCGGCGATCACGGACTTGGGCTGGCCGACGTCGATCTCTTCGCCGTGGCGTCCGGCCCCGGCTCATTCACCGGCTTGCGCGTCGGCATCGCCACGATTCAGGGATTGGCGTTCGTGCGCGGGCGACAGATCGCTGCGGTGCCGGCGCTCGAGGCGATCGCCCAGTCGGTCGGCCGCGATCTCGGCAACGGCGCCATGCTCGGCGCCTGGATGGACGCGCAGCGGCGCGATGTGTTCACCGCGCTGTACCGACTCGATTCGCATCCACCCTTCAATCCAGAGCGGTTGATCGAAGTCGAAGGGCCGAGGGTCGGCGATCCGGCGGACACGCTGATCCGATGGGCGCAGATGGCTGATCGTGAGGCGATCCTGTTCGTGGGTGACGGAGCCGTGAAACACAGCGACGTCATTCGGTCGCGGCACTCGATCATCGAGCCGCCACCGTTGGCCGGCGCCATTGGCCGAATGGCGATCGGGCTTGCGCGTCAGGGGGCCACGATGAATCCGGCAGACGTGTATCCGCTCTACGTGCGGCGGTCCGACGCTGAGATCGACCGTGAAACAAGGGCGCTCAGCACAAGAGACACGATGGTCGCAAAGGACACAAAGAAGAAATCCTGATAGCGATGACTTCAAGATCGGCGATGACCATAGAACCGCTCGCGTTGCCAAGCGATCTCGACGCGGTGCTGGCGATCGAAACGGAATCGTTCACGAGCCCGTGGACGCGCGAGATGTACGTGGCGGAACTGCAGAACGTCGGCGTCTCCTTTTGTTATCTGGCGCGCGATGAGTCGGGTGGCGTGATCGGTTTCTGTTCGTTCTGGCGCGTGCTCGATGAGCTCCACATCAATAACCTGGCGGTCGCGCATCCGTATCGACGTCGAGGCGTAGGCACGGCGTTGCTCACCTTCGTCCTGAACGAGGGCGTACGGATCGGCGCGCACCGCGCGACGCTCGAAGTCCGGCGGTCGAACGAAGTGGCCCGCCATCTGTACGAGCATCTCGGGTTTTCGCCCGCCGGGGTCCGGCGGGCGTACTACACCAATCCGGTCGAGGACGCGCTCGTGCTGTGGCGCGAGCCGCTCGGCAATTGACACAATTGACACAACTGACAGCTGATCTTGCAACCCCTGGAGGCTTATGTTAGGTTTCGCGTGGGAACGTGTCCGTGACTGTGAACACGCTCCTAGTAGCCCACGTTCAAGGAGGCGGAGCATGAATGGGCAGTCACAGAACCTCAAGGAACTGTTGCTGCAGACGGACGAGGAATTTCACACCCTGGCCGCCCAGCATCACGAGCTCGAAGATCGACTGCACGAACTGACATCCAAGCATTACCTCTCGCAACCGGAACAAGTCGAAGAAGTCAACCTGAAGAAACAGAAATTGCAGTTGAAGGACCGCATGGAGGACATCCTGCGCCGCCACCTCCAGGCGCAGCCGGGGATCGATCAACCGTCCGCGCGCGGCTGAGCCGCTCCGCCCCTCGACGCTCGCGGGCGCGCGTCATGCGCGCCCGCACCTACAATCAATCTCTCAGTCACGGCATCATCCACACCGAATGCGTCTCGATCCCGCCGGCGTTCCGTTCATCGTCGGCGCGCTGGTCCTCGGGGTGATCGCGGGCGCGGCGGCCGCCGGGGTCGCCGCGATTCCCTTCGTGGTGCTTGCCGCCTTCTTCGTCTTCTTCTTCCGCGATCCGGAACGTCTCCCTCGTGCCGGCACTGATGAGGACGCGGTGTTGGCGCCGGCCGACGGCCGGGTTCTCGTCGCTGGCCAAGCCTCTGCCGAGGCCGCGCCGCCAGGCGAGTGGCAGCAGATCAGCATCTTTCTCTCGCCGATGGACGTGCACGTCAATCGCGTGCCGGTCTCCGGCCGGGTGACGCGCGTCAGCTTCACGCGCGGACGGTTTCTTCCCGCGTATCATCACGACGCCGCCGCCGCCAACGAGCGCAGCGAGATCTGGATCGATCACCGCGGTCAGACGGTCGTTGCCCGCCAGATCGTCGGCATGCTGGCGCGCCGCGTGGTCTGCCGCCTCGAATCGGGGGCGGAGGTTCGGGCGGGCGATCGGTTCGGCATCATGAAATTCGGCTCGCGGATGGACGTGTTCGTGCCGCCGACGGCGACGCTCGCCGTCAGCGTGGGACAGACGGTCCGCGGCGGCCAAACCGTCATCGCGGTGCTACACTGAAAGGAATCTGGTAATCTGGTAATTTAGTAATCGGGTCATTGATGATCACCCACGATGAAGGGCGGTTGCGCTTCCTGCCCCGGAGAACCGGCATGCAGCGTCGGCGGTTCCGCCGCGGTGTGTACCTGCTGCCCAGTTTGTTCACGCTGGGCAACATGTTCTGCGGGTATGCCTGCGTGGTCTATGCGATGCGCGGGGAGTACGAGATGGCCGCGCCGTTCATCGGGTTCGCGTTCGTGCTCGACGTGCTCGACGGCCGGATCGCGCGGCTAACCGGCGCCGAGAGTGCGTTCGGCCTGCAGTTCGACTCGCTGGCGGACGTGATTTCGTTCGGCATCGCGCCGGCCATCCTGTCGCTGGCGTGGGGACTCTCGTCGCTTGGCCGCCTGGGATGGGCCGCTGGCTTCATGTTCGTGGCATGCGCGGCGATGCGGCTCGCGCGCTTCAACATCCAGAGCGCGGGCGGCGGCGACAAACGCTATTTTGTGGGGATGCCGAGCCCGGCGGCCGCCGCGGTCCCCGCCGCGACCGTCTACGCGTATCCGTGGGGGCTCCAGGATCCTCGCGCGGCGGTCCCGGCGCTTCTGATGGTGCTCGTGCCTGCGCTGCTGATGGTCAGCACGATCCGCTTTCGCAGCTTCAAGACCATCGATCTGCAGACCCGCCGACCGTATCGCGTGCTGCTGCTGATTGCCGCGGGGATCATGCTCATCACCTGGCTCCACCGGTACGTGCTGGTCGTGATGGCCTACAGCTACCTTGCGTCCGCCTTCGTCGGCCTGGCCATTACACGGTTCCGCCATCGCGGCGGGAGGGCCCCAGCCATTGACGCCTCGCAGTCCACGCCGGACACCGAACATCCGCGCGACACGGCTGCGCGCTGATTTTAGGGCTCATGACACCGGCTGCACCTTCGTCAGCCAGTGCATCACGTTAAGGAGAAACTGCATGTTCTGACGCGCGGCCGGCGCGTTCATACCCATTGCGCTGCCATCCGAGTTGCCCTGGGCTGTGAACATCCCCGCCTCCGCGAAAACGGCGATGCGGCCTTGGCCAAACTCCAGCACAGCCCCCTGCAACTGACCCTCGAGCGGCTGTGGGCGTGGATCGAAGCGGCCATGCTCGGAGCAGACGTCGCGTCCAAACGCCAGCAGCGGTTGGCCGCTCGCATCGATTTGAAGCGACGAACCGCTGAACGTCATCACCTCGTCGATACCGCGCGTGATCGCGTGGGCCTTCAACGTCCCCTCCGAACGCCGAAAGACCAATCGGCCGCTGGGGATGTTCGGATCCCACGCGCCCTCGTCTCGCAACCGGATCCCGAAGGCCGCGCCGAGGTTCACCGCGGCTCGAACGAACGGCGGGTGATCCGTGACGAGCAGCAGCGCGCCGCCAGCTGCGACCCAGTCACGAACCGCAGCGATCTCGGCCCCGGTTGGCGCTTGCCGTGGGGATACGATAACGAGAACCGACACGCTGCGTAGGCGGTCAGGTTGCAGCGGAACTGCTGAGCCGCGAACGTTGTATCCGTCTCGTCGAAAAAGGTCGGCGAATGGCGCGTACGTCCCGGTCGCGGTATGAAAGTTCGCGTGCGCCTCGTCGATGACGATATTGGGGCCGGTTCCGGTCTGAAATGCCGGGCGGTCAATCGGGGGTCGAAAGTCGGTCGCCACGCCTTCTTGGACGGGGGTCGTCGTCTGGCCGGCGGAGCGGTCCAGCTTCGGTGGCCCGGCGCGGCGATAGACGAGTCGCTGACGCACGGGCGCCGACAGAAGCCGGTGCTCGATCAACTGGTCGACCTGGAGCAGCGCCGCGGATCCTGTCAGCGTGTAGGTTTCGACAATCGTCCCGCCGGTCTGCGGCCGCCACTCGATCACGAGCACATCGTTCGCCGGTCGACGCGTGCGATACGAGATATCGGCCCCGGCGAACGAGAACCGGTCTTCGCGGCCATCTGCGTGGAGGCTCGTCGGTGCGAAGAAGCGGTCGTCACTTGTGAGCAGGAGCGCCCCATCGCGGTCTTCCAACACGTGTCGTGCCGGCGGGTGCGCGAAGAAGCGAAGCAACCGGATTTGAGCGTCGTCCGGATCACAGGGTGCTACAACAGTTGGGGCGGGGCGACGCTCCAGGGTCGGAGCATCGGGACGGCCGGTTGCTTCCCAAGTTCCGGCAAGCCGGAGCTGTTGCTGCGCGGCTGGAGCCGCCAGCACAAGACCCATTGCGACGAGCAGGAGACACTGCCGGCACGAGGCGCGCGTCATCGGAGTCTCATTCACGCTCGGCGTCTCACTGAGCGGCGTTGCAGTCGGCGAACCGCCCCGGCGATCTTCACTACAGTGGTCATGAGAAGGGCTCCGGTCTTGTCGGGCAACACCCCTTCAGCCGCAGCGGCTCACGACCACGTCGGCTGCAACGTCACATGATCGGGCGATCACCCGTGCCCGAAGAAACTCTCCGGCCTGACGCGGAGAGTTTCTCAGTAAGCCGATGTTACGCCGCCGCTTCGGTACAGTCGGGACCGAGCTCGCTGAGATCGCCCTGCACGCGTACGCCGCCGAGCGTCACGAGCCGTCGATCATGAGCCAGAGGTCCGGCAGCCCCTGCTTTGATCGGACGCCCGTTCTCTTCTCCGCCACACACACGCGTTCACGGGATGTGCTGCCCCTCCCCCGAGCCTGGCGATAACGGACGCGCTCCGGCGACGTCGCTG
This sequence comes from Acidobacteriota bacterium, assembly GCA_023265175.1. Classification (GTDB taxonomy): domain Bacteria; phylum Acidobacteriota; class Vicinamibacteria; order Vicinamibacterales; family CAVVIG01; genus JAHFUI01. Next base: position 16,246 of record JAHFUI010000097.1, read on the forward strand.
CTCATGAGGAGGCCGGTATGAGGGTTCCGAATGAGTTTCTAGGCCGCGCGGGTTTCACGATCCGCGCACTTCGCCCACGCGAAGCCTGAGCCTCAATAGGTGTTGGGGCCCGCCCCGCATCGGGGTGGGAGCCCGCGCTGGAAACGAAGACGGCTCTGAAAGGGAACGCGGTCATTCGGCAGTTATCGCTTGCGGTCGCGGGTCTTCTTGATTCGACGACCGGACGGAGGAGATCTGTGCCCTTGACGAGGGGAGGGCTGATAGGTGTTGGGCCGTCCGTCAGGTTCTGCCAACCCAATACCCGGGTCGGCGCTTGAGATTCATGACCGCGAGAATGCGCAGTTCGCTACCGGAAACCGTGTAGAGGAGGCCATAGGGAAACCGCTGGCATAGTCGACGACGGATGGCGCCGAGGACGATCGGACCTGATTCAGGATGTTCGGCGATCGCCGCGGTACAGCGGCGAACTTCCGCGATCAACGCAGTGCCAAGCCCAGGTTGTTCCTGTTCGTAGTACTGGGCCGCGTCGTTCAGTTCGCGCTCGGCCAACTCGTTGAAGGTGACGCGCACCGTTCAGATCCGACGCTGGGCTTCGCGAAACACCTCGTCTGCTGGACGGCTTGTGAGCCCGTCCGACTCCAGCGCGGCCGCTCGACGCTGCGCCTCTTCGGCCCAGATGCGCGCATTCTCCTCGGGCGACAGGCTCTCCAGGCTCTCAAGTAATCGTTCCGCCAAGCGGGCCCGGCCCTTCGAATCGAGCCTCAGTGCTGCCGCCTCAAGTTCCTCGATCTTCATAGCAGAATTCTACGCCAATGCGCGAACCGGGTTCATTCTTCCGCAGGGTGTCCGGCAAATCGGTCTCCGGTTTCAGCCATGTTCAAGCCTGCCCGATCCGGAGTGTTTGTCGTCGTGATCGTCGTGTCCTTCAAATTCCCTTTCGGCCCAACGCCCGCGCTGAGCCGCGCGCCTCGGCGCGAGATTACCACGGGCGATGGGCGCGTCGGCTCCAGCGCGATGTTCGGCAGCCTCAATAAATGCCCGGGATGAACCGGCGGGTGCGCGCCATGTAATCGCGGTACGCGTGACCAAAGGCTTGCACGAGGAGAGGCT
>JAHFUI010000098.1 GCA_023265175.1 Acidobacteriota bacterium
TACGATCCCGAGCTCAACTTGATCTACGTCGGCACCTCGGTCACGATTCCCGCCCCGAAGTTCACACTGGGCGGCAACGACAAGAAGCACCTGTATCACAACTGCACGCTGGCGCTGAATGCCGACACGGGAAAGATCGTCTGGTACTACCAGCACATCGTCGATCACTGGGACCTCGACCACCCGTTCGAGCGGCTGCTGGTGGACACGGTGGTCGCGCCGAACCCGCGTGAAGTGCAGTGGATCAGCCCGAAGGTCAGGCAGGGAGAGCGGCGCAAGGTCATCACCGGCATCCCGGGCAAGACCGGTGTCGTGTACACGCTGGATCGGCAGACTGGCGAGTTTCTGTGGGCTCGCCCGACCGTCGCTCAGAACGTCGTCAGCACCATTGATGGAAACGGCGAGGTGACGGTGAACCGGGAAGCGCTCTTCACGAAAATCAACGAAGAGAAAGTGATCTGTCCGGGCAGCAACGGCGGCAAGAACTGGCCGGCGGGCGCGTACAGTCCGCTGACCAACACGATGTACATGCCGCTGCAGAACCTGTGCATGACCGCCACGACGACGGTGGACACGCGGGATCCGTCGAAAGTCTACGGCATCGACATGAAAGTCCAGTTTGCGCCCGGCGCCGACAAGGTGGGTACGGTGTGGGCCATCTCGGCGGAGAGCGGCCAGAACACGTGGAAGTACGAGCAGCGGGCGGGCCTGCTGTCGCTGGCCGCGACCGCCGGCGGGCTCGTTTTCGGCGGTGACGCCAACGGACGATTCAAGGCGCTCGACGACCGGACCGGCAGGCTGCTGTGGGAAGTCATCGTGGGCTCGCCGGCCAGCGGCTACCCTGTAACGTTCGCGGTCGACGGCAAGCAGTACGTCGCCGCAGTGACCGGGCCGTCGCTCGCCGCCAACAGCGACGAACGCGTGACGCCGGAACTGAAGCCCGGCAACGCCGCCAGCGTCTTCGTGTTTGCGCTGCCGTAGCGCTCGTCGGATTTCTACTGCTCGTGAAGGGAGTGTGACATGGAGCGGATCCTCGATCCGATCTCGGCCTTCCCCCGTCGGTCGTTGCCCATCGTCGGCCTCGCCCTGTTGGTCGTCGGCCTCGTCGTGTTCCTGTTCGTGGGACCGTTGCGTACCGTGCCGGCCGGCCATGTCGGCGTGAAGGACTTTTTTGGGCAGGTATCCCCGCAGACGCTGCCCGCCGGCATCCGCTTGGTGGTTCCCTTCACCAGCGTCGTGAAGATGTCCATCCAGACGCAGGAGATCAAGGAAACGGCCGATGTCCCGTCCCAGGAAGGACTCATTCTGAGCCTCGAGACGTCGCTGCTCTTCCAGCTCGATCCCGCCAAGACTGCCGATATCTACCGGACAGTGGGCAGCAATTACGTGGGGACGATTGTCGAGCCGCAGTTCCGATCGGCCATTCGTGAGATTACCGCGTCTTACGAAGCCAAAGCGTTGTACTCCGCGGAACGCGAAAAGATTGCCAACGAGATTTTCACGCTCTTCAGGCGGCTGGCCGGGGACCGCGGCATCGTCGTCCAGCAGGTGCTGTTGCGGAAGATCGGGCTGCCGCCGGTCGTGGCCAACGCCATCCAGGAAAAGCTCCGCCGTGAGCAGGAAGCCGAGCAGATGAAATTCGTCCTGCAGAAAGAACAGCAGGAGGCCGAGCGCAAGCGCATCGAGGCCCAGGGCATTGCGGACTTTCAGCGGATCGTGGCGCAGGGCATCAGCCCGCAGCTGCTCGAGTGGAAAGGCATCGAGGCGACGGAAAAGCTGGCGTCGAGCTCCAACACAAAGATTGTGGTGATCGGCAACAGCAAGACGGGGCTGCCGATCATCCTCGGCGAGAAGTAAGTCACTCGGACATACCGCCGGATCTCAGCATGGAGCCCTGGCGCGACCGCATCAAGGACGCGGATATCTGGAACGTCGTGAACTACCTGCGATCGCTGGCCAAGAAGAAATAGGAGGGACATTTCTCGCAAGGTTTCCTGATAGGATTCGCCTGTGGCCGTCACGAGCTACGGCGAGGTGTCCTGGAAGCGCATGAGCGACGCAGTCGAGCAGGTCCGCGGGCGTGTGCTGCGTGCGGCTGAAGCGTTGCGGCGCGCGGACGTACTGTACGCCATCGCTGGCGGGAACGCCGTCGCCGCATGGGTCTCACGCGTCGACGAAGCGGCCGTGCGCAATACGCGAGACGTTGATATTGTCTTGCGCCGGGCGGATTTGCCGGCCGCACGAGCGGCACTCGAAATGGCGGGGTTCGTCTATCGGCATGCCGCCGGAATGGACATGTTTCTCGACGGCGCTTCAGGAAAAGCGCGCGACGCCGTGCATGTCCTCTTCGCCGCGGAAAAGGTGCGCCCGGAGTACGTGCTGCCTGCGCCTGATGTCTTGGATTCGGAGGAGACGGAGACATTCCGACTGCTGTCCCTTGACGCGCTGGTGCGAATGAAGCTGACGTCGTTCCGCGATCGCGATCGCGTGCATCTTCGCGACCTTATCGAGGTCGGTCTGGTGGACGAAGCGTGGCTGGCGCAGGTGCCGGTCACACTCCAGCCACGCCTCCGGGAGCTCCTGGAGCATCCGGAGGGTTGAACGTTCTCCTCGCATCCCTGATTCGGACGACCTTCCCTCCATCGATTCAGGACGAGACGGCGCCAACCGGTGACTTTCGTCCAATCGGCGGATAGAACACACGGTACGATCAGGCGTCAGCCAGGGCCGTCTGTGACGATGGTAGAATCCGTGCCCGCAGGGAGCGTGGCGGTGCCTGGACATTCCTCGACGAAACTCACCTACGCTGACTACCTGCTGTTCGCCGACGATGGTCTCAGGCACGAGATCATCGGAGGCGAGTACTTCGTGACGCCGTCGCCCGTGACGCGGCATCAGCGGATCTCGATGAATCTATCGTGTACATCTCCAGGCAGCGCTCGCACTTTATACTCCAGGCTCGATCACGAACTGACTTATTGGCGCAGCCGCTCGCAGTTCGAAGTGGACTTTGTCGTGGGACACACGACCGGCATTGAAGTGAAATCCAAGGCCCGCGTTTCTCACCGAGCTGTGGGCCGGCATGCTCTTGGATTAGTCCCATGCCGCCCCTTCACTGAGCGCACGCACGAGGAGACGCCGAGCACCGGCGCATTGTCGGTAAGGTAGTCCCGATCCAGGTGCAACAGAATGTCTTCGGGCGGGTGCACGTGAAGCATCCGTCCGGGACCGATGGTGACGGCCTGGCGGCGCCTCAACTGCTGTTCGTCCAGCGGCGTACCGCCGGCAACAAAGACATCCATCTTCAACTGGGTCGCATGATGGATGAGATTGGTGCTCCCGCGTTCGCGGACGGCCCGTCGCAGGGCCTCTTCATCTACATAGAAGTCCGCTGACAACGCGGACACGAGCGCCGAAATCTGGAACTCTTCGAATGCGGCGACGATATCGATGTCGACCGTCGATCGGGGCTCGCCTGCGAATGAGCTGGCGATCGACCCGCCAATCGTGTGGACGATCCCGAGCGCCTCGAGCACGCGCGTCACCGACAGGGCAACCGCAATCGGATCGATCGGGAGCGTCACCGCAGATCCGTCGTGGTGATCTCCGGGTAAGCCCTGCGCGCCAGATCCGGGCCCAACGTCACGATCGCCAGGTGCAGGAACTGTTCGCGTGGCGACGCGCGGGGGTGACGGTGCCGAACCCCGGCGAGCGCCAGCTCATACGCGGCCTGCGTGAGTCCGGACACGATCGCGGCCTTCTCCGCGGTTGACATCCGGCGCCAGCGCTCGACCTGCAGGCGCTCGATCTCCGGCGAGGTATCAAGGTTGAGGGACTGCGGCCGCACACGCAGATTATAGCCGTCTCAGTCCCGACGGCCGGAGACGACAAAGCGGCTATCGAGGTGGGGGCCATCCTGGGCGGAGTTTATTTCCCTCGCAGGTTCGGGATCGTCGAGGAATAGTCCTACTTCGCGAGCGGATCGGGGCGCACCTGGAACTTCACGAGTTTGCTGGTCGTCCCCTTGCCGCCTTCCGCGTGGAACGGCGCCCGAGTCGCGTAGGTCGTCCAGATGCCCTTGCCCTTCCAGCCGGCATTCGCGTCGTCGATCCGGCCGTCCATCCCCTTCGCGTAAAAGCCCATCGGATAGGGCACGCGGAACGTCAGGAACTTGCCGTCCACCAGAGCCAGGAGCCCCTCAGATTCGTTGCCGGTCGCGAGCGGCACGTCCTTGCCGACGCCGAGCATGTCGAACCGATCGACGAAGTCGTAGTACGCCGAGTCCGCGCTGGCTGAATCCGTGGCCCCTTTGTAGTTCGGTCCCGGCAGCGCATACAGCGACCAGCCTTCGGGACAGTGCTGTCCTGTCGCGGTCGGTCCGTTGAGCGGACCCCTGCACTTGCGCCGGTCGAAGCTGGCGAGCTGTCCGCTCGAGAGCACCGTCCACACGACGCCGTTACTGTCCACGTCCATGCCGCGCGGCGCAAAGCCCTGAACCGGCGCCCTCGGGTTGTTCCATGGCACTTCGTAGATTTCTGAAAGGGCCGTTGCCGGCGGATTCGAACCGAGCGTCAGTCGAACGAGCGAGCCCGGCATCCCCTGCACCGCTCCCCAGATGGAGCCATCCGCGGGACTCGGCGCCACACCGTAGAACGGCGTGTTGATCCGCTTGTCTTTCGTGGGATCGATCGGTTGATCCGGTTCCACGTACGCGTCACGTTTGCCGTTGCCGTTCGTGTCGAGGATGAACGCGGTCCAGCCCTGCGCCTTCGCCTCGTCCTTGGTTTCATCATAGATGCGGGTGTTGAACCACCCCTCGACCGGGCCGCCGCCCGTGAACCACAGAATGTCATTGCCGTCGAAGTTCAGGTGATGCGTGCCGAAGCACGTGTCGATGGTCGTGATCCGCTTCGTCTTCGGGTCGTACATCTGCATCTGACGGCCGCTCTGGTTGAGGGGAAACGCGACGGCCGACGGATGGTTCGAGCCTTCCCGGCAGAAGGCCGACGTCTGGTTCTGCCGGATTCGGGCCGCGATCCACACGCGGGCCTGTCGATCCATCGCGAAGCTGTGGGCGTTCGACTGACTGGTCCAGATGACTTCCTCGCCCCAGTACGGCGACGGTTGGGCCGGCGGGGTCTGTGCTTCGCTGGGCGTTTTCGGATCGCGAACCTGCAGCTCCACCCGCCGCGCGGTATTCTGCGCCGGGTCTACGACCGGCATGTAGTCGGCGCTCGCCTCGAGCGCTCCGTAGATCGCTCCGTTCGCATTCACGGTCGGATTCCGTTTGTCGGACGCAATCTCATCGTGCAGATAGGCTTTCGGATCGGCCCAGTCCCACATGGTGACGACGACGTCCCGTTCTCGGCCTTTGGGCCGGGATGGCGCAACGGCGGGCAACTCGCCAGCTGCGATCCGATCGGTCCAGTCCGCCCACATCGCCGCCGCCCGCTGCCGACCCACCCGAGTGAAGCCGAGGCTCATCCCGCCCCCGGCTTGCCCCGACTGGATCCGACGCTCCCAGGCGGCTGCGGAATTGTCGAACTTCCCGAGATTCTTGGGGATCTCGCGCGTCGCTTTGCCGCCCATTTGATGACAGCCTGTGCACCCGTCGGTGTTGACGACGTTGCGAATCCACTCCCCTTGGCTCTTGATGTTTGGCGAAATCCCATTACCCGCGGGTCCCGTGCCCGGGAAGTCGGTTTTTGGCGGGACGTGAAGCAGCGCGAGCCAATACTGAGCCGGGTAATATTCCGCCGCCGCTTTGGCGTTAGGCGCGGGCACGGCTTTGAGATTCAGAATCTTGCCCGGCGCCGCGATGACCTTCGGCGAATCCACCAGCCCGTACCCGCGCACCCAGACGTTGTAGCTGGCCCTGGGCAAATCAGGCACCAGATAGCGACCCTGGTCGTCGGTCACCACGCTCTTGCTCAGACGAGTCGGCAACTCTCTGGTTTCCGCAATCACCCACACGCCGGCCTCGGGCCCGCTCGGACCGGTGACGATGCCGCCAATGTCGTCGTTGTCGATGGCGACAGACCTGCTGGTCACTTGACCGGCATGCACGCCGGCAAGTGACACCGCCACGAACGCGGCAACGCCGAGCGCCGCGAGACGGAGATGTAGGACTCTTCTCGTCATCTGTGACCTCCTTTATCACCTTCGGCAGAGCGGACCGGTGCGAACCAGGACATGAGCGTCGCGGACTGGCAATCTGAGGAGCGTCGCACAGTAGCGCCGCCGCAGTCGCCTTGTCAACTGGCGCGGGTGGACGGCCGCCCGGTACGCTCTCGCATTCACAACCTGCCCCGAGCGAGACCGATTGCAGGCGGGTCTTGACGGGTGTAACCTGACCCGGTCACGTCCGGGGTGAAACGTCGGGAAGGCGACAAAACCTGTTGAGGAGGGGCGTTTATGCCGACCGTCTCGTTTTTGTGGGTCATGGCGGCCCTGCTGGCCCAGCAATCAGCCGCGCCGTCGACGGCGCTCGACTACGATTTTTTCAAGACGCGTGTCCAGCCCATTTTCACCGCCAAGCGGCCGGGGCATGCGCGCTGCGTCTCGTGCCATTCGGCGGGCACGCCGCTCCGCCTGCAAGCGCTGCCGCCCGGGAGCGTCACGTGGAGCGAAGAAGACTCCCGCAAGAACTTCGAGGCATTCCGGCGTGTCATGGTACCCGGCAGTCCCCTCGCGAGCCGGCTGCTGACGCATCCGCTCGCCACGGAGGCGGGCGGCGACCTGTTCCATAACGGAGGCAAACACTGGCAGTCGCAAAACGACGCGGAGTGGCAGACCCTGGCAGCCTGGGCGCGCGGGCAGACCGCCAGCAGCTCCACGGCCACAGCTCCCGGCAAGGTTCGCATCATTCAGACCAACAGTGCGGGAGACAACGTCCACATCATCGATCCCGCAACGAATAAGGTCGTGGGAGAGATCACCGGCATCGAAGTGAGCCACGGCGCCGCGGCGGCGCCCGACGGCAGCCGGCTCTATATCAGCAACGAGGCCGACAGCACGCTGGATGTCGTGGACGGCCGGACGTTGAAGGTGACGAAAAAAATTCCGCTGAGCGGCCATCCGAACAACATCGCCATTGGCCGGGACGGGCGGCGCGTCTTCGTGGGCATCGCGCAGGCGCCTGGCGCGGTCGACGTCATCGACACGGCGTCGCTGGAGCGGGCGAAGAGCATCCCCGTCAAGGGAGCGGTGCACAACGTGTATGTGACGCCGGATGGCAGATACGCGGTGTCCGGCTCCATCGCCGGCAAGAATGTGACGGTCATCGACACACAGACGGAGCAACCCGCCTGGGTGCTGGATTTCGACCTGGGCGTGCGCCCGATGGCATTCGAGCGCAATCCGGATGGCTCGACGAAGCGGCTGTTCGCTCAGCTTTCCGAATTCAACGGCTTCGCCGTCGTCGATTTCGCCACGCACAAGGAGGTGACGCGGATCGCGCTGCCGGTACTGGCGCCTGGCAAGGAGCCGGTCCGCGTTGGCGGCAATGCGTCGCACGGCCTGGCCATCACGGCCGATGGAACCACGCTCATCGTGAACAGCAGACTGAACAGCGCCGTCTACGCGTATTCACTCCCGGACTTGCAGCTGCTTGGCAGCACCGATATTCAAGGGATCGATCCCAACTGGGTCACGCTCACGCCCGACAGCAAAATGGCCTACGTGGCGATCGCCGGGTCGAATTTCGTGTCTGCGATTGACATCAAGTCCATGAAAGAGGTGGCGCGCATTCCGGTTGGAGAGGTACCGAAGCGGAACATCACGGCAATCCTGCCGTGAGGGGCATGGACGCAGCAAAGACAAGGCGACGCACGTTTCTGCTGACGGCTGGATTTCCACGCTTGTCTTACATCGACAGCCCTGAGACCCTCAACGTGCCTTTCTTCAGCGCCCGCGACTTCATGATGTAGAAGATGACGGGCGTGATGATGAGCACGTGGATCGTCGATGTGATCATGCCCCCGATGATGGGCGCCGCGATCGGCTTCATCACGTCCGATCCCACGCCCGTGCTCCACATGATTGGCACGAGCCCGGCCATCACGACACTGACCGTCATCAGCTTCGGCCGCAGTCGCAGCACCGAGCCGGCAATCGTCGCCTGCCGGACATCCTCTTCCGTCATCTGACCGCCCTGGCGCAGGCGCCTGTCGAGCGCTTCATGCAGGTAGACGACCATGACGACGCCCGTCTGCACGGCGACGCCGTAGAGGGCGATGTACCCGACCCAGACGGCCACCGAGAAGTTGTAGCCGAGCAGCCACTGCAGGATGACCCCGCCGGTCATCGCATAGACGACCGACAGCATCACGATCGACGCCTCGGAGACCGAATGGAACGTCAGGTACAGGAGCATGAAAATGATGAAGAACACGATCGGGATCAGGATCTGCAGGCGCTCCCGGGCGCGCACCTGGAACTCGTACTGCCCTGTCCACTGCAGCGTGTAGCCGGGCGGCAGCTGGACGTGCTCGCCGACGGCACGCTTCGCCGCGTCGACGTACCCGCCGATGTCGGACGTCGCCGTGTCCACGTAGATGTAGCCGGCCAAGTGGCCGCCCTCGTCGCGAATCATGGCCGGACCGGGCGCCAGGGAGATGTTGGCCAGCTCAGTCAGCGGCACTTGCGCGCCCATCGGCGTCTTGATCAAAACACGCTGCAGGTCCGGCAGGTCTTGCCGGAAGCCGCGCTCATACCGAACATTCACGGGATAGCGCTCGCGGCCCTCGATGGTCCGCGTGACGTTTTGACCGCCGATCGCCGCTTCGATCACGTCCTGCACGTCGCCCACGGTCAGCCCATGCCGCGCGATGGCGTCCCGCTTGATCTCGATATCCGTGAAGTACCCTTGTGCGACCCGCTCGGCGTAGACGCTCCGCGTGCCCGGCACGGGCTGCAGCGTGCGCTCGATCTGCTCGCCGAGCCGCTGAATCTCGTCGAGGTTCGGCCCGAGAATCTTGATGCCGACCGGCGTCTTGATGCCGGTGAGCAGCATGTCGAGCCGATTTCGGATCGGCTGCGTCCAGACGTTGGGAAAGCCCGGGAACTGCAGCCGGGCGTCCATCTCGGCTTGCAGTTTCTCGAACGTCATGCCCGGCCGCCACGCTTCGCGCGGCTTCAGCGTCACCGTGGTGTTGACCATGCCCATCGGCGAGTTGTCGGTGGGCGTCGTGCCACGTCCCACGGTGCCGAACACCCGGTCGACTTCAGGAAATTGGCGCAGCAGTTTGTCCTGCACCTGCAGCACCCGACTCGCCTCGGTGATGGACAAACCTGGCGGCGACGTCGGCATGTAGAGCTGCGAACCCTCGTAGAGCGGCGGCATGAACTCGCTGCCGATCGTGAACAGCAGGGGAATCGTGATCGGCACGACGGCGAAGTTCACGAGCAGCGCCGTCCACTTCCAGCGCAGGGCAAGCCTGATCATCGGATCGTAGAACCACGTGAAGAACCGCGAGACCGGATTCCTGGACTCCGGATTGAGCCTCCGCCCGCGAATGAAGATCGTCATCAGCACGGGTACGACGGTGATGGCCAGGACCGACGCGAACCCCATCGCGAACGTCTTGGTGAGCGCCAGCGGCCGGAACATCCGCCCCTCCTGCGCTTCGAGCAGGAAGACAGGCACGAATGACACGATGATGATCGCCAGCGAGAAGAAGATCGCGCGGCCGACCTGCTTGGCGGCGCGGATAATCGCGCGCGGCTGATCCTGGTACGCAATCGTGCCGGGCTGCTCCTCGCCGGACGGTGGCGCATCGACGGCTACCCCCGGCTCGGAGACATACCGGTACGCGTTTTCGACCATCACGATGGAGGCGTCGACCAGCACGCCGATCGCGAGGGCGAGACCGCCGAGGGACATGATGTTTGACGTCACATCGAGGTAGTACATCGGGATGAACGACGCGACGACGGCGCTCGGCAACGCGAGGATCGGGATCAGGGCCGACCGGAAGTGAAAGAGGAAGATGATGATGACGAGCGAGACGACAATCGCTTCTTCGACGAGCGTGCGGCGCAGCGTATGGATGGATTCGCCAATCAGCCACGAACGGTCGTAGGTCGGCACGATCGTGACGCCTTCCGGCATCGAGCGCTGCACCTCGCGCAGCTTCGCCTTGACCGCCTCGATCACGCGCAAGGCGTTCTCGCCGAACCGCATCACGATGATGCCCCCGACGACCTCGCCTTTGCCGTCGAGGTCGGCGACGCCGCGCCGAATGTCGGGACCAAGCCGTACGGTGGCCACGTCGCGGACGCGAATCGGCGTGCCGCGCGGATCGGCGCCGAGCGACACGCTCTCGATGTCATCGAGCGACTTCAGATAGCCCCGGCCGCGCACCATGTATTCCCGGCCCGAGAACTCCAACAGCCGCCCTTCGACGTCGTTGTTGCTGGCTTTGATCGCCGACACGACGTCGCGAATGCCGATGTTGTACGCGGCGAGCTTGTTGGGGTCGACGTTGACCTGGTACTGCTTGACGAACCCGCCGAGACTCGCGACTTCCGCCACCCCCGGCACGGACGCGAGCCAATACCGCAGGTACCAGTCCTGGAACCCGCGCAGTTCCGCCAGGTTGTGCTGCCCCTTTTCGTCGACCAACGCGTACTCGAACACCCAACCGACACCCGTTGCATCGGGCCCGATCACCGGATTGACGCCGTCGGGAAGCTGCCCGCGAATACCCTGGAGGTACTCGACCACGCGACTGCGCGCCCAATACAGATCGGTGCGATCTTCGAAGATCACATACACGTACGAGATGCCGAAGTCGGTAAAGCCGCGGACGGCCTTGACGTGCGGCGTGGAAATCAGCGCGGACACGATCGGATAGGTGATCTGATCTTCGATCAGATCGGGGCTGCGCCCCGTCCATTCCGTCGAGACGATCACTTGCACGTCCGAAATGTCAGGCACCGCGTCGAGTGGCGTCCGGGTCATCGCCCAGATGCCCCAGGCGGTGAGGACCACCGTCCCGGTGAACACCAGGAATCGATTCGACGCGCACCAATCGATAATGCGTTCAATCATCTTCTTACTCTCGTGGGGCCCCACCCCCACTCGCTGGCCGCACTTCGCTGGTTCTCGGCCTCAAGCGTAGACTTTCGGCCTCGGGTGAAGGCCGTGGGGCCCCACCCCCCACTCGCCTGCCCCCGAAACTATTTTGCAGTCACCACGAAATGCTTGGTTCCCAGGCGCTGCCCGCCTCGCGTGACGGTCACCGTGGTTTCCCAGCGTCCCGCCGTCATCACTTGACCGCTTCCGCGGTAGACGCCTCCGCCCGCGGACACCAGCTTCGCTTCACTTCGCATCGCCGGCATGTTCATCGTCGGCATCGCCGGCATCAAGAACTGCACGGTGACCTCGGCATGCTCGATCGGTCTGCCACTGGGATCTTTCACCGTCGCTTCCAACTGGTTCTCACCCGTTTTCGGCGGGTCCGGCAGCGTGCGGAAGACGATGTCAAGACCGGCGGCGGCAGGAGAACCGCCCGAGCTCGCCGGCGCTTCGTACGCCTGGAGCGAGGCTCGAAGCTGACTCTCGGAATCGAGGAAGAACGTGGCGCCGGTCGCGACCTGCTCGCCGTCTTTCAGACCCTCGAGGATTTGAATCCGATCGGCCAGCCGGCGGCCGATCGTCACGCGGCGGGGCTCGAAGTACCCGTCGCCCTTGGCCACGAAGACGAGTTGCTCTTTGCCGGAGTCGAGGACCGCGTTGGTCGGAACGACGACAGCCGACCCGCCGGACGCCACGATCTCGACGTTCGCAAACATACCCGGCTTCAGCCGACCGCCGCGATTGACGAATTCGTAGCGGACCTTGTTCGTGCGGGTCTTCTCATCAACGTAGGGGTAGATGTAGATGACGCGGCCCGTAAACCGCTCGCCCGGGTACGTGTTGAGCGTAACCGTGGCGCGGCCGCCGACCCGGACGAGCGGCAACTCCGCCTCGTAGACGTCCGCCTCGACCCAGACGACGGACAGGTCGGCGACCTTGTACAACGTTTGCCCTGGCATCACGTGCATGCCCTGGACAGCCGCCTTTTCAATCACGTAGCCGCTGACCGGCGATCGAAAGACAACCGTGGTCCGCGGCTGCCGCGTCTCGTCCAGCGCACGGAGTTCCTCCGGCGGCAGATCCCACAACTCGAGCCGCCGGCGCGCTGAGTCGACGAGACGCTCGGCAGACTCGCGCGCGTCGGCCACCAGCGACTGGCGAAGCTGATCGCGTGTCTTCAGCGCCAGCAGGTATTCGTTCTGTGTGGTCAGGAGGTCCGGACTGTAGAGCGTGAAGAGCGGCTGCCCCTTGGCCACGGACTGGCCGGTGAAATCCACGTACAGCTCGCGGATCCAGCCTTCGATCTTCAGGTTCACGTCGGCCAGACGCGTTTCGTCGTACCGCACGGCGCCAACCGTGCGAACCGTCTGAGCGAGCGTGGTCCGTTCGACAACGGCGGTGCGCACGCCGATCAACTGCTGCCGGCGTGTGTCGAGTTCGACCGGCGCCCGAGACTCGGCGCCATGTGGCGCACCCTCGGAAGCGACGATTGGAGGTTCCGAGGCCGACGGGGTGTGACCGGCAGCATGGTTCTGGCTCGCCGCAAACCGTCCGCTGATGAGAGACACCGCCCTGAGTCTGTCTCGGAACACGTACCCTGCGGCACCGAAAGCGGCAACCGTGAGGAGTACCGCAATCAGCAGAGGGGTCCTGGCACGCCGCAGCAGGGAAGTAGAATCGGCCGGCATCAGCGCACCTCCTGTGTCGAGATCGTCTTCGCTTGGGTCACTCCACCGGCCACAACGGGAGGCGCAGTAGACAGGTCGAGGCCAGTACCGACCGCCCGTTCGAGATCGGCAAGCGCCTGCTCGAGGTTGCTCAGCGCGAGGTAGTAACCGTGTCGCGCGTTGAGAAGTGAACGCTGATTGTCGATGAGGGCCAGAAAGTCGCCGCGATCGGTTTGATAGGCGACGCGTGACACTTCGATGGCCTGCTCCGACTGTGGAACGATGCTCGAGCGCAGCAGGAGCGCCCGCTGGCTGGCGGTCTGGACCCGGACGTATGCCCCCTGAACGGCCAGCCGAATCGCGTTTTCCACGACACGCTCCTCGGCGCGCGCGGCGTCGATTTCAGCGGCGGCCTCCGCGACGCGCGCATCCAGACGGCCGCGCGTCCAGGGGGCACCGGGCCAGGTGATGCCGACGCTGGCCGTCCAGGCATCGCGGTCGCGCGGCATCAGCATGTACCCGCCGCCTATGTGGAAGTCCGGCTTGAGCTCGCTCTTCGCCACCGTGAATGCCGCCTCAGCGCGTTCGCGCCGCAGGCGCGCGTCTTTCAGCTCCGGCTGGCTCTCGATGGCGCGCTGCTGCAGGTCCGCCGATGCCGGCAGCGTCACCTCCGTACGCGGCTCGCCGAGTCGGCCGATAGGCGCCTCGGGTGCGCGGCCCAGCAGCGCATTCAGCTGTGCCTCCGCGAGCTGGGCGCGCTCGTCCATCATCACCAGATCGTCATGCAACGTCGACAGCTCGACGACCGCTTTGACGACATCCTGCTGGGAGACGCGGCCGGTCGCGTACCTGGCGTGAGAGATCTCCGCGAACTGGCGCAGCAGATTGACGCTCTCGAGATGAATCTCGATATCCTTCCGCGCGACGAACAGCTCTGCATAGGCGCGCTTGACCTGCGCGACCACGTCGCGGGCTCGAACCGCGATATCGGTCTGAGCGATTTCGACGTCTTTCTCGACCACCTCGGTGCGCAACCGTCGCTTGCCGCGGCCAGGCACATCCTGGCCGACGGTGAACATGTACATGCTCGTGTCCGCCGGGTTGATGGCCGCGAGCGGCCACTGCCAGATCTGGGCCTCGAAGGTCGGCGCCATCAAGAAACGCTCCTGCGCCGGCCGCTGCCGCACCACCTCGAACTGGCTGCGCAGGGCGATGAGCGTGGCGTTCTTCGCGAGCGCCTCATCGAGCGCGGCTTCGAGCGTAAAGACCGGACCGGTGTAGGTCCGCCCCTCGAACGCATGAAGGTGCTCCTCGGCCTGTGCGGGGGGCGTCTGCTGGGATTCTCCAGACGCAGGAAACAGGAATCCAACGACAACGCCCACGGTCACGACAACGCCGTACCACTGTCTTCGCATGGTGCCCACCTGATCTTCAATCTTCAGCGCCCGAGATCCTGGCTCGCCATTGTTTCGAGCCATGACGTGGACGCGGAAACGTTCCGCCGCATTCGCCCGCCGATCGACGCGCAGTGATGCGACTGACTCAGACCCGAAGAAAAAGCGAAGAGCTAGATCCGGAGGGCGGATGCGAGCAGAGACGTGGGCGCCGATCCTGGTCGATGCAACAGGTCAGCGAAAGAGGAAAGTCTGACGCGCAGAGAGAGCTCGACGACACTGGGAATCATGGTGCCGGCGATCGCGAGAACCGCGGAAGCGTCTCGCGCCACTTTCGTCGCCGGCGCGAACTGGTCGACCTGTGTCGCCTCGACTGAACAGCAATCCTGTTGCGCCACGGGACTGCACTTGTGATGCATGGCCGCGTAGCACGCTTCGCGTGTGCGCGTCATCTTCGAGCCGGCGATACACGTGAGACAAAACGCACCGGCAATTGCCAGAACGAGCGTACCCGCAACCAGCCTTGCCATCCTGTGCATGAGCGTCTGCATCGATCTATTTGATTGTGATCCACCCCACCGACGAAGTCAAACCGAACCGTAACGCCACCGCAGGCACGTTCGACCCACGCCGCCGCGACCGAGGGTGCCGCAGAATCACGACCGTGGTGACCGGCATGGCCATGCGTACGGCCGCAACTTCTGACGAACCGCCTCCGTCTAAGCGAGGCAAGCACAGTGCCGTTCCGGTGAAGGAGGCCGCGATGGAGTTTCACCCGATTATCGGAGTCTGTCTCGGTTTGGCTGTTCTTTCGGGCAGCGCCTGCGCACTGGATGCGCAGACTGCGCGTGCCGAAGGGGCGTTCAATCGAACACTCACGGTCAGCGGCCCTGTTGACCTGGAGGTGCACACGGGATCTGGAGACATCCAAATCCGAAGCGGTGCCCCGGGGACGGTTCAGGTTCGGGGGCATGTGTGGTTCTGGTCCGCCTGGACGGGCATGAGCGCCGCTGAGCGTGTCCGTCAAGTCGAGGCCGACCCACCCATCGAGCAGTCCGGCAACGTGATTCGACTCGGCGCGCCACAGGGGGCGTGGGCCTGGGACGGCGTCAGCATCAGCTACGATGTCACCGTGCCGCCGGACGCGCGCGTGCGGATGCGCAGCGGTTCCGGAGATCAGAATCTGGCCGGCGTCCGGGGGCCAGTCGATGCGGGCGCTGGATCCGGAGACATCCAGATTGGGCCAGCTGGCGGCGACGTGCGAGCTTCCACGGGCTCTGGCGACATCGATCTGCAACGCATCGACGGCTCCGTCTTCGCTCGCACCGGAAGCGGTGTCATCACGGCGATGGCGGTGAAAGGCGATGTCGACATCCACACCGGCAGCGGCAGAGTGTCGGTGACCCAGGCGCAGGGACAGACCGACGTCACAACCGGCTCGGGCGACATCACAGTATCGGAGGCACGTGGGGCCCTGCAGTTGCGCGCGGCGAGCGGCGACGTCGCCGTGGACGGCGAACCGGTCGGCTCCTGGACCGTAGGCACCGCGTCGGGAAACGTCACCGTTCATGTGCCCGCCAATGCGGCGTTCGATCTCGATGTGCACAGCGCATCGGGCAGGATTGATTCGGAGCACTCCATCACGATGCTGGGCGATGTGTCCCGGCGGCGGGAGCTGCGCGGGCGCGTAGGGAACGGCGGACCGCGCCTCGATCTCTCGACCTCATCGGGCGCGATCAGCATTCGGTAACCGTTCCATGACCTGATGTGGCGGGTCCTATTCACCGCGCTGGTGGTGTCGGCCGTGCCGGCCCGGAGTCAGGCTCGAGGTCGGTAGGTGCAGCGGGCCTCTCCGGCGACAATAGCGGCGGAAGGGAGGGTGCGATATGTCACACAAAGGCCGCGCGGCCGTGGTTGCAATGATCGCCCTGTCTGGAGGAAGCGCCGACACCCAGGTGAAGGCTCAATCGATCGATACCCCGCCCAAGCCGTATCAAGTCGTCGAGAACTATTTCAAGCTCCCGGAGGGACGGTCGATCGGATCGACGGCGGCCGTCGACATCGATCGCGACGGCCGGAGCATCTGGGTATTTGAGAGGTGCGGTGGCGCGAGTGGTGGAACTCCGTGCGCGGATTCAAATCTGCCGCCCATCCTGAAGTTTGATCCCTCAGGCACGCTTGTGAAGAGTTTTGGCGCGGGGCTGTTCGTGTATCCGCATGGGATCCATGTGGACAGGGAAGGAAACATTTGGGTGACCGACGGACAGGGGAAGGGCGCCAAAGGTCAACAGGTGTTCAAGTTCAGCCCCGATGGAAAGGTGTTGATGACGCTTGGCAGGGCGGGCGTGGCAGGGGACGGTCCGGACACGTTCAATCAGCCCTCCGATGTTCAGGTCGCTCCGAACGGCGACGTTTTCGTCGCGGACGGTCATGGCGGCAATTCGAACGCCCGCATCGTGAAGTTCTCGAAAGACGGGAAGTTCATCCAAGCCTGGGGGAAGAAGGGCTCGGGGCCCGGCGAATTCGATACGCCACACTCGCTCGCCATGGACTCGCGCGGTCGGCTGTTCGTCGCGGACCGGGGGAACAGTCGGATTCAGATCTTTGATCAGAAAGGGAAGTTTCTTGCAGAGTGGAGGCAGTTCGGTCGGCCGAGCGGACTGTACATCGACAGGCACGACGTGCTCTATTCTGCAGATACGCAGTCGGATGAGAAGACGAACCCGGGCTATACGAGAGGCATCAGGATCGGGAATGTCAAGGATGGGAACGTGACGGCCTTGGTTTCAGATTCTGATCCTGACGGGACGGGAGAAGGGGTCGCGGCCGATGCCAGCGGTAACTTGTATGGAGCGCTGACCGCCAAGCGGGCTTTGAAAAAATACGTGAAGCAATAGCGCCCGCTGCGTCCGCAGCCGGCTGGCTTCGTCCCGGGATTCTCGCTGCAGGGGCCGATTCCCCTTGCGGCCAGATCCGGCAACGTCTGGCCCGAATGGCCCCCGAAGAACACATCGTCGCCGCGCTAGCCCCAAAATAAGCGCGTGTGCGGCTCGGCCGATGACGTCGATCTCGATCTGAGCGCGGCGCGGACCTCACCGTTCGGGACGATGTCCCGTTGCGGCCCTCGATCAATTGTCGTCATCGGTGG
>JAHFUI010000099.1 GCA_023265175.1 Acidobacteriota bacterium
GGCATGGGAGAGCGCGTGGTCGGGGTCGAAGTTCTTGCTGGTCGTGACGGAAGTGCCAGTGTGGGCGTGGTCCCGAACAAGTCGAGAGCCGATGGCCGTGCAAGGCACGGACTATGTCCGCGGTGAAGTGGACTTCGCCCGACCCGAGCCGTGAACGTGCGTTGAGGGTAACATGGCCGGCTGTCTCCGGCGTGTCTTGGTTTTTCTAACGAGGCCCTGCCTCAGACCGGCCGGTCCTCGGTTCAACACACAACATGCTCGACGGTCTGAGGCAGGGCCTCGTTAGACTTTAGACTAGACAACCGCCTCGGGCTGGACGTGCCAGGCGTGCTGGAACCCAACTGACAGGCTGGTGTGGCCGTGCGCGTCGACGTCGAAGTCGGCCGCACCGCCTGCGCGTTCCGCGACGGTCTTGACCGCCAGGGCGCAGGCCACCGCGCACCAGCCCCCCGTCCGATCGCTCGACGCCTCGTCGAAGAACCGCCGTGCCAACGCGGCCGGAGCAGGCGCTGCCGTCTGAGCGATGACGATCCGTACCGAACCGGTCGTTTCGCTCGATGCTGTGATGGCGATGGCGGGCCGGTCGACGCGTGCGTGCTCGAGGAGGGGAAGGGTGGCCAGCACGCCGCTCGACAGGATCAACGACACGTCGTGCTCGTTGACGGCGATGCCGGCCGCGACACCCTCGATCGACGCGCCCACCTCCACTCCGTTGACGCGGCCCTCGGCCGCGAAGCCGTCGACCACGCGATCGATGACGCTTGCCAGCGCCCGCATGCGGGCGGGGGGCGCAGGGCGTTTTGCGATGACGTCTGTCACCTCGACGAGCCGCGCCGCTCGCCATGAGTGTGCGGCGACCAGGTCAACCGTCGCCCGGGCAGGACGGGGCAGGCTTGTTGAAATCAGCGCGACGCCTGCCTGAACAATGGCCAGGTGCTGCGCGATCGCCTGTTGCACGGCGCCGACCATGCTCGCCGGCGTATCGGACTGCGCCGGTGAGACGGCGTGCAGGTTGTCGGCCCGCGCCAGGAGGATGGCCTGCCCTTCCTCGACGTCGTGAACCAGGCACGGAATGGTGGGCAGCCTCAGCAACCGCGCGGCGGCAAGCCGCTTGTGGCCGGCGATGACCCCGTAGCCGGTCTCCCTCCGACGAATGAGCAGGGGATGGACGATGCCGTGCGTCCGGATCGACTCGACGAGAGGACGGGAATCCAGTGGGTCGAACGACTGAGGCGATGCGAACTGATCGACCGCAATCATACGGACCGCCTGTCCCGCGGATGGCGACGCTAGGTGCTCTACGTAGTGAGTGTCCGCGCGCATCCGGTACCCGCGTGGGAGCCCTTCGCGCTCCGCGCGCGGAGGTTCCATGGCGCCGGGTTCCATAAGGCCGTCATGTTTGGATGTCGCCGGGTCCAACGAGCCGGCAAAAGATTCGAAGTCTGACACGTATGTTTGCCTGTATGAAGTGGAAGGGTTCAGACGAGCGCAAAAACTTGGCGCCCGAGCGAACTGCGTGAACTGCGTGGACAGCGCTGATTGTAGTCGGGCACCAGCCGCAATGCAACGCAGACGTCACCGAATCGTAACAGGGACCGCACTCTTGCAATCCGCGTCGAGCGTCGCATTGGCCATCGATCGTGGAAACTGCGGAGATTCGGCGGTTTTGCGAAGGCTCGCGCGCGACTCCCTGCTGGACTTGCTCTTGCGCGCAGTTCCAGGAAGTCGTCACTGTCATGTCCGCGCTCATCATCCTTGTCAATGGAAACCCTCGTGCGCTTCGGCATCTCGAGGCGATGCTCTCCGGCCGAGGAGTATCCTTTTGACGCGGCGCTTCAGGCGACGGGTCGTTCGACGGACGAGACGATCCGGTTGCGCATCTTGCGCGGCGCGACCGGCGTGATGCGGCGGTTCACCGCAGAACGCCGGGCGGCGTCTTTCGGGCCCTTCGGCATGCAGGTAGGATACGCTACGAATTGCAGAATGGCGGAAAGGCCGCATCGCGGAAGTGACAGCATGGCCTGGCGACGATGGCTGCGTGACGCCATCCTGTCGCTCTGCCTTTCTGCCGTCGTGCCCGTCTGCGTTCTCGCCCAGATCGACCCGAAGACCGCGCTGCTCGAGCGCGGTGCCTGGGATGCCCTTGCGGCCGGACGCGCGCACGCCGCCGCGGACGCGTTTCGTGAGGCCATCGCTGCCGATCCGAAGAACGCGCGGCTGCACCTTGGCGCCGGCATGGCCGCTACGCTCGAACGGCGCGACGCGGACGCGAAGGAGGCGTTCGAGCGCGCGCTGGCGCTCGATCCGAAGCTGACGCAGGCGCGCGTGCTCCTCGGACAGATCCAGTACCGCATGGGCGATGCCGCCGGCGCGATCCGGACGTATGAAGCACTCGTCATCGTGGCGCCCGACAATCGCGAGGCGCAGGCCACGCTCGAGCGCTGGCGCCGCGAAGCCGATCTGCACGGCCGCATGACACAGGCCATCGGATCGCATTTCACCGTGTCGTTCGAGGGCCTCGCCGAGGCGGTGGTGGCGTCGGAAGCGCTCGACTCGCTCGATCGCGCGTACTGGCGGATCGGGCAGATCCTCGGCAGCTATCCGAGCGCGCCGGTGCCGGTGGTGCTCTATACCGGCGAGCAGTTCCGCGACATCACGCGGGCGCCGACGTGGGCGGCGGGGGCGTTCGACGGCATCATCCGCGTGCCGATGCGCGGCGCGCTCGACAATCCGAAGGAGCTGGACCGCGTCCTCGCGCACGAGTTCACGCACGCGCTGATCCGGACGCTCGCGTCGCGCGGCGTGCCGACATGGCTGAGCGAAGGGCTCGCGACGGCGCTCGAATCGGGCGATCTCGAGTGGGCCAAGCAGCGCATCGCGCACGCGCCGGCGCCGGTGCCGTTGCGCGCGCTGCAGTCCGGGCTCGGCAGGATGACCGGCGACCAGGCCCAGCTCGCGTATGCGACCAGCGCGCTCGTCGCGCACCGGCTGCTCGACGAGGCCGGCGGCTTCGCGATCGCCAACCTGCTGCGAGACCTCGGCAGCGGCGTCGACTTCGAAAGCGCGTTCCTGCACCGCATCCAGCGATCGTTCGCCGATTTCCAGAGCAGCATGCCCTGAGGGGATGACATCTCACCGGTTTGGACCGACGCACGAAGACCCACCTGGGGGCCACAACGCGGACACTTTACCGGTAAAGCCGCGCCTCTCTTCCCCTCTCTGCCACCAGGTGCTCGGGATCGATCAGACGTTCATCGCGTCCCAGTCCAGTTCCTGCCGGCCCAGAACGAACTGGCCGAGGCTGCGGTCAGGACCGCACGCTTGCTTGACTACGACACCGTTCCGGTCCGTCCGGACCCCAAGCGAATCCACGCGTTCAGGCACAACGGTAAAGCACTTCCAGCGATGCCAACGGTGCGACGGCAGGGCCCGGCGATCCGTTTGGCCCCGTGCTTCTCCGCAGAACGGGTGACATTTTCGCGTGACACTTGCGGCACGCCGCATGCGCGCAAGAAACCGGAATCCCTGGGCTTTCCTTCAATGTCACGCCCGATGTCACTCGCGTTTTCTCTGGGGCAGGCTGGTGACGCGAAAAAGTCTGTGTGATGGATCGTCGGCGCTATCGCGTTGGGCGACCGGGCGTCGGAGAACGCTCTTCCGTTAATCGGCGACAGGCCCCTAATGCTTCCTTCAGATTGCTTCCTATCGTCGCTGGTGGATACTGACGCCCTCTTCCACGCGTAACCCATGTAACCCACCGACAAGTCGCGTGTGAGAACAAAAGAAAAATCTGTCGGCACACGGCTGCAGAAAAGAAGGTCAGACAGGTGCTCAGCGCGCAAGCGCGGCTTGAGTCCCTGAATCGTGTCCACCTGGAGTCCCGCAGCCGTGCACATCCGCTTGAGTTCGTCAGGCTTGATGAAGAGCCTCCACGAGTGAATGCGGCGGGGCGAGCGCGGAAAAAGATAGCTCAGGGCATGCACGGCAAGCAGCCTTGCCTTGAGAGTCCGGTTGAATGTGTGGAAGCAAAACAGTCCGCCCGGCCGGAGGACCCTGGAAGCTTCCGCGACGACCGCACCGGGATCGGTCACGTGCTCGAGAAAGTCCAGGGCACAAACTACGTCGAAACAATCTGGTTCAAAGGGGAGGCTGTACGCATTTCCCTGAATCCACTCAACAGTGTTCGTAGAGTCGTGAGCGCGCGCCACCCGAAGCGAGCGCGCGCTCAGGTCGAGACCCGTAACCGCAAAGTCTTCACGTGCGAGCGCGTTGGAGGCAAAGCCACCGCCGCAGCCGATGTCCAAGACTTTGAGGCGCTCCCAGCCCAGGTTTTCACGGATGTTGAAGGCTACCCAGCGATCGCGCAAACGCGCTTCAGACCGGAGCAACGCGATGGGGTGATCCTCGGCGGTATACCACTTCTCACCCAGATCATCGTAAAAGTCGTTATCAACGCCGGCATTCATACAACCTGCCTTCTCGCGAAATTCCAGTGGACTTCCAGACGAAGGGCAGTGTGGCGGATGACATGTTTCCGTGATGGAAGAGGACGTCACGGCTCATGGCTGTGTGATCGATCGTCGGCGCTGTCGCGTCGGGCACGAGCGTCCGAGAACGGGTCTTCCGTTAATTACCCGGCGACAGGCCAATGCTTCCTATCGTCCGATCGCCAACCTGTTGCGAGGCCTCGGCAACGGCGTCGACTTCTAAAGCGCGTTCCTGCACCGCATCCAGCGATCGTTCGCCGATTTCCAGAGCAGTATGCGCTGATCAACGGAGATCTGTCTTTCGTCTTCGTGACCTTCGTACTCATCGGCGACTTCGTGATGAACCACCGTTCGCAACAGCGCCCAAGACTGGCCGCTGGGCGGAAAAGCCGGACTGAGCAGGGTCGACGAGATCGGCTTCGCCGGTCTGATGCGCGGCAGCGGCCGTGGGTGGGGCGGCTTCGTCAACGCCGGCCGCATTGAGGTCTACGCCAGCCCGCTGAAGCGCCGATCGCGATCACAGCCGCACGACGATCTTGCCGATGAACGTGCCGGACGCCTGATGCTGATAGGCGGCCATCGCTTCGTCGAACGGGAATGTCCTGTCGATGATCGGCCGAATCCGGTTCGCCTCGATCGCGCGGTTCATCTGTTCGAACATGTCCGTTGTGCCCACGCGGATGCCGTGCAGGCTGGCTTCCTTCCACATCAGCGCGTAGGGGCTGAGGTCGGCGCTGCGGCCCGTCAGCACGCCGATCAGCGTGATCTTTCCACCGGCGGCGGTCGACTCAAACGATCGCTCCAGCGTGCCCACGCCGCCCACTTCGACGACGCAGTCGACGCCGCGTCCGCCGGTGAGCTTCAAGACCTCCTTGTGCCAGTCCGGCGTCCGTGCGTAGTTCACGCCGTCTGAGGCGCCCAGAGCCCCGAGAGCCTTGACGCGCTCGAGCTTCTCATCGCTCGACGAGGTCGCGATCACGCGCGCGCCCGCCGCTCTCGCAAACTGCAGCGCGAACATCGAGACGCCGCCCGTGCCGAGCACGAGCACCGTGTCGCCCGGTTTGATCGGTCTGCCCGCGACCATCAGCGCGTTCCAGGCGGTCACCCCGGCGCACGGCAGGCAGGCGGCTTCCTCGAAGGACAGATCGCCGGGAATCGGAACCAATCCGTCTTCGTACACCAGCATGCGCTCGACCAGCGTGCCGTCGAGGGGCGAGCCCAACGACCCGCGCTCACCGAGCGGTGGACCCTCCACCGAGGTTTGGAAGAATGTGGCGGCGACCCGGTCGCCAGGCTTGAACCTGGTGACGCCGTCGCCGACGGCGATCACGTCGCCCGCGCCATCGGAGAGCGGGATCGTGTCGCTTGTAATAGGCCGGCCAAAGTAGGTGCCCGCGACCACCGCCTGGTCGCGCCGATTGAGCGACGCCGCTCGAATCCGCACGAGCACCTGACCGGGCCGCGGATCGCGATCCGGCCGCTCGACGCGGCGCACATCCGCAATGGAGGTGCATCCCGGCGGGAGAACATACGCGCGCATGGTCACCTCAACTGACGGCGTATCGCTCGAGGAGACCTCGCGCGATGATGAGACGCTGGAGCTCGTTGGTCCCGCCGCCAATCAGCAGCAGCGGGGCGTCACGATAGAACCGCTCGACCGGGAAGTCCTTTGAGAACCCGTTGCCGCCCAGGATGCGCATCGCTTCGAGCGAGACCTCGGCGGCCGTCTCGGTCGCAAACAGTTTGGCCATGCCGGCTTCCACGTCGCACCGCTCGCGTCGATCTTTCTTCGCCGCCGCCGAGTAGATGAGCAGACGCGACGCCTCGATCTTGGTACCCATGTCAGCCAGCTTGATCTGAATCGTTTGATGATTGGCGATCGCCTTGCCGAACGTGTGGCGCTGCTGCGCGTATTTGATGGCTTCTTCGAACGCGGCGCGAGCGAGGCCCAGACCGCGGGCCGCGATGTTCAGCCGCTCGGCCTCGAGGCCGGTCATCACCTGTTTGAACCCGAGGCCTTCCGCGCCGCCGATCAGATTGGCGGCTGGAACAGGAAAGCGATCGAAGTGCAGCTCGCAGGTCTCGACCGTCTTGTAGCCCATCTTGTCGATGTCACGGCCGACGGTCAGCCCCGGCGGACCTTTTTCAATGACGAAGGCGCTCATGCCCCGGTGGGCGGGCTGCGCATCCGGGTCGGTCTTCGCGAGGAGCAACAGCACGTCGGCGCGGCGGCCGTTGGTGACCCACATCTTCGAGCCGTTGACGACATACTGGTCGCCGTCCCGGCGCGCGGTCGTGGTGATGGCCTGAAGATCGGTGCCCGCGTTCGGCTCCGAGAGACAAATCCCGCCGCGAGGCTCGCCTTTGGCGAGGCGCGGCAGGAAGCGGCGCTTCTGATCGTCGGTCCCGTAGCGCGCCAGCACGTCGCACAGCACGAGATGCGAGCCGAGAATGCCGGCGAGCCCCATCCAGCCGCGCGACAGTTCCTCGAACACAATCGCGAAGGTGGTGTAGTCGACTTCGTTGCCGCCGTACTCGTCTGGCGTGTTCAGGCCAAACAAGCCGAGCGCCTTCATCGTGTCGACGAGCGCGTCGGGATACTCGTCACGATGCTCCATCTCCGACGCGACCGGAATGACCTCGCGGTCGACGAACTCGCGTACCGTCTGCGCGACCAGTCGCTGATCCTCATCCAACTGCACCACGGTGTCTCCTTGCGCCGGTGTTCGACGGCTGATGCTAAGACCTGCCTGTGCCATAGTCAACCGGCGTGTGTTATCGTCCGCAGCCAATGGCGCACCGTGCCTCGTTGCAGTGGTTCTGGGACGCCCCGGCATCGGCACGCCGGGGACTCTTCGCCGCGTGGCTCGGGTGGGTGCTCGACGCCTTCGACGTGATGTTGTACGCGCTGGTGCTCGGCGCGGTGATCCAGGATTTTTCGCTCAGCAAGGCGACGGCCGGCCTGCTCGGATCGCTGACGCTCATCGCCTCTGGATTCGGCGGGATTCTCTTCGGCATGATGGCCGATCGCTTTGGCCGTCGTCCCGCCCTGAGCGGCAGCTTGCTGGTGTACTCGGTGTTCACGTTCGCGTGCGGGCTCTCGTCGACGGTCTGGCAGCTCGGTCTGTTTCGATTCCTGCTGGGGCTGGGGATGGGCGGGGAATGGACCACCGGCGCGGCGCTGGTGTCGGAAACCTGGCCGGACGCGCACCGCGGCAAGGCGATGGGGTTGATGCAGTGCGGGTGGTCGATCGGCTATGCGGCGGCGGCGCTGGTCACCGCGCTGGTCTTGCCACGATTTGGCTGGAGAGCGGTCTTTTTCGTGGGCATCGTGCCCGCGTTCGTGGCGATCTGGATCCGCCGCGGGATCGACGAATCGCCGGAGTGGACGAGATCGCGTGCGGCTCGTCGCGGGGCGCGCAGCCCGATCCGTGTCATCTTCACGCCTCAATATCTGCGATTGACCGCGTTGCTGACGGCACTGAGCACGACGACGATCTTCGCGTACTGGGGCCTCAATCTCTGGATCCCCGCGTATTTCTCTCTGCCGCAGTCGCAGGGCGGACTGGCCCTTGGCACTGGCGTGGCGACGATGCTCGTGGTGCTCATCCAGATCGGGACGTTTTTTGGATACGTGTCGTTCGGTTTCGTGGCCGATGCCTTCGGCCGCCGGCGCAGTTTCGTGATCTACATCTTGACGGCGGCCGTGCTGGTCCTTGGATTCGGCCAGACGCGTCAGGTGTGGCTGCTGGCGCTGCTTGGTCCCGTCACCACATTTTTCGGGACCGGTTTCTTCTCCGGTTTCGGCGCGGTCACCGCGGAGCTGTATCCAACTGCGATCCGCGCGACGGCGCAAGGCTTTACCTACAACGTCGGCCGCATGGGCAGCGCGCTGGCGCCCTTCGTGATCGGATCGCTGGCCGAAACGCGGGGCTTCGGGGCGGCGTTCGGTCTGCTCGCCGTGGCGCTGGTGCTCGGCGCGATGACCTGGATCTGGTTGCCCGAATCGCGCGGAGGGGACGCCGCCGCGCCGGCGGGCGCTCGCGTCGCCGGGGCGTGAGGGCCGTGTCGATGTCGTCCTTGCCACTCACGGGCATCACCGTGATCGCGCTCGAACAGGCGGTCGCCGTGCCGTTCGCCACGCGTCAGCTCGCCGATCTCGGGGCGCGCGTCATCAAGATCGAGCGGCCGGGCGACGGCGATTTCGCGCGCTCGTACGACACCACCGTCCGAGGCCTCGCCAGCCACTTCGTCTGGCTCAATCGTTCGAAGGAATCGCTGACGCTGGATCTCAAGCGTCCCGAAGCCAAGAACATCCTCGCGCGATTGCTGGAACGCGCGGATGTCTTCGTGCAGAACCTGGCGCCGGGCGCCGCCGATCGGCTCGGGCTCGGGACGAACGAGCTGCGCGCGACGTATCCACGGCTGATTGTCGCGAGCCTCAGCGGGTACGGGTCCACCGGTCCGTACGCGATGAAGAAGGCCTATGACCTGCTGGTGCAGAGCGAGACTGGACTGGTCTCGATCACCGGGACGCCCGAGACGCCGTCCAAAGTCGGTTTGTCGATTGCCGACATCGCCGGCGGCATGTACACCTATTCGGGCATTCTGACCGCGCTCCTCCAGCGCGCCCGGACCGGGCAGGGTACCGCGATCGAAGTCTCACTCTTCGAGGCGCTCGGCGAGTGGATGGGGTACGCGATGTATTACACGATGGGTGGCACGGCGCCGTCCCGGACGGGCGCCAGTCACGCCACGATTGCGCCCTACGGTCCGTACCGCACGCGCGAGGGCGAGGACGTGATCTTCGGCATTCACAACAACCGTGAGTGGGCCACGTTCGCCACGAACGTGCTGGGCCGGCCCGCGTTGGCCGACGATGCCCGGTTCCAGAGCAACCACGCGCGGGTGCAGCATCGCGCGGCCATGAATGCCGAGATCGAGCAGGTCTTCGACACGCTCTCGAGCGCCGAGGTCATCGCGCGGCTGGACGATTCGCAGATTGCCAACGCGCGCATCAATACCATCGAAGGGTTCATCGCCCATCCCCAATTGACCGGCCGGCACGCGTGGCGCCAGGTGGACTCGCCGGTCGGACCGATTCCCGCGCTCATTCCGCCGGTCCGCTTGGAGGATCTCGAACCGGTGATGGGCCCCATCCCCGCCCTCGGCCAGCACCGCGAGTCGATTCTCGCCGAGGTCGGATTCGACGCCGGTACGATCGCGCGATGGAGAGAGGAGAAGGTGATCTGAATGGCCACCAAACAGGGCTGGACCGGCCGCGTGTTCGAGGACTTCGAGGTCGGCGATGTGTACGATCACCCGCTCGGCCGGACGGTTCTGGCGGCGGACAACATCTGGTTCACGCTGTTGACGATGAACACGAATCCGGTGCACTTCGACGCCGCGTACGCGGCCCGCACGGAGTTCGGCAAACCGCTCGTCAACTCCTGTCTGACGCTCGCGATTGTGACCGGACAATCGGTGACGGATCTCTCGCAGAACGCGATGGCGAACCTTGGATGGGACGAGATCCGAATGCCGCATCCGGTGTTCGAAGGGGACACCCTTTATGCGCGCAGCGAGGTGCTCGACACGCGCGAATCGAAATCGCGGCCCAACGTCGGCATCGTCAAGGTCAGGACCACCGGCTTGAATCAGGATCGCATCGTCGTGCTGGGATTCATCCGCACGTTCATGGTGTACAAACGCGGTCACGTTCCGGGGGCCGAACCGGTCTCATAACCACCGTAGACTTCAACGCGGGACCGCACTACGATTGCCGGCCGCAAGGCCCTGCCGCACGTGGAGAAGTGACATGCGCCACCCGTCCAGGATGATCGTTCCCTTGCTCGTGCCGATCATGGTGGCGATCGGACGTCCCGTCTTCGCGCAGATCGATTTATCCGGCGAATGGGGCGGCACCTTTTACGAAGACCTGCCGCATCGCGGCGGCGTGCAGCTCGGCGACTATACAGGCCTGCCGCTCAATGACGCGGGCTGGCGCAAGGCGCAAAGCTGGGACGAAGCGGTCGTCGCCACGCACGAGCGCCAGTGCATCCCGCACATTGCCACCTACGCGCTGCGCGGACCGGCGACTATCCGCTTCGTGAAGGCCGTCGATCCGGATTCAGGCCGACTCCTCGCGTACAACCTTCAGGGCAGCTATGGCCGACCGCGCATGATCTGGATGGATGGACGTCCACATCCCTCCGACCTGGCGCCGCACACGTGGGCGGGGTTCTCGACCGGGAGGTGGGAACGCAACACGCTCGTCGTGTCGACCACACACGTCAAGATGGGCTGGATTCAGCGCAACGGCGCGCCGACCAGCGATCTCGCGACGATGACCGAGCAGTTCATTCGGCATGGCGACTACCTGATGGTGGTCAGCGTCGTGAACGATCCGGTGTTCCTGAGCGAGCCGTTCATTCGCACCTCGAATTTTGTCCTGAGCCTCGCCGCCAATGCCGACGCATGGGGATCATGCGGGCCGGCGCAGACGGTGGACGAGCTGCCGGGGGCGCCGAAAGGCTACGTGCCGCATCATCTGCCCGGTGACACGGCGCATATCCAAGAGTTCGCGACAAAGAACGGTGTTCCGGTGCACGCGGCTCGCGGTGGGGCCGAGACGACGTATCCCGAGTACGCGTTGAAGCTGCAGCAACTGGCGCGTGACGCGTCCGATCCACGAAACCTTGTGACCCAGCCCCCTCCGCGCGGTGAGAATCCACGCCGCGGTGAGCCGAGTCAGGCGACCGGCGACGTTCGCGTCGTACCCGTGCAGGGGAACGTCTACCTGCTTGCCGGGGCCGGCGGCAACATGGCCGTGCAGATCGGGGAAGACGGCGTGCTGCTCGTGGACACGGGCGCGCGCGGTGTCACCGACAAGGTCGTCGCCGCGATCGGGCGGCTGTCGGACAAGCCGATTCGCTTCATCCTCAACACGCACGCGCACCCCGATCACATGGGCGGCAACGAGACCCTCGCCCGCGCCGGCAATCGCGGCGAGGGTGGCCGGCCCGCCGACAACCCGGGCCCCGGCGCGATGGTGATGGCGCACGAGGCGGTGCTGCGGGCGGTGAGCGCGGGAGCCGGGCGGCCTGGAGCGATGCCGGTTGCCGCATGGCCGACGGACACGTACTCAGGTGAATCAAAAGACATGTACTCGAATGGCGAGCCGGTCCAACTGTTTCATCAACCAGCCGCGCACACCGACGGCGATAGCGTCGTGCTGTTCCGCCGCTCCGATGTCGTCGTCACCGGCGATGTCTTCGATATGACGAGCTATCCAGTGATCGACGCGGCAAGAGGCGGCAGCTTCACCGGTGTGATCGCCGCCTTGAACCGCATCATCGACCTCACCGTTCCCAAGGACTGGCAGGAAGGGGGAACGATGGTGATTCCGGGACAGGGACGGGTGGCCGACGAGGCGGACGTCGTCGAGTACCGCGACATGCTCACCATCATTCGCGATCGCATTCAGGATCTGATCAAGAAAGGGATGACGCTCGACCAGGTGCAGGCGGCGAGGCCGACCTTCGAGTACGACGGCCGGTACGGCGCGACGACAGGTCCCTGGACGACCAGTATGCTCGTTGAAGCCGCGTATCGGGATTTGAGTGGAAAGAAGTGACGATGAGATCGCTGTTCGTCATCGCGGGCCTTGTGGTCGCTGGCCTGCTTGGGGTGCCGCTTGGGGCCGCGCCGCAGGGCCGCGGCGCGCAACCACCGCAGCCGCCGCCGACGCCACGGGCGGCCGCGCCGATCGATTTCACCGGAAATTGGGTTTCCGTGGTCACCGAAGACTGGCGATGGCGCATGTTGCTTCCACGCAAAGGCGACTATTCCAGCGTGCCGCTCAGTGCGGAAGGCCGCAAGGTCGCGGACACCTGGGATCCGGGCAAGCTCGCCAGCGACGGGTGCAAGCCCTATGGAGCGGCAGCGATCATGCGCGTGCCGGGAAGGCTGCGCATTGCGTGGGAGGACGACACCACGTTGAAAATCGAGACCGATGCCGGGCAACAAACACGGCTATTGCACTTCGACCAGGCAGAGAAGCCTCCGGCGGTACGGACGTGGCAAGGGCACTCCGTCGCCGAGTGGGAGCGCATCCTTGAACCTGGCGGCTTGGGCGTCAGCCTGCAACAACGGCCGCCGCGCGTCGGTTCGTTGAAAGTCGTGACAACCAATCTTCGACCGGGGTACTTACGCAAGAACGGCGTGCCGTACAGCGAGGACACCTCCGTCACCGAATACTTCGATCGCGAATCGTCGTATGGGACCGAGTGGATGACCGTGTTCACGATCGTGGACGATCCGAAGTACCTCAGTCAGCAGTTCATCACCAGCACGCACTTCAAGCGCGAGCCCGACGCGTCGAAGTGGATGCCCACGCCTTGCACAGACTAACCAATATTTGAGGAGCACGACCATGAGGCGCCTACTTTTCCCGACGGCCCTGTGCGTGGCTTTGGGATTGACCGCGTTTGCAGGCCGGACGCAGAATGCGCCCGCCCAAAATGCCCCGACGCCGAACGCGCCGGCGCAGCCGGCGGGGCGCGCCGATCCGTACGCCAACAACGCCGCTCCAGGAACGACCCAGTTCCCCCTGGCCGCTCCGGCCGGCAAAGACAGTAACGCCCGGATGGTCGCGCCGCCAGGGGCCGTGAATCAAGGACCCTTTGATCCCGCCACCTGGAAGTACGGACCGGCGTTCAACCCGCCGCCGGGCGCAAAGATCTGGAACCCGGCGAAGCTCAAGATGGTGCAGGGCGGAAAAGTCACCGGCGGCACATTCTTCAGCGGCACCGATCCGGCCACCTATTGCGCCATGGCGAACGCGGGCTACGACTTCATCTGGACGGAGATGCAGCACGATTCGCGCGATTGGGGCGCCGTGGCCCGCATGTGGCGAACGTGTCCGACCGCGAAGGCGGTTCCCGGGGTGCGCGTCGCTTACACCGACGAACGCGAGATTCAGCATGCGCTCGACGCCGGCGCGCTCGTGGTCGTCGTGCCGACGGTTGACACTCTCGCTGAAGCGATCGAGGCGCGCAACTGGACCTACTTCCCGCCGCTCGGCCGGCGCAGCAATGGCGGCGGGCAGGCCTTCGACGCCACGATGTGGGGCGCCGTGCCAGGCGGATATCGCAATACGATCAACGACAACGTCGTGCTCATCCTGATGATCGAGACGCTCGAAGGTCTCAAGAACGCCGATGAGATCGCCAAAGTCCCCGGCGTGACCGCCGTGTTCGCGGCCAGCGGCGACCTCGGCAACTTCTCGGGCTTCCGGCAAGGCACCCCTGACTACGAGCGCGCGATCAATATCGTCCACGACGCCGCCATCAAGGCGGGCATTCGGCTGTGCGGTCCCATCGCGTGGCGCGACCGGCCGGATTTCACGTGCTTCCAGGCCGGCAGTGAAACCGCGGCGATCGCGCGCGGTGTGGCGGGCGAGCTCGGTCCGCTGGCCAACACGCAGGCCAGACCTGACGTCGGACCGTTCGCCGCGCCCATGAAACCCTAAGACCACTTCCTATTTTCGACCCGCGGAATAACTGACCTTCCAGATTCGGTTGCCGCCATCGTCGGAGACGAGGAGCGAGCCGTCCCGGCCGACAGTCACGCCGACGGGCCGGCCCCAGGCCGTGATCTGGCCGTCGGTTCCATCGTTCACGACGAATCCGGTCAGGAAGTCTTCCATGGGACCGGGCTTGCCGTTCTGGAACGGAACGAAGCCGACTTTGTATCCGTTCGCCTTGGAGCGATTCCACGAGCCGTGCATGGCGATGAATGCGCCATTGCGATACCGCTGCGGGAACTGGGTGCCTGTGTAGAAGGCCGCACCCAGCGCGGCCGCATGCGCCGGAAGCAGGACATCCGGAATGATGGCCGTCTTGACGAGATTCGGCAGCTTCCCGACGTGCAGCGGATCGTAGTTCTGACCGATGTAGGAGAACGGCCAGCCGTAGAATCCACCGTCCTTCACCGATGTGAAGTAATCGGGCACCAGATCGTCACCGAGGTTGTCGCGCTCGTTCACCGTCGTCCACAGCGTATTCGTTCCCGGCTGCCACGCTAACGCGGTGGGATTACGCAAGCCTGACGCGAAGAGCCGGAAGCCGGTCCCGTCCGCGTTGTACTCGTTGATCGCCGCGCGCCGCACATCCTCGCCTTCGTTGTTGTTCGATCCCGAGCCGACGGTGACATACATCTTCTTCCCGTCGCGGCTGAAGGTGATGTTGCGTGCGAAGTGGTTACCGCCCCCAGGGAGATCCACCAATCGCTCCGGCCGACTGGCCTGCGTATCGCCGGGCTGATACTTGTAGCGGGCGATGCAGTCCGTGTAGCCGACGTAGAGGTATCCAGGCTGGAATGCCAAACCGAGCGGCTGGCGTCCACCGACCGCATCACCGGTGCACAGTGGCTGCGGAGGAGCGCCGCCGCGCGCCGCCGCGCCGACGCCTTGGCCCGCGCCTGGCGGTGGGACTCCCGCTGGAGGTGCTCCAGCCGCGGGAGGCGCACCCGCGCCTGGACCTCGGCCCGCGCCAGGAGCGCCGCCGCGATCGGCCCCTGGACCAGCGGCCGCAGCCGGCGGAGGTCCGCCACGACGAGCGGGGGCGGGACCCTGAGCGAAAACCGAGCGCATGTCCGGCGTCCCGTCGTTGTTCGTGTCTCGCAGCACGGTGATCATGTTCGCCCCGGTCTGCGAGACGAACAGGTCGCCGTTCGGCGCCCATTCCATCATGCGGGCCGACTGCAGATCGTCGGCGTAGATGCTCACGCTGAATCCCTCAGGCACCTTCAATTGAGCGCCTTCCGGCCTGGGGATGACCCGGGAAGGATTCGGATGCGCCTCGGAAGGCGCCGGCAACTGTGGCAGCCGCTGTTGCCCGATCAGCACGGCGCCGACGCCCAGCGCCCCGACGCAAATCAACGTGAGGTGGCGCCGAGTCCGTGAACCTGGTGATGACGTGTCGGTGAGCTTCATGGTCTGACTCCTTGCTGAATTCACGAGCGAGGCTGGGCCCAGACCCCTGGGGATCCGCCTGTCTAGGCCGCGTATTGTACCGTCGCGCAGGCGGCTGTCAACGAGTCGATCGTTGCCACGTTGTCGATATCGCGCACGGCAGCCAGCGCCTTCCGCGCCGCGTCCGGGGAGAGCGATCGCTCCGCGCAGGCCAGGAATTTCCCGTCCAGCTCCTCGTCGTTCAAGCGCCCGGGATAGCCCCGTGCGCCATCGGCGCGGCCGGCGAGCGTGCGACCATCCCGCAGACGAACGGTGACCTGCGCCTGCGAGAGCGGCGCCGCGGAGTCGAAGGCCGCATTCGCCTTCAACGTCACGCGGGGCATCAACGCCTGCACGCGCGGGTCGCGAATCAGCGGCACGTCGAACGTGTCGATTGACGGATGACCGAACACCAGCGCGGCGGCGGCACAGAACGGCATGCTGAACTTGGCCTCGAGCCCTGTGGACGGCCGCTCGTGAATGAGCAGCCGCGGCGTCATGGAGTCGACTTCGACGTCAATCGCCTCCACGTCCTCCGCGGTGAAACCGTGGCGGCGCCTCAAGTCGAGCAGCACGTCGAGCGGCGGGTGCGTGGCGGCGCATGATGGGTACAGCTTCACGGTGATGCCGGTGTCGAGGATTTCCCAGCGAGCGGCGAGGTCGTCCAGCGCGTCGGCGAGAGCCGACGCCGGCTGCTCGCTGTCCATCGCCGTGAGATAACCCTGCGGGCCATCGATGGCCTGGCCGCTCGCCGTAAAGCCCTCTCGCGCGAGGCGCGCCGCCATCACACCGTTTCGTGCCGCCATGCCGGCGTGGAGCGGCTTCACCATCGCGCCGATGTTCTCTTTGAGGCCGCACGCAGAGGAAGCGGCGATGCCCAGCGCGTGCGCCGTCGCTGACGGGTTGAGCCCGAGCACGCGTGCGGCGGCGGCCGCCGCTCCGATCGTCCCGATCGACGAGGTGCAGTGCCAGCCACGTACGTGATAGTGGCGCGGGTTCATGATGGCGCCGAGCCGGCACTCGATCTCGAAGCCGACGACGTACGCATCGAGCAGGGTGCGGCCGGACGCGTGGACCAGTTCCGCGGCAGCCAGGGCAGCGGGAAGCAGGGCGCAACTCGGATGGGCGAGCGAGACGAAACACATGTCGTCGTAATCGAGCGCGTGCGCGGCCACGCCGTTGGCGAGCGCCGCGTCGTTGGCGCCGGCGCGTGCGGCGGTGCCAAGGATTCGACAGGGACCATGACTGTCGGCGGCGGCGGTCGCCCGGACGATGGTCGCGGCCGCCTCCGGTGCGCCGGCAAGCATGACGCCGACGGTATCGCAGACGGCGGTCGCCGCCCGCTCGCGCGCGCCGGTCGGAGGGATCCCTGTCGCCACGAACTCGGACATCCACGCGGTCACGGACCTGGTCGCTACGGTCATGGCATGCTCCTCCCGTCCCCGTTTCGGCACCGGTCCGATCATAACCAATTATCAATAATTATCGGGGGCGCCTGGCGTCTGTGCTATGGTGCGACGACGCTCGACTCGGCATACGCGATCCCTGAATAGATCGAAAGGAGATTTCATATGCGCGCCACGAATCTGATCTCTTGGAGTTTAGCGATCGCCGTCGTCACCTTCGGCGTGCTGGCCGCGTCACCTGTCATGGGTCAGGCTCCGGCGAAGGCGGCGCCGAAACCATGGACAGTGCCGAAGACGCCGTGGGGTGATCCGAACCTGCAAGGGACGTGGTCAGGCG
>JAHFUI010000100.1 GCA_023265175.1 Acidobacteriota bacterium
GCGGGCGTCTAGCCCGTGGCCGCCCGCAGTCGTCAGTCGTCGGTCGTCAGTCCGATGCGGTCACACGTTGAGCCGATGGACGGCTTTGGCCGGACCTCGCCAAGGGCGGGTCTTCGGCCCACCTTTTTTGTGTGTGCACTTTCTCAGATGTAGGGGACGGCCTTTCGACCGTCCCGCCGTCACGTGGATCTCACTGATAAGATCGCGCTGATTACCGGTGGGAAGCGAATCGGCGCCGTCGTCGCCGCGGCGCTCGCGGGGCGTGGCGTCGACGTGTGCCTGAGCTACGCGCGATCGCGCCCCGAAGCGGAACAGGCCGCGGATCGCGTGCGGGCCGCGGGCCGACGCGCGACGACGATTCAAGTGGATCTGTCGAAGTCCTATGCGTGCGAGACGCTTGTCAACACCGCTGCTGCAACGCTTGG
The DNA here is from genome assembly GCA_023265175.1 of Acidobacteriota bacterium. Taxonomy (GTDB): domain Bacteria; phylum Acidobacteriota; class Vicinamibacteria; order Vicinamibacterales; family CAVVIG01; genus JAHFUI01. Next base: position 426 of record JAHFUI010000100.1, read on the forward strand.
CGGGCTCGACATCCTGGTCAACATGGCGTCGGTCTACTCCCCGAAGCCCTTCGACGATCTGGTGGTCGAGGATTGGAACGCGGTGCTCGACGTCGATCTGCGCGCGGCGTTCCTGTGCGCGCGCGCGGCGGTGCCCCACATGCGGAAGCGCGGCGGCGGCCGCATCATCAATTTCAGTGATTGGGTGGCGAAGAGCGGCCGGCCCCGGTATCGAGGCTTTCTGCCGTACTACGTTGCGAAGGCCGGGATCATCGGGCTGACCGAGGGGCTCGCCCTCGAGTTGGCCGCGGACAACGTGCTCGTGAATGCCGTCGCGCCCGGACCGGTCGTCGCCCCGCCAGAGTTCACCGACGAGGAATTCACGGCCGTCGAGCAGGCGACGCCGCTCGGACGATGGGGAGGCGAGGGAGAAATCGCGAAGGCCGTGCTCGCGCTTCTCGATAGCGACTTCATCACCGGAGAGACGATCCGCGTGGACGGTGGGCGTCACCTGAAGTGACTGCTCCGAACAGCGTCTTCATCGAATCGAGCGCGCCGATCAACTCGTTGCGGTCTCGCGCGAAGCAGAAGCGGACGTAGCCCTCGCCATTCGCGCCGAAATCGATCCCCGGCACGCAGCCGATTCGCCCCTGCTTGATGAGATGTTCGGTCATGGCCCACGACGCCGACGGCGTGTGCCGGTCGCCGCCGGATCCGGACGAACCCCCGGGTCCACCCTTCCATGTCGGATTGATCCGCAGAAACGCGTAAAACGCACCGGCGGGTGCGGCGCCCGAGAAGACGTCGCGCGCCGCGTCGGCGACACCACGATAAAACAGATCGCGTCGCGCGCGGAGCTCCGCGCGGAACACCTCGATGCAGTCCTGCGGCCCCTCGAGCGCGCCGATGCCGCCGTATTGAACGATGGAGGCGATGTTGCTCGCCGTATAGAACAACACCTTCTTCGCGCGATCGCGGATGGCCGGATCCTTGATTGACAGATATCCCAGCCGAAGTCCCGTCATCGCGTACGACTTGCTGAACGTGTAGACCGGAATCGTCCGCTCATACATGTCCGCGATCGAGGCGATGCTGGTGTGCTCGCCCTCGAAGACGACGTCTTCATAGGCCTCATCGGAGACGACCCACAGGTTGTGCTCACGTGCGATCGCGGCGATGCGCTCGAGATCGGCGCGCGTCAGGATCCCGCCGGTCGGGTTGTGCGGCGAGTTGAGGTACAGAACGCGCGTCTTCGGCGTGACCGTTGATTCGAGCTCGTCGAGATCGTAGCGCCAGCCGTCCGGCTCATGGAGCCGACAGAGGACCGGAACGCCCTTGGCCGCCAGAATATTGCCGGCCGCCGGCGGCCATGCCGGATCCGGAACGATCACCTCGTCGCCAGGCTCGAGGAGCGCCTGAAACAGCATGTAGAGACCGTGAATGCCGCCGTTGGTGACCAGCACGTGCTCGGCGTCGGCGTCCGTCACGCGGTTCTTGTCGCGAAGCTTCGCGGCGATGAGCTCCCGCAGCCGCGGTACGCCGTTGGTCTGGAGGTAGTGCGTCCTGTTCTCAGCGACCGCTCGCGCGATCGCCGACTTCACCGAATCCGGCGCGTCGAAGCTGACATCGCCCTGATCGAGACGGTACGGGTTCGTGACCGCGTACATCATGTCGCGGATGCGGATGATGCCGGAGAACGGCACGCTGTCAAGATAGACGGCCATCAGGGCTTCAAGTGTTCGAGGACGAACTCCAGCATGGTCGAGCGCAGGTGCTTGACGAGCGCTGGATCGGTCACCCCGTGGCGCGACTTCGGATACAGCATCAACTGGAACGGCTTCTGCGCCTTCTGCAGCTCGTAGACGAACTGAATCGTGTTTGCCATGTGCACGTTGTCGTCGATCATCCCGTGTATCAGCATCAACGACCCGTGCAGATTGCCGGCCGCAAAGCGCGACGAGCTCTTTCGGTAGCCATCGGGATTGTCGTCCGGCAACCCCATGTAGCGCTCGGTGTACACCGTGTCGTAGTCACGCCAGTCGGTGACCGCGCCGCCCGCAATCCCCATGGCAAAGCTCGTGCTGTGCGTGAGCGCGTAGCTCGTCATGTAGCCGCCGTAGCTCCAGCCATGGATGCCGATGCGCGATGCGTCGACGTACGGCTGCCGTTTCAGCCAGCTCACGCCGTCCTCGATGTCGCGCAGCTCGAGCTCGCCGAAGTTCTTGTGCAACGGCCACGCCGACTCGCTCCCTTTTCCGCTCGCGGTCCGGTTGTCGCAGATCCAGACGATGATGCCTTTCTGCGCGAGGAGCTGGTGATACATGTACTGCGTGCCGCCCCACGCGTTCTTGACCTGCTGCGCGTGCGGGCCGCCGTACGTGAACTGGTAGACGGGATACCGCCGCGATGGATCGAAGTCCGGCGGCTTGATCATGACCGCTTCCAGAACGAACCCGTCGCGCGCCTTCACCTGCAGGAAGTCTGGCCTGGAAAGCTTGTATTCCCCGAGGGCCCGGACCGTGTTCTCGTCGATGACGCGCACGCCGGCGCCGTCGCTCTTGTGAAGTCTGGTCTCCGTGGGCGTCGTCACGTTGCTCCACGAGTCGACATAGAAGCCGAAGGTTGGGCTGAACTCCGCTGAATGCGTCCCATCGGCCGTCGAGAGACGCTGGAGTCCCGAGCCATCGACCTTGATCCGATAGACATCCGCGCCGATGGGACCGCGTTCCGTTCCTGAAAAATACATCCAGCCGCTCGGCTCGTCGATTCCGTGCAGCTTCCGCAGCTCCCACCGACCGGTCGTAATCTGCCTGATGAGCGTCCCGTCGGATCGGTAGTGGTACGCATGCGTCCAGCCGGATCGATCGCTCAGCCACAGGAACGATCCATCCTTCAACCACACTGGCAGGGTGGTATCTTCCGCGTTGATCCAGAACTTCGTCGTCTCGTGCAGGATGTTGGTCGCCGTCCCCGAACCCGCATCGGCGACGTTCAGATCGAGCCAGGTTTGCGTGCGATTCTGCACTTCGTACGCGACGCGCCTGGCGTCGGGCGTCCATCCAACCCGGACGATGAGGAGGTCGGCCGCGGCGTACTTCGATGTATCGGCCCAGGTGATGCCGCCGCCGAGGCGCGCGACGCCGAGCCGGGCGAGCGGATTGGGATCGCCGGCTTTCGGATAGTCCCACTGCTCGACGGTCTGTTCGTACGGGATGTGATCGAGCACCGGGTAGCTCCGGATCGGGGTGTCGTCGATGCGCAGGAACGCGATCCGCGTCGAGTCCGGACTCCACCAGTACGCGCGGTTCTGGCCGCGCCCGTAAATCTCTTCTTCGTACACCCAATCGAGGTGTCCATTGAGAATCTTCGCGGTTCCGTCGGTCGTGAGTGCGGTTTCATGGGCGGTCGCCACGTCCGACACATAGAGGTTGTTGGCGCGGACGAAGGCGACAGACTTTCCGTTCGGGCTGAACGAGGCGTGCTCTTCAGCACCAGGCGCGTTCGTCAGTCGGACCGCGCGGCCATCGTCGAACGAATAGGCATAGAGATCGTCGGCGATCCGCAGCACTGCTGCCGTGAACGCCGCATTGAAGGTGAGCGATCGGGCGTGAGACTGGCGCCGCGCCTCGTCGCCGGTGATCCCAGGCAGCCTGGCGAGCGCCGATTCCATCTTGGCCGGGTCGAACAAAGGCGTCTCGGTCCCGGTGGTCGCGTCGACCTTCACCCAGTCGGCGCTATCGGCCGCACCGCGCGCCCAGGCATAGTGGGTTCCGTCGATCCACGCGATGTCCGGCGGTGGATTGCCGCTGAAGTTGATCCGTGTGCCGGGATCGTAGATGTCGTCGATCGTCAGCAATCGCTGCTGCGCCAGAGCCACCGTGGCGGTGGCGAGAATCACGAGTCCGGCGAAGAGCGTCCCTCGACAAGCTCGGGACGCCCTGAGCCTGCCGAAGGGCGGTCGCCACAGACGACCAGGACGACGCGTCAGAATGCTCGTCATGACCTCCAGTATAGTCATCGGATGGCGACACTGACGTTCCTGGGAGCCGCCGGCACGGTGACCGGCTCGAAGCACTTGCTCGACCTGAATGGCCGGCGCGTGCTCGTCGATTGCGGTCTGTTTCAAGGGCTCAAGGAGCTTCGGCTGCGGAACTGGGCAGCGCTGCCGATCGATCCCAAACAAATCGATGCCGTCGTGCTCACGCACGCGCACCTCGATCACTGCGGCTACCTGCCGCGGCTGGTGGGCGCCGGGTTTCGCGGCCGCATCTTCTGCACGCCGGGGACCAAGGACTTGTGCACGCTGATCCTGCCTGATTCCGCGCACATCCAGGAAGAAGACGCGCGCGACGCGAACCGGCGGGGGTATTCGAAGCACTTGCGCGCCTTGCCGTTGTACACGCAGCTGGACGCCGCGCGGGCGCTGACGCAGCTCCAGCCGGTGGGGTACGAGCGGCCCGTGCCGGTCATTCCGGGTGTCGACGTCGAGTTCATCAACGCCGGTCACCTGCTCGGTTCGGCGTACGCGCGCGTTCGAGTCGGAGACAAGACGATTCTGTTCGGCGGTGATTTGGGACGGTATGGTCGTCCCGTCCTCCCGGATCCGACACGTGTCGAAGCCGCCGACGTGTTGTTGCTCGAGTCGACCTATGGGGACCGTTTGCACGGCGCCGATGATGGTGGTGCGCGGCTGGCGGCGATCGTCAACGAGACGATTCAGCAGGGCGGCAAGATCATCATCCCGTCGTTTGCCGTCGGACGCGTTGAAGAACTGCTCTATTGGCTCAGACTGCTCGAGCAGACGAAACGGATCCCGGCGCTGCCGGTGTATGTCGACAGTCCGATGGCAGCCGGCGCGCTTCAGTTCTACTCTGAGCGCGTGAACGAGCTCGATCCGGACATGAAACCGGCCGAGCACGACGTCGCCGTGTTCGGGACCGGCCGGATGACCGTTGTGGACTCGGCCCGGGAATCAGCGGCGCTGGTGGCCTCGAACACGCCGGCGATCATCATCGCGGCAAGCGGGATGGCCACTGGCGGCCGCGTGTTGCACCACCTGGTTGCAGACCTGCCGAATCCGAAGAACACCGTCCTCTTCGTGGGCTACCAGTCGGAAGGCACTCGCGGCCGGAAACTGCTCGATGGCGCCAAACACATCAAGATGCATGGTCAGGAGGTGCCGGTGGCCGCGCGCATCGAGCGGCTCGATTCGATGTCGGCGCACGCCGACGCCGCGGAGATCATGCAGTGGCTCTCGGGGTTTGCTCGCCCGCCGGCGATGACGTATCTCGTTCACGGTGAACCGGTCGCCCTGGAAGCGCTTCGCGCGCGGATTCAAACCGAGCGAGGCTGGCCGGTGCACATCGCCAAGCACCTGGAGCGGGTCGAAATTGCGTTAGGCTAGGAGCGTGTCTGAGAAACCCGAACACGCTCCTAGTAGGCCGGCTTCGCCGGCAAGAACGCCAATGATTTCGAAGCAACCCGCGCGCAGCGCGCCTACTAGGAGCCTGTCTTGGTCGTTACTCGGACGGGCTCCTCGGCATATGAAGAACGGAAAATGCAAAACGCACAATGCAAATTGCAAAACGCAAAATGCGCAATGTGTCGCGTTGGAAGGGCTTGTTGTCGTGATGACACTCATCGGAACGGTTGCGTGCGGAAGCGGAAAGACCTCGAATTCGACAAGCCCGGCGCCCGCGGCGGCACCGCGGGCGACCTCGGCGCCGGCCGATCGCAAGTATCTGCTCGAGCGGGTCGACGAAGCGGCCGTGGTGCAGTTGTACGCGGATGGTTTTTCGGCCCTCCCGCTCAGAGAGAAGATCCTCGTCTGGCATCTGCATGAGGCCGCGCTGGCCGGGCGCGACATCTTCTACGACCAGAGGTACGTCCACAACCTCGACATGCGCGACGTCCTCGAGGCGATCGTCACGCACCCGACCGGGATCGATCCCAAGGCGCTCGAGGAGATCCGGCGCTACACGAAGCTGTTTTGGATTAACACCGGCGCGTTCAACAACCTGACGGCGCGCAAGTTCGTTCTGCAGTGCACTCCCGACGCGCTCATCGCGGCTGCTCATGTCGCCGAGAAAGCCGGCGCACAATTCCCGCTCAGGAATGGTGAGACGCTCGATCGACTGCTTGCGCGCTTGAGACCGGCGTTCTTCGACGCGAACGTCGATCCGACCGTCACCGCCAAGACACCACCGGCCGGCAAGGACATCATCACGGCGAGCGCCAACAATCTGTACGTCGGTGTGACGATGAAGGATTTCGAGGCGTATCAGGAGAATCATCCGCTGAACTCGCGGCTCGTGAAAGCGGACGGCAAGATCTCCGAGGAGGTCTACCGGATCAGCGGCCGCTACGGCAAACAGATTGCCGCCATCGTTCAGCATCTCGAAGCGGCCATTCCGTACGCCACCGAGCCGATGGCCAAAGCGCTTCGCGCGCTCATCACGTTCTATCAAACCGGCGAGACGAAGGACCGCGAGGCGTACGACATCGCCTGGGTGCAGGACAAGGCATCGCCGGTCGATACCATCAACGGCTTTATCGAGGTCTATCTCGACGCCCGCGGCATCAAGGGCGCGTTCGAAGGGCTGGTCTTCTATGTGAACCGAGAGAAGACATCGGAAATCCAGAAGATCGCGCAGAACGCGCAGTGGTTCGAGGATCGGATGCCGTGGGATCCGAAATACCGCAAGCAGGGCGTGCAGGGCATTACCGCCAACGCGATCGACGTCGTCATCGAAACGGGCGACTCAGGTCCGATCACGCCGGTGGGGATCAATCTGCCGAACGACCAGGCGATCCGCGAGCGTTACGGCAGCAAGTCCGTGTCCTTGTCGAACGTCAGCGAGGCGTACGACAAGTCGACGTTGCCGGCGTTTCGGAGCGAGTTCTCGTGGACGCCGGAAGAAACCGCTCGGGCGACGAAATGGAGCGCGTTGTCCGGCGAGTTGACGACGAACATGCACGAGGTCATTGGACACGCATCCGGCAAGGTGGAGGAGCGGCTCAATGGGAACCCGGCCGCTGTGCTGAAGGAACAATTCTCCGCTCTCGAAGAGGGGCGGGCGGATCTGGTGGCCCTGTACTTCCTGCCGGATCCCAAGCTCGTCGAGATCGGCGTGCTGCCGGCGGCCGATCAGGACGACGTCGTGCGCGCTGAATACGAGGCGTACACGAGAAACGCGCTCGTGCAATTGCGCCGGGTCCGCCAGGGCACGCAGATCGAAGAAGACCACATGCGCAATCGCCAGATGGTCGTGCGATGGCTGATGGCCAACACCAAAGCCATCGAGGTGCGCCCTCGCGACGGCAAGACGTACTACGTGATGACCGATCCCAAAGCGTTTCGCGACGGGGCCGGCCGGCTGTTGGGGGAAGTACAGCGCATCAAGGCGGAAGGCGACTACCCGGCTGCCAAACAGCTCTTCGAGACCTACGGCGTCCATTTCAATCCGAAGCTGCGCGACGAAGTGGTCGCGCGCGTGGAAAAGCTGAACCTGCCGTCCTACACCGGCTTCGTCATGCCGAAGCTCGAACCGGTCAAGAACGGATCGGGCGATATCTCGGACGTGACGATCTCGTACCCGATGGATCTGACGATGCAGATGCTCGAGTACTCCGCGGCGACCCGCGATCTGCGACAGTAGGGATGGAAATTACACGCGAGCCGCGGGCCTGCCTGACCTGCCTGTTCGTCGTGGTGTTGACTGTGACGGCTGCCGGCCAGACCCGCCTGCCATCCGCTACCTAAAAGCCAACGACGGCGAGCGCGACCGGCTGGTAATACCAGCGGTCCAACGCGAAATCGACAATGAGGCCGGCCTGGAAGGATAGAACCGAGGAGGCCCGCATGTGGATGAGCATTTCGGTCGAGAAGCCACTCCACTGGTCCCGAAATGTGCGGCGGACGACTTGCGAGCTGCCTTCGGCAAAGAGCTCGACTGCGTCGTAGCGGCCTCGAATCAAGGCCCCCGCGCCAAGAGTGAAGCCCAGGGTCTGGGTCACTTCCCGTCGGTACCTCAGCGTGAGTCTGTGCAGTAGAAGGTTGCGGGCGGCGACTGGCACGCGATCACCGGGTCGTGTTGGACCAGACGAGACTCCCGGCGGTGGGTCGACCTGTTGCTCGCCCGGACCATAGCTCATGCTCCACGCGAACCCCCAGTGATCACTGGGCCACACCGCCACACCGGCCCCGAAGACAATGAGATCGGGTGGCAGTGAGCCCTCAGCGGCGCTGTACCCGATGGCGCCGCTGATTTCAACGGGTGCGGATTGAGCCGCGGCAGGAACGGCGGCAGCGCTCAACATTACAGAGAGCGTGAGGAGTGATCCCGCGGAGGTTCCCATCGCGATCTACCGACCGTCTGGTAGCGTGACGATCACGGGCGCCAGTCGTTGACCCTCCGCCACCCGAATCTGCAGGGGCACGGATTTCCTGTTGCCCGCTTCGGCAATGACTTGGATGGGTATATCAGGAACGATTTCATTTAAGCGAAACGCTCCGTCCGTACCTGTCCGCGTTTTTCCGCCCACCAGCGTCGCCAGATAGCGCCCGAAATATCGGCCCCCCGGATAGTCCACCGTGACGACCGCACCGGACACAGGAGCACCCGATCGATCCACAATCTGTCCCTCGATGACGCCGGCTTGGCGAAGCCGAAATCTTTCGGCGTTGGTCAACGGCAATGGTTGCAGTTCGATCGGTCGTGCTTCGGGCGCCAGTCCATCCGCTTTCACGATGATCGTTCCAGACACCGCCGGCAGTCCGGACATTTCCACCACGCCTGCTGTGGATTGATGTACATGTTGTTCGTCTCCGTCGCGACAGCCATCTCAAGAGATAGCGTGCCGATTAAGGGGCACCGACGAACGCGTCGAGCGAGATCTTCAAATCCGACCAGAACATGTTGGGATGACTTGATGACGCCGTCCATCCGCTTTCGCCGTAACACGTCAGGTAATACGAATCGCACGACACGGCAATGTTCGTCTCGGGAAAGGATATGGTCCCCAGGTACTCATCGGGCCAGTTTTCATCAAGATCCCACACGTCGATGTACGTGCCGCCGAAAGTGTAAATCGGACCAGATGCTGGGCAAATGTTGGCGTGGATCGAGGCAGTACCGACACAATCCACGTCGCGTCCGAGATCGACGCGTGCTTGTCCACACACACCTGACAGCGCCGCACGAACTCGCCCAGCCAGCTCCAGTGGGCTTGCGCCGCAGGCTCCATGAATCCAACCTCAGAGCAGTCCACATGGTATGTCACTCACGCTGACTTGCGGCAAGATTCGTTGTCGCGCATCTGTCACCCATGACGGTGTCGGCACGGAAGGGCCCGTTAGGGCAACTACTGTCCCTTGAAACTTAGGCTAACCTTAATGACCCGGGACGAACCAAGGCCCAAGGACCAAGAGTGTTCTCGAACCGCATCGCCGCCGACCTGAAGCCGAATCGATTAGCGCAAGCCGTGGCAGCACGACGAAGCGCCGGCCAGCCGATCATCGACCTCACGGAATCGAATCCGACGCGAGCAGGGTTTGAGTACCCGCCCGATCTCCTCGCGCCGCTGGGGAATCGCCGCGGCCTCGTCTACATTCCGCGACCGTTCGGATTGATCGAAGCGCGGCAGGCGGTTGCCACCGAATACGCTCGTCGCGGCGTCAAGGTCGATCCAGAGCGCATCGTGATGACCGCGAGCACGAGCGAGGCGTACTCGCTCCTGTTCAAGCTGCTGGCCGGTCCGGCGGACGAGGTGCTCGTGCCGCGACCGAGCTATCCGTTATTCGAGTTGCTGACCGCGCTCGACGGCCTCGTCGCGCGTCCCTACGACCTCGAATACCATGGGAGATGGGCGATCGACGTCTCGAGCCTCGAGCGCGCCCTGACGCCGCGAACTCGCGCCGTGCTGGTCGTGAGCCCGAACAATCCGACCGGCTCGTTTCTCTCGCCCGATGAGTTCGATCGATTGACGTCCATCTGCGCTTCCCGCGGCGTCGCGCTGATCGCCGACGAGGTCTTCGCCGATTACGAGCTCGAGGCCGGCGCGGCCAAGAGGGCGGCACGAGTACTCGACAGCGACGACATGCTCGTGTTTGGTCTGGGTGGATTATCGAAGTCGATCGGGCTTCCGCAGGTGAAGCTTGGGTGGATCGCGGTCGCGGGACCGGACGGCGCGGTCGCCGAGGCGCTGCAGCAGCTCGAAATCGTCTGCGACACGTACTTGTCCGTCTCAACGCCCGTGCAGCTGGCGGCCGCGGAGCTGCTCGAACGCGGCGCGGCTGTTCGCGCGCAAATCGCGGCGCGGATCGCTGGAAACTACCGGCGCCTGAAGGAGCTGGCCGCGTCGACGCCTTCGTGCCAGGTCCTGACGACGATGGGCGGCTGGTACGCGGTCGTGCAGGTGCCGACCCTGCGATCGGAAGAAGAGTTGATGCTCGACCTGCTGACCACCGACGGTGTGCTGGCGCATCCCGGCTATTTTTTCGATTTTCCGCGGGAGTCGTATCTGATCGTCAGCCTGCTCACGCCCGCCGCGCTGTTCGCCGCCGGCGTGGAACGGATGCTCGAACGCGTGAAACGATGACATCGAACCACAAAGGGCACAAAGATCACGAAGGAACACATCGCCGCGCCGGCCTTCTCGTTCCGCTGTTTGCGTGCCCGTCGGCCGCGAGTTGGGGCATCGGCGACATCGGCGACCTCCCGGCGCTGACCGCGTGGCTTGCCGCCGCCGGCATGCACGTCCTGCAACTGCTCCCCATCAACGAAATGGCGCCCGGGCAGCAATCGCCGTACTCGGCGATCAGCGCGATGGCGATCGACCCGCTTTTCATTGCCGTGCACCTGGTGCCTGAATTTGCTGCGCTTGGCGGTGAACGTGTCCTTGACGAGGAAGAGCGCGCCGCGCTGGCACGCGTGCGAGGCGCCGCCCGGATCGAGTACGCGGACATTCGCCGGCTGAAAAAGGTTGCGCTCCGGGCTGCCTTCACGCGGTTCTTCGAGGCGGAGTGGCGTCGAGACAGCCATCGAGCAGGGCTGCTGAAAGCGTTTCTCAGCGAGCAGGCCTGGTGGATCGAGGATTACGCGCTGTTTCGCGCCATCCATGCCCGCGAAGATGAGCGGCCGTGGACCCAGTGGACCGACGTGCTTCAGCGCCGGGAGCCGGGGGCGATCGATCGCGCGCGCCGCGATCTGTCGCGCGACGTGCTGTTCCAGCAATACCTGCAGTGGATCGCGGATACCCAGTGGAAGGACGCTCGCGCCAACGCGCACGGCGTGCAGTTGTTCGGTGACCTGCCGTTCATGGTCGACGGCGATAGCGCGGACGTCTGGGCGCGGCAGGATCAGTTCCGCCTGGATGCGGCGGTCGGTGCGCCGCCCGATGCCTTCAGCGCGACCGGACAGGCTTGGGGGATGCCGGTCTATCGGTGGGACGTCATCGGCGCGCAGGATTTCAGATGGCTGCGCGAGCGCGCCCGTCGCAGCGCCGACCTCTACGACGGGTACCGCGTGGATCACCTCGTCGGGTTCTACCGCACTTACGGCCGGCCGCGAAACGGCGGCGAGGCGTTCTTCACGCCCTCCGATGAGGCCGAGCAGGAAGCGCTCGGCGAGTACGTCCTTGGCATCCTCGGATCGGCGGGAGCGGAAATCATCGCCGAGGATCTCGGCACCGTTCCAGACTTCGTGCGCGCGTCGCTCGCCAGGCTCGGCATTCCCGGGTTTCGCGTGCTCCGATGGGAGCGGTATTGGCATACCGCCGGCCAACCGTTCCGCGAGCCGACCGAGTATCCCGCGGTGTCCGTCGCGGCCTCCGGCACCCACGACACCGAGCCGCTCGTCGTCTGGTGGAATCGCGCGGGTGAGGACGAGCGACAGAAGGTCAACGCGCTCGACATCGTGCAGCGGCTGACCGACGGCGCGGGAATCCTCCACGCCGAGCAGCGTACCGTTCGCGACGTGTTGCTGGAAGCGCTCTTCGCGTCAGGATCGGATCTGCTGGTGTTGCCGGTGCAGGACGTCTTCGGATGGCAGGATCGCATCAACGAACCGGCCACGGTCACCGACGTGAACTGGACGTTCCGGTTACCGTGGCCGTGCGATCGGCTCGACGATATCCCCGAAGCGCGCGAGCGGCAGGAGACGCTGCGCCGCTTTGCGGAACAGTACGGACGAATCTGAATCTGGCGCATTCACGCGAATTGGCCGCGGCGCCTCGGCGTGCGGGCCTGCAACGGCGGCGCGATATACTGGTGACGCTGCCTGGTGAACGCTTATGGATATCCGGTCGCTCATGTCCGTCGAGGAGTACCTTCACACCTCCTTCGACGACGCGGATCGCGAGTACCTCGACGGGGAGGTCGTGGAGCGGAACATGGGTGAGCTACCTCACGGGATGATTCAGGGGCGGTTGATCTTCCTGCTTCTGGAGCTTGCGGACGCGCTGTCGCTGCGCGTGGTCCCGGAGATCCGCATCCAGATCTCACCAACGTGCTTTCGCGTCGCCGACGTGGCTGTCTGGCGGGCGGGCGACATCGGCCAGCGGATCCCCACCGTGCCGCCATTCCTTGTCGTGGAAATCCTGTCGGCGGAGGACCGGCTGGTCCGCTTGCAGCCGAAGATCCAGGAGTACCTTCAACACGGTACCGCGTGGGTGTGGGTGATCGATCCGGAGGAGCGCCGCGCGCTCTGTTACTCACCGGCCTCCCCGGGGGGGATGTTGGTTGACGAGCTCAGAACCGAGAACCCGGCGATCGCCGTGTCCCTGACCGATCTCCTGTCGGTCCTGCCCTGACGGCTCGCCTTCGCGCACGGCGCGGCTGCCGGTAGACTGAGGTCATCATGTCCACAGGTCGGGCGCTCATCATCGAAGATCGGGTGATCGTGCCGGACACTGCGTTCGACCACGCCGGCTACCGGGCTTGGGTCACCTCGGACGTCTACCCCGAGCGTGTGCGGACGACGTACGTCCGAGGAGAGGTGCTCGTTGAGATGAGCCCGGAGTCCCTCGAGGCCCACAGCAAAGTCAAGGCCGCCGTGACGGCGACGCTCGTCTCCTTTGTGCGGGAGCACGATCTTGGCGAGGTCTATCCCGACGGGGCGCTGGTGACTCATGAGGAGGCCAGCCTGAGTTGCGAGCCGGATCTAACGTTTGTCTCGTGGGCGGCGTTCGACGAGGGCCGCGTCCAGCTCGTGCGGCGTGCGGGTGACGGCTCCGACTACATTGAAATCCTGGGCAGTCCCGATCTCGTGGTCGAGATCGTGAGCGACTCGTCGGTGAAGAAGGACACGCGACTGCTTCGCGAGGCCTACCGCCTGGCCGGCGTCCGCGAGTACTGGCTCATTGATGCTCAAGCCAGCGAGATCAGGTTCGAGATTCTATCCAAGGCCCGCGACGCGTTCGCTTCGTCCGGCGATCCGCTCGCGCCGCAGATAAGCGGCGTGTTGGGCGGCCGTTGGAGCCTCAAGCGCGCCCGCAACCGCGCCGGGCGATTCAGCTACACCCTCGATCGCGCGGCGTAGCGGCGTCTCGAGCGCGGCTCGATCAGCTGACTTTTCGCGCTTGCGACGTGGCCGCTGTTGCGCACCCGGCGCTTTGCCGCCGGCATCCTCGCGAACGCGGACGCGCGATCAGATCGAGCGCGCTGTCGGTCGGCTCAAGGGGCATGCGATGATGCAGCCCGGAATGCCGTTGCGGACAGAACTGTTTCGACCTCTGGTGCTCGCCCTGGGGTTGGTGGCGGGCGTGTGCCTGGCCGTGCCGGCGGCGGCCCAGGTGTCCTTCGCGACGAAGAGCGACCTCGCGGCCGGTGCCAGCCCCGCCTCGGTCGCAGTCGGAGATGTGAATGGCGACGGGGTGCCCGATCTCGTTGCTGTGAATACTGGTGCGAACACGGTTTCCGTCTTCCTCGGAACAGGCAGCGGGCTCTTCGGATCAAAGACTGACTTTCCGACCGGAAACCTGCCACACGGCGTCGCGCTTGGCGATTTCAACGGGGACGGGAAGCTCGACATCGTCGTCGCGAACACCGGTGCGGACACCATGTCGGTCCTGCTTGGCATCGGGGCCGGAACCTTCGGGACGCGCACGAACTTTGCGGCCGGAGCCGCCCCCTTCTACGTCGCTGTCGGCGACGTCAACTCAGACGGGAAGCCCGATCTCGTCGTCGCCAACGTCAACACCGATACCGTCTCGGTCCTGCTGGGGACGGGGACCGGCGGCTTTGGGCCGAAGGCGGACTTCGCGACCGGCTCGGGCGCGCGGGCCGTGGCCATTGCGGACTTGAACGGGGACGGACTGCCGGATCTCGTCGTCGCGAGCGTCAACACCTCGACCGTATCGGTTCTGCTGGGGACCGGGGCCGGCAGTTTTGGGCCGAAGGCGGACTTCGCGACCGGTTCGGGCGCGCGCGCGGTTGCCGTCGCCGACTTGAACGGGGACGGGCTGCCCGATCTCGTCGCCGCCAACGTCAACACCGATACCGTCTCGGTCCTGCTGGGGACGGGGACCGGCAGCTTTGGACCGAACACGGACTTCGCGACCGGCCACGGCCCTCGTGCCGTTGCGATCGCCGACCTGAACCTAGACGGAAAGCTCGATGTCGTCACGGCGAACCTCGACGCGAACAGCGTGTCGGTCCTGCTCGGCGCCGGCGCCGCCAGCCTCGCGGCAAAGATCGACTTCGCGACCGGGGCCGGTCCCTTCGCTCTCCGTATCGGCGATCTCGATAGTGACCGGAGACCCGATCTCGTCATCGCCAACGTCAGCGAAAACACGCTCTCCGTCTTCCTCAACACGACGCCGGTGGCACCGACGATCGCCGCGATCGCAAATCAGACGACGAACGAGGACACGGCGACGGTGGCGATTGCGGTGACGGTGGACGACGTCGACACGGCGGTGGCGAGCCTGACGCTGTCGGGCAGCTCGTCGAACACGACGCTGGTGCCGAATGCGAACATCGTGTTCGGGGGCAGCGGCACGAGCCGGACCGTGACGGTGGCGCCCGCGGCGAATCAGTCGGGGGCGGCGACGATCACGGTGACGGTGAGCGACGGCAGCCTGACGGCCAGCACGACGTTCACCGTGACGGTGACGGCCGTCAACGACGCGCCGACGATCGCGGCGATTGCGAATCAGACGACGAACCAGGACACGGCGACGGCGGCGATTGCGGTGACGGTGGACGACATCGACACGGCGGTGGCGAGCCTGACGCTGTCGGGCAGCTCGTCGAACACGACGCTGGTGCCGAATGCGAACATCGTGTTCGGGGGCAGCGGCGCCAATCGGACGGTCACGGTGACGCCCGCGGCGAATCAGTCGGGGGCGGCGACGATTACGGTGACGGTGAGTGACGGCCGCCTCAAGGCAGCCACCGCCTTCGGGTTGACCGTCACGGCCAATACGGCGAGCGACCCGGTCCTGAGGGTGGACGGTCCGGCGAACGGCTCGACAATCGGCCAGGACTTTACCGTCAGCGGATGGGCCATCGATCGCGGCGCGGGCTCAGGGACCGGGATCGACGCGGTGCACGTGTACGCCTATCCGAATCCTGGCTCTGGCGCCGCCGGGGTGTTCCTCGGCTCGGCCACCTACGGCGGATCGCGGTCCGATGTCGGAAACCTGCTCGGCGGTCGGTTCACGAGCTCCGGCTTCACACTGGCGGTGTCGGCATTGGCGCCCGGCAGCTACCAGATCGCGGCGTTCGGGCACAGCGTGGTCACGCACGCCTTTGGCGCGCCGACCAGCGCGCTCGTCACGGTCGTAGCTCCGCAGTCCAACCCGGCGATGTCGCTGGATGGGCCGAGCAGCAACAGTACAGTGGGACGGACCGTCACCGCTGCGGGCTGGGCCATTGATCTTGCCGCAACCATCGGGACGGGCATCGATGCGGTCCACGTGTGGGCGTATCCGGGCGACGGCAGCTCCGGACAGTTCCTGGGCGCCGCCAGCTACGGGCTCGCCCGCCCGGACATCGGGGCGGCCGTCGGGTCGCAGTTCGCGAATTCCGGTTTCCGGCTGTCGGCCGTGGTGCAGCCGCCGGGGACGTATCGGATTGTGGCGTTCGCGCACAGCAGGCTGGCCAACGCGTTCAACACGGCGGTGGCGGCGGACAACGTGACGGTGCAGTCGAGCAACACCAATGCGGTGCTGTTCGTGGACACACCGGGCCCGAACACGACCGGGGCACGGCCGTTCACCATTTCGGGATGGGCGGTCGATTCGGGCGCGGCCAGCGGGACGGGCATCGACGCGGTGGCGGTGTGGGCGTTTCCGACGAGCGGCGCGCCGGCCACGCTGGTCGGCCTGGGCGCCTATGGATCGTCGCGACCGGACATCGCCGCGCTGCTCGGCGATGCTCGCTTCACCAATGCAGGGTTCACGTTCACGATGACAGGTGCGAATCTGCCAACGGCTGGCGGGTACGATCTGATCGTGTTCGGCCGGAGCACGGTCACCAACGCATTCACGGTCGCACGGGTCGTGCGGGTCACGGTGCAATAGCATCCTGGTGCGCAGGACTAAAGTCCGGCGCTACCAGCAATACTCCATTCGGGGGTCCTTCAGATTTCGACGGGGCGTGTATGGGGGGGAAACATGCGTAAAACTGTGGTCACCGGGTGGGTTCTTCTGATCGCCGCTCTGTGTGCGGCCCCCCTGGCCGCACAAACCGGAGGCGTGTCCGGCACGATCACGAACGCCGTCAGCGGCGGTCCTGTTGCAGGCATTCGCGTAGAGCTG
>JAHFUI010000101.1:0-5960 GCA_023265175.1 Acidobacteriota bacterium
CAAGGTGGGTCTGATCCGCGAGGTGGCCGAAGTTTGGCGAGTAGGCGTGCTGCACG
Source organism: Acidobacteriota bacterium (assembly GCA_023265175.1). Lineage (GTDB taxonomy): Bacteria > Acidobacteriota > Vicinamibacteria > Vicinamibacterales > CAVVIG01 > JAHFUI01. Next base: position 57 of record JAHFUI010000101.1, read on the forward strand.
AAATCGTCCGGCGCCCCTTGGCATCTTTGCGTTAGAATCGGCAGCGCTCGCGAGGAGCCGCAGGAGGGTCGGTACATGTCTACACCGCGCCACGCGCTGATGCGATTGGCCCTGGCCGTCGCCGGTCTGGCTGCCGTTGCGCCCGCGCTCCAGGCCCATCACTCATTCGCCATGTTCGATCAAACCAAGCGAGTGACACTCGCGGGGAGCGTGGCGGCCTTTCAGTGGACGAATCCTCACGTGATCATCGAGGTCGACGTGCCGAACACGAACGGTACCGTTGGACTGTGGACGATTGAGCTCGGGAGTCCGAGCATGCTCGTACGCGGTGGCTGGAAGTTCACCGACTTGAAGCGGGGCGACAAGATCGCGCTGGTCGTCAACCCGCTCAAGCAAGGCGACAACGGAGGCTTGCTCGTTCAGGTGACGTTGTCTGATGGCCGCGTGCTTGGAAACGGGGCGCCGCCGCCGCCGTCGAGAGGCCAGTGAGTCACATGCGTGCCGAGAGGTGGAACGGCCGGCTGATCGGTGCCGTGGCGCTGTACGCGGCGCTCTTCGCGGTGTCCGCGGGCGCGCAATCTTCCAACCCGCGTGACTTGACGGGGGCATGGGTGCCGTTCCGAGGCGGGCGAGGCGCCGACCCGGCGCTCGCGCCGCCCCCTCCCGGCCCGCTGGTGTTGAAGCCGGAGTACGCCAAAGCGTACGAAGCGCGCCGGGCCGAGCAGGCGGAGGCCGCTCAACGCGGCGAGCCGCTTGGCGCCGCCAGCGCAGGTGTCCTGTGCACCCCGTACGGGATGCCGCAAATGATGTCGGTGGCCACCTATCCCGTGGAGATCCTGCAGACACCGGGTCAGGTGACGCTGGTCGCGGAAGCGTTCAGCGAGGTGCGGCGCGTGTTTCTCGATCGCCCGCAGCAGAAGATCGGCGAGGTGCCGCCCGGCTACTACGGGCGCTCGGTGGGCCGGTGGGACGGCAACACGCTTGTCGTTGACACGATCGGCATCAGAACGACCGTGGCGGGCTACCTTGGCATGCCCCACAGCGACGAGATGCGCATCACCGAGCGGATCAGACTCGTTGCGGCCGATACGCTGCACGATCAGATCACGATCGAGGATCCGATCGTGCTTGAGAAACCGGTGACCTATACCCTGGCGTACCGCCGCCTGCCGAACTACGAGATGGTTGAGTTCGTGTGCGACAACAACCGTGAATATGTCGATGAGAAGGGCGTTATTCGCATGAAGCTCCGCACGAAATGACCGGTGCACTTGGGACCCGTCCTTAGCGGGTCGGCCTATGGGCCGGTCGTGAGCAGGCGACCGTCCTCGAGCTTCATCGATACGAATGCGCCGCCGTGCTCGCCGGTCTTCAGCGGCCGGACGACGACCGTCACGCGGTCGCCAGGCTTGATGATGTTGGACTTCCAGCCCTGGCGGACCATGGCGTTCGGACTGCCCATTTCGACGCCCCATCGGTCCATGCCGCCGCTCCCGTTCGGCACGTCGATCTGGATCGACGCGTGAGGATTCGTCCAGGCGAATTCCACGACGGTGCCCTCGAGCGTCCGCGTCTTGGTTTGATCGAACATGGCGAATGAGTGATGGGCCGCAACAGGGGCAGCCATTATCAGCAGCATGACGCCGATGCCCACGACGAGTACGTGCTTCACGTTCACCTCCAGTGTTCACTCTCTCAGTCTACCGGACGTTGGCCTTCGACGAGGTGGCCGGCAGATGCTGGTTCAAATCGGGCAGGCACTGCACTTCCGTGATATCGGTATCGTCCTTCCGATTGAACCGCTTGATGGACTTCCATTCGCCTTCCCAACTCTTCGGGTCGGTCATCGTGTAGGCGACCTCGAACGTTGCACCATTATTGACCATGCGAAAGCGTTCGATGATGTGCAGGTCTTCGCTCGCCGGAATCGATGCGCCCGCCTGGTCGATCCAGTGATGGTGACCAGGGAAGTACACCGTGTCGACGACCAGTTCGTCGCCTTCCCAGCGGCCGATTGATTCGCCGTTGAACGTGCGGACCACTTCGTCGGCCGGCGTGTGTGGCCGTCCGTCCAGGTAGATGAGGCGCAGCGAGTTTTCGAAGGCGCTGACCATGTAGATGACGGTCGGCACTTGGATCATCGCAATCGGCCAGACGCGCGTCATGATGAGCGGCATCCCGGCCGGCCAGCATTGGCCGATGTCATCCCGGTAGACGCCGCCCTCCTTCGCTGCTTTCTGTCCCGCGTCGTAGTGCACCTGCGCCTGCGGCGTCAGCTTGAACGTCTGTGGGAGGAAATGCCACGTGCTGAAGCGGCCATCATGCTGCCACGTACCGGTGAGATCGAACGGCGGCTTTGGACGCGGTTTGGCCAGATTGGCCGGGGCGAGCGCGCCCAGTTGCGGCGGAGGCGCTGGCGGGCGCTGTTGGGTCTGTGCCTGGGCCGCGGCCGCTCCGACGACCGCCAAAGAGACCAGGCACGCGGCGGTACCGGCAAGTCTCGTGATGGTGTTAGGCATGAAAACCTCGTAGACTCGTCATTCAAGACAGGCCGCATTCGCGTGCAGCGCGGACGGCCCATGCACAGGGCGCATAATCCGCTGCCACGACGGGCATGTCAACAACAAAGTGGACGCACAGGAGGCCGACGTGCACAGCTTGCCGATCGCACCTGTTCCATACACCGCGGGCGCCGCGCTCGCGGCGGCGGTCATGCTCTGCGTGCCCGCAGCACCCGCCCGGGCACAGGCCTTCGCGGACCTGAAGCGCGCGCGCGTGGACTACTCGAGGGCCGACAGAGAGCCGCGCAGGGCGTGCGAGGCGCTGGCGAAGTCCACGTCGAAGGATATCGCGCAGATCCAGGCGGCGATGATGCCCGCCGTCGAGGCGGTCCCCGCCTATTGTCGGATCAGCGGCCTCCTCCCGCCCGAGATCGCGTTCGAGGTCAGCCTGCCGGCCAAGTGGAACGGCCGATTCTACATGATCGGCAACGGCGGCCATGCCGGCGAAGCGCTGGACGACCCGGGCCGCGTCGCGCAGCGCAACGCCGCGCTGCAGCTCGGGTTCGCCTTCGCGCAGACGAACACGGGCCACGACGCGCGCAAGGAGCCGCAGGCCACCTTCGTCCTCAGCAACCCGCAGAAGGCGATCGACTACGCGTACCGTGCCGTGCATCTGACGGCCACGACCGGCAAGCGCATCACGTCGGACTACTACGGCAAGCCCGTCTCGCGGGCCTACTGGAACTCGTGCTCCAACGGCGGACGCCAGGGCCTCATCGAGGCGCAGCGCTACCCGGACGACTTCGACGGTATCGTCGCGAACGCGCCGTGGATCGACCAGACCGGGTTCACGATTGGCGCCATGTGGAACCAGCGCGCGCTGAGCGAGGCGCCGATCACGGCCGCGAAGCTCGCCGTCGTGGCCGACAAAGTGATGGCGAAGTGCGACGCGATCGATGGGCTCACCGACGGCCTCATCGATGACCCGCGTGCGTGCCGCTTCGACCCGGCGCGAGACGTGCCCGCCTGCCGGGAGGGGACCGACGCGGCAGACTGCCTCACGCCCGCCCAAGCCAGCGCGATCGCCAAGATTTACGGCGGCGTGGTGAGCCGCGGCCAGCCGTTCTTCCCCGGGTACATGCCCGGCAGCGAGGCGGTGACGGCGGGCCTCTTCGGCGGAGGCACGGGCAGTGGCTGGATGAACGTGATCGTGGGCGCACAGCCAGACGCGAAGCCGGCGGATTTCTCGCTCGCCGATTCTACGATGAAGTATCTGGTCTTCACGCCACCGAAGCCGGACTACGACTACAGGACCTTCGACTTCGACCGCGACATCGAGTTGCTGAATCCCTGGGGCAGGCTGGCCAACGCCAACGACCCGAAGCTGTCGAAGTTCAGAAAGCGCGGCGGCAAGCTGCTAATGACCTATGGATGGGCCGACGCGATCCTTCAGCCGATGATGGGCGTGAGCTTCTACGAGAGGGCGGTGGCCGCGAACGGCCCGCAGACGCCGGACTTCTTCCGCCTCTTCATGGTTCCCGGCATGGCGCACTGCGGTGGCGGCATCGGGCCCGATCGGCACGACCCGGTCACGGCTGTGATCGACTGGGTCGAGGCGGGCAAGGCGCCGGCCTCGATGGTGGCGAGCAAAGTGGTGAACAACCAGGTGGTTCGCACGCGCCCGTTGTGCGCCTACCCGCAGGTGGCACGCTACAGCGGTCAGGGTAGCATCGACGACGCCGCCAACTTCCGCTGCGTGGCGCCGTAGTGCGCGCGGCATGCCGCGCAGTGTTGGTTGAGGCACACTCGATGAAACGACACGCCATACTCCTGGCCATGCTGGGAGCGCTCCCGTCCTTGTTCCCACACCCTCCCCGCGGTTTGGAACCTGCGCTGCTGGCCCAGTCCATTCGCGTGACACGCCTCGCGCAGAATCCCCTGATCACCGTGGACTCCTCGCCTTCTCTGGGCGGCAACGTCAACGGGCCCACGGTCATTCGCGTGCCTGACTGGATCGAACGTCCCCTGGGCCGCTACTACCTGTATTTTGCGAATCACCGGGGCGACTTCATCCGGCTCGCGTACGCCGATGCAGTCACCGGGCCGTGGAAGGTGCACGAGCCTGGCGTGCTGCACGTGCGCGACACGGCGTTCTATCGGCCGCAGCCCGACCTGCGCACGTTCGGGGGCTTCTCCACACACCTGGCATCGCCGGAGATCTTCGTTGACGAAGCGCGCAAGCGGATCGTGCTGTGGTCCCACGGCTGGTGGACCAACGGCGAGCGGTGGCCGAACGATCCGCCGATGGCACGCGCGTGGGCGGATCGGAACGGGTACGGACAGTTCACGCAGGCCGCCGAGTCGTCGGACGGCCTCCACTTCGAGGCGCGGCCGGCGTTGACGAAGGACAGCTACCTGCGTGTGTTCCAGTACGGCGGCTACTTCTACGGCATGTCACGGCTGGGCCAACTATCTCGTTCGCCTGGGCCGCTCGCGACGTTCGAGACGGGAGGCAACCCGTTCCGCGACGGGCCGTACGCGAATCGGGTGCGCCACGTATCGCTTCTGCTGCGGGACCAACGGCTGCTGGTCTTTTTCACCGCCATCGGCGATGCGCCCGAACGCATGCTCCTCTCCACGATCGACCTGGCCGACGACTGGACGCGCTGGCGTGCCACGCCGCCGGTCGACGTGTTGCAGCCCGAAACGGATTATGAATGTGCCAGCCTACCGGTCGCGCCCTCTGAAGTAGGTGACGTCGAGACACGGGTCCGGCAGATCCGCGATCCGTTTCTCTTCCGGGACGACAACCGGACGTTGCTGTTCTACTCGACCTGCGGCGAGCAGGGAATCGCGGCCGCCGAGATCGTGGTGCCTTGATGCCTGCCGTGAGTGAGGAGACGATGGGATGCGCTCGCGTGATCGAAGACGCGAGCGCACCTCAGACGCGAGGCCGCGGCGGGTCCAGGAATCAAACCCGCCCCTCGTGCCAGGTCCGCTACTGAGCGGCGCTGCGAAACCGGCCGACATAGGCGGCCTTGGCCACCACCTTGCCGGTCATCGCCTTCAGCAGATCGTCGCGCCCGGTCGTGGGCGGCAGATCGAGCATTGCGCTGAGCGCGTAGAGCTCGAAGACGTAGTGGTGATAGCGCGGACCGGCGGGCGCGCCGGGACCGAAGTAGGCGTTCTGGCCCATGGTGTTCGCGCCGTGGACGGCGCCGGCGGGAAGGCTCCCCTCGGGGATGCCGTTGGCGGCCGCCGGGATGTTCCATGCCGTCCAGTGGAGCACGTCGCCGGTCGTGCCGTTGAGCGCCACGTCGAGGTCGTGGAAGATGATCGCGAAGCTGACCGTGCCTGCCGGCGCTCCGGAGAACTTGAAGCCGGGCTGTACGCCGCCGCGGCC
>JAHFUI010000101.1:6060-16971 GCA_023265175.1 Acidobacteriota bacterium
CGCCGCCGCGGCCACCGCCGGGGGCACCACGGCCTTCCTGCGCCGCACTGTCGATACCAAGCGCCGCCGTCATCACCAGGGCTCCGACCGTCGTCAATACTCCGACTCGCATCGTCTGTACTCCTTTGGAATTAGTGCCCTCACTCTACCAGAACAGCACCTCGTATACTCCCGGTCCCCACCAGCGTTGCGCTCGTGACAGTCGCGTTCATCGTCACGCTCGCCCTCGTCGGCAAGCTGAATCGACGTGGCGAAGGAAGGGTTCAGCTCATATTGATTTCGGCAGATAGACGATACGATTGAGCCAGTCCCATGCGTGACCTTCATGAGCCCAGAAGTCCGTGAGGAGTCGTGCTTGATGACCGTAGTCGGTACTGCGAACGGAGCGGCGGAAAAGCACGAGTCCCCCGTGGTCCTCACCGGCGCGGAGCAGCTGCCCTGCATGCCAGGGAAGCGTCGCCCGGTCAAAGGCGACGAGCAGTAGCCCGGCCTCGGCGCAGGACATCAACAGTGCGGCATCATCGAGACCAAGCCATGCCCCGTCCTGCCAGTTGGCGAGGTGGACGATGGGACATTCCTTGACGAGCCGGCGGCAGGCTGACACAAGCCGGTGCGAGGTGTTCTCGTCAGCCAGCAAACGGGGCTGTGTCGGTTTCTCCTTCACGCGATCTGCCGATCTCCTCCGGGAAGGCCTTGGCGTAGGCCAGAGCCCGCATGACAAGCACGCGCGGCCAGCGGAAATGATCGGCCGTCCTCTCTACGGACTTGGTTTCCTCACGCACGGCCAAGACTTCCCACACCGCAACCCGATGACCGGTCAAGTAGGCTTCGCGTCCTGAGCGGGAATCGCGGAAGGAGATCCCGGGGAACTCGGTTTCGAGGCTCTTTTCGATGATGTACCGCGCGACGAGATCGCTCTTGGACGTCCTGGCCGAGCGCGCCTGCTTGGCCACCAACCGCTCGTAACGCGCGGGCACTCGGCCGGACACGTAGGCCGTGCTCATGGCTCCAGTTTTGTGCACACTGTGCACAAAGTCAAGGCACGACGCTGCCGGGCTCGACCGCCGCCGTCACAAAGGCTTGCAGGCTGTCCGCGGCCGCATCGGGGACCCGACGCATCCGAATCCGCCCGATACCGAGGCCCACTTCTTCGGCGGCGACGACGATCAGCGCCTTGGTCGCCGTCGACCGCCCCTGAGCCCCACCGCGGCCGCCCACAAAGCTCTCGTCGACCTCCACCCGTCCCGACAACCGATCGCGCCCCGGCCTGACCATCGCCCGGCGCAACTTGTGCCGCCACGCCCACGCCGTCTCGTAACTCCCGAGCCCCAAGAGGCGCTGCAGTCCCAAGGCACTGGCGCCAGTCTTCTGACCGGTGACCCACCACATCGCGTGCAACCACAGACGCAGCGGTTTCCGCGTGTCTTGGACACCGTACCGGCGGTCACGGAGGTCTGGGCACCGCACGCGGCACACGGCCAGAGGCCTCTCGCAGTCAGCCACGCGTAATTGCGCGACGGGCCACTTAGTGCGGGCGTCGATGTCGACCGGCCATTCGCCACCCGACATACACCGCGACGGCGAAGAGCAGACCCGACACCCAGTACCGCATGGGCACGTCGCCGGCGAGCTGTGCCCCGAGATATGCCGCCGCCAGGTTCGCCGGGACCAACCCGAGCATCGTCAGCGCCAGGAAGGTGGGCATCGGGACTCGCGTGATGCCGGCGACGTAACTCACCGGATCGCCGGGCACTCCCGGAATCCACCGCTCGAGCACGATGGCCCATTTGCCGTACTTCGTCATGAACTGGTCCGCCCACCGAACGTTCGACGCCGGCACGATACGCTCGAGCAGTGTGCGGCCGAGCAGGCGGCCAATGGCGTACGCCATCAACCCGCCAGCCATTCCGCCGGCCGCGGACACCAGCGCGCCGCGCCAGACGCCAAACGCGAGGCCATTCGCCACGATGATGATCGTCGCCGGCAATGGAACGGCGAGCGCTTCCACGATCATCAATCCAATTGATGCGACCGGTGCCCAGCCGCCCAATGAGCGGAGATACTGCTGGAACTGACCGAGTTGCCCGGTTGCGAGCAACAACACGCCGCGTCCGAGCGTCACCCGTACCTGCGGGATTGCGACGATGGCGGCCAGCAGCGCCGCAGCGGTCCACGCAACGAAGCGTGCCTGCCGCATTGTGGCGCTCGGTCGAACTGTTTGCGAAACCGTCGGGGTGAGGATGTCGTCGGTCAAGGTCAACGGACGCTGGCGGCGACTTCGGCGGCGATCGAACTGGCGTCGAAACTTGGGTGCTGGCGCGCTTCCCACGAAGGGACGTCCAGCGGATACCGATGCTCGTCGAGCGTCAGCCGGTTCTTGACGGCAAAATCGTGCTGATCGAGCTGAATGAGGACCGAGATCATCGAGATGAGCCCGCTGTCGAGCTGCGGCTTCAGACTGGTGAGGAAGCTGAGGCCCTCCTGGTCCCCGGTGAGCTTCAGCGTCGCGGCAATCTTGTAGTAGAGAACCGACTGCACCGTCTTGGGCAGCGTCATCCGCCGGTTCGTCTGGTGGGCCGCGGCGCCTATCAAGCGTTTTCTGATTTGCGGGTAGGCGAGCACGCGATCGACGAGGTCGATGAACCTGATCTGCAGATCAATCGGGCGCATCTTCATCGGCACGAATACCGTGTGCTGGGCGTCGTACAGCCTGGGCTTGACCGTCAGCAGACGTCCTTCCAGCATGTACCGTTTCCACTGAGCGCCTATCGGCGTGAGGATGTTGAAATACGGATAGAGGATGTTGTTGCGATCGAAGAAATCGAACGCGGCCTCAAAGCACTCCTCGGTGTCGGCATCGGTTCCGAATATGAAGCTCGCGATCGTCTCCATGCCGTATTCGCGGAGGCGCGCGACGGCTTCGTCGTAGTCAAACGTGACGTTGTGGAACTTCTTATAGGACCGCAGGACGTCCACGTTTGTGCTCTCGAGCCCGATGAAGATGTTGTAGAAGCCGGCCTCTCGCATGAGCTCCAGCGCCTCCCTGTCTTTCGAGACGTTGATCGTGAGCTGCGAGCCGAAGAACGGCTTGAAGGCGGGGTACTTGCGATTCAGGGCGATGATGGCGCGACAGATTTCCTTGAACTGTTTCGGATTCCCGAAGATGTTGTCATCGACGAAGAAAATGGCCCGACCCACGAAGCGCCCCAACAGGTCGTGCTGATAAATGCGCTCGAGCTCGGCGACGATCGTCTCCGGCCGCTTGTACCGCATGGTATGGCCAAGCATCTGCACGATCGAGCAGAATTCGCAGTCGAACGGGCAGCCGCGGCTTGCCTGAAGCGTCAGCGACACGTGGCGCAGCCACCGCCAGCGATCCGGCCGCGGAAGGTGCGACACGTTGCTCATGTCGGTTTTCTGCGGCTGTTCGTAGATCCGCTTCAGCGTGCCGCTCTGGGCATCCCTGAGGATGTCAATCCACACGTGCTCTGCTTCCGACGCGCAGATCGCGTCGGCATGATTCAGCGCGTGCGCAGGCACCATGTACGGATAGTACCCGCCCATCACAACCTTGACCTTGCGCTTGCGGAAGCGATCGGCAATCTGACACGCTCGCGTCGCGTTGGTCACCATCACGGTGATCCCGACCAGGTCGTATGCACCCTCGAAATCAATCGTGTCGAGATTCTCGTTGGCGATCGTGAGATCCACCCAGTCGGGCGTCAACGCCGCCAGCGTTTCAAGCCCGTTGAACGCGAGACCATAGGTGCGGACGCGGACGGGCCAGAGCAGCAACTGGTGAATGCGCTCCTGGCTGAACTGCGTCCGCACGCGCGAGTCGATGTCGCGACGCGGATAGACGAGCAGCACCCGAAGGTTGGCGGACATTGTGTCTTAATCCCGATGGGCACTTGGCTTGACGATCCGCAGCGGGACTAGGGGCGCGATTCACCGCCTGCGTGGTTTCGACCGGCCCCGCTACGGATCGTCAAGTCAAGTGCCTTTCGGTGTAGGCGGCGTGGAAGCGTACCACGGTTTCCCTCATCGACGCGGGGAAAACGAGCATCAGCCGTCGAACCGTCCGGCGATGAGCACGGCGTTCTGGCCGCCGAATCCAAACGCGTTTGACATGATCACCCGCAGGTGCGCCTCGCGTGCCTGCCGGGGCACGTAGTCCAAATCGCACGCGGGATCGGGTTCTTCGTAGTTCAGCGTGGGGGGGATGAACTGTCCGTCGAGCGCCATCAGACAAAAGGCCAGTTCGACGGCTCCGGCTGCAGCGATGAGATGCCCGGTCATCGACTTGGTCGAGCTCACCGGGATTCGTCTCGATCGGTTGCCAAACACGCGGTGAATCACCTGCGTCTCCGCCCTATCGTTGAGCACCGTTCCGGTGCCATGCGCATTGATGTAATCGATTTGCCCGGTGGTCAGCCCGCCCGACGCAAGCGCCGCCTGCATGGCCAGCATCGCGCCTTCACAATCGGGATGGCTGCGCGTGAGCGAGTGGGCGTCCATCGACGCACCGTATCCGAGGATTTCGCCGAGAATCGGGGCGCGACGCTGCTGCGCGTGCGCGACGGTCTCGAGCACGAACATGGCGGCGCCTTCTCCCAGCACGAATCCATTCCGTCGCCGATCGAACGGTCGCGGCTGGGCGTAGCCGTCAGGACGCGCGAGCGCGTTGAGCAGCACAAATTCCATCAGAGACACTGGGGCGATCTGTGAATCGGCCGCGCCGCATATCATCATGTCGGCTTCGCCGCGACGGAGCACGTCGAAGCCGACGCCAATCGCATCGTTGCCCGACGCGCATGCGGTGTAGAGCGAGAACTGCGGACCGCGGCACCCGAGGCGCGCGGCGAGCCGCGCCGCCTGGCCTGCATAATCGCGCGCCAGCTCGCGCGTCGCATCGAGCCGCTCGAGCGCGACGACGTCTTCGCACGAAACCGGCTCCTTCCCGAGTCCCAGGGATACCCCCACCCGCCTGGGATTCGCCGCCTCCACCGCCTCGACTGCACAGGCCGACACCTCATCGAACATCGCCTGGATGCGTGTGCGCCGATCGGCGGGCGGTTGCCAGCCCCGCACCTCCCCGGCGATCTGAATCGGAAAGTTCGACGCATCGAATCGGGTGATGCGGCTGATGCCGCTCGTCCCGGCGCGGAGGGCCGCGGCCGTTTCCGCCCAGGACGTGCCGAGCGGGCTGAGCACCTGTGTGGCAGTGACGACGACGCGCGAGGAAGGCGATCGCATGGTCACGCGCGCGCGATGAGAGCGGAAGCTGACGTATTGTCGGGCTCAATGGCGTTCACGAGCACCGATGAAAATCGCGCTCTGACCAGGTGCATCGCAAACGGCAACGCCACGTCGGGGGATTCGAGCGATCGAATCGGCGGGACCCGCTCGTCCACCAGCATCAGACATCCTGCCGCGATGTTCAGAACCCCGCACGCGCTCATCGTGTGGCCGACGACCGCCTGCAGCGACGTGATGCAGCGTGGAGAGATGAGATCGATCGATGCCGCCTCGAGTCGATCCGACTGAACTCCGCCGTCGCCATGGGCGACGACGACTTCGGGAGCTCGCCCGCCGGACGCCAGCAGTACCTGACGCATCGATTCGGCGCATCCGCCTTCAGTCGGCCCTGCCGAGCGACATGCAACGAGCTCCGCATAAGCGGTGACACCGCGCGCACGGGCTGAGTCCTCCGCTTCGATCAGCAAGATCGCCGCGCCCTCTCCGGCTGTGACCCCGTCGCGATGTCGGTCGAATGGGCGGCAGGCTCGGTCCGGATCGTCTGACGGGCAGAGCGGGCATTGCCGGCCGAACAATCGAAGCTCGAAAGGCGTCAGGCGTGAATCGGCGCCACCACACAGCACCGCGTCGGCGCGTCCATCGGCGACCATCGTGAGGGCTTGAGCAATGGCTTGCAATCCGGCGGCGTGCCCGCTCACAAGCGTCAGGCTTGGTCCCATGGCCTTGTGCTCGATCGACAGCAGCGCCGCGCCGACGTTCGGAAGCACGCGAAGACGCCGAAGCGGGTACATGGTTTGCGCCGTTTCGGCAAATCGACCAACATTGACCCCCCCGTTCGAGGCCGCGCGACGCGCCGCGTCGATGAGATCATCGGTGTATTGATCGATTGGTCCGATCCCGACGACGACGCCGAGGCGAGGCGGGCTGATCGGCGTGGCACCGAGCGCGGCGTCGGCTGCGGCGAGCGCGCCGGCGGTCACCAGCAGCTCGAAACTGCGATTGAGGACACGCGCGTTCCGTTCGTTTCGGAGATACGCGGCGCCCGAAAGATCGTGGACGCGCCCGATGACCCTGGCGCCAACCGCCGCCAGGTCGGCAGGCGCGTGCGACAGGCCGGTCGCGCCGGTCGTGAGCCCTCTCCAGAACACGTCGGTGCCCACGCCGAGGCTCGAGACGACGCCAACGCCGGTGATGAGCACGCGGCGCCGCATCATGGCTACCGCAAGCCTCCGTCCACGTGAAGGACTTCCCCGGTCACGTAGCTGGCTGCGGGCGAGGCGAGAAACGCCACGGCGCTGGCGACATCGTCGGGCGTGCCATAGCGCCGGAGCGGGATGCGATCGAGAATCGTGTGCGCCGCCGCCTCACGGATCGCCCGCGTCATCTCACCATCGATGACGCCGGGCGCCACGGCGTTCACGCGGATGCCTTTTGAAGCGAGCTCGACGGCGAGCGCCTTCGTCAAGCCCTCGAGGCCGGCCTTCGCCGCTGCGTAATTGGACTGGCCGCGGCCGGGCTTCGACGCGGCTGCCGACGAGATATTGATGATGACGCCGTGGCGCCGGCGCATCATGTGCTTCGCCGCCGCGCGGGTGAGGCGGAAGGCCGCTTTGAGATTGAGATCCAGCACCGCCTCGATGTCCTCGTCTCCGAGGCTGAAGAGGAGGCCGTCGCGGACGATGCCCGCGTTGTTGACGAGCACCGCAATGCCGCCGTGGTCGGCGACGACAGCATCGACGAGTGCGTCGGTCGCAGGTGGCGAGTGCAGATCGGCCTCGTACACGCCCGCGGCGCCGCCAGCTGAGGTAATCGTGTCCACGAGCCGCGACGCGCGGTCGCGATTGCGATGGCAGTGGACCGCAACGAACCGATGATCGCGGGCGAGCGCGAGACAGATCGCCCGCCCCAAATCACCGGAGCCTCCCGTGACCAGTGCAACATCTTTCGGGATGCTGGATGTCATTCGGCGCGTCCTAGAATCAGAGCTGCGTGCGCGCCGGCCAGATTCGCATTGTTGATCGCGACCGAGCGGAGCGGCAGCGAACGTGCGCGGGAGCCGGCAACATAGTCGAGGTCGCACGCTGGATCGGGATCCGTCAGATTGATCGTGGGAGGAAGCAGTCGTTTCGAGAGGGCAAGCACCGCGGCCGCCGCTTCAATCGCGCCGGATGCGGCGACCGTATTGCCGAACATCGATTTCAGCGCCGGTACCGGGACCGATCCCGCATCCCCACCGAACACCGTCCTCAGGCCGCGCGTCTCCTCGATGTCGCTCGACCGTGTGGCGAGACCAAACGCAAACACGGCATCCGGACGGCCGCCGCCGGCGTCGGCGAGCGCGGTCGACAGCGCGCCGGCGAAGCCTCGCGCCGAGGGTCCAAGGGTCGTCACCTGGTGCGGCGCCGCCGCGGAGCCGTATCCGAGCACCTCGCCGTGCAGGTGTGCTCCGCGGCCGACGGCCGATTCGAACGATTCCAGGACCCAAAAGCCGGCGCCTTCAGCCGGCACAAAGCCGTCGCGCCGGGAATCGAACGGGCGGCTCGCGTTCGCCGGGTCGGCGGACGTGCTCACCAGGCCCGACGCCCTGAACATCTGAACGCGATCGACATCGAGCGCCGAGTCATAGCCGCCGGCGAACGCGACATCGACGAACCCTCGCTGGATCGCTCGAAACGCCTCGCCGATCGCCATCGTCGCGGCGACCCCGCCCATGGAGATGTTGTTGTTCATCCCCTGGGCGTTGTACTTGAGCGACACGAAGTAGAGCACGTTGTTCGCCAGCCCCTTGAGCAGCCACATCGGATGAACAAGCGGCAGCCCCTCGGCACCGAACGTGTCGAGGCAAAACGTGCCATCGTTCATGGCGCGACGCACGCCGGGCATCAGATCCTTGCGGTCCGAGCTGTGTCCGCGTGATCCGACGAACACGCCCAGTCGAGTGGGATCAAGCGCGCCGAATTCCAGCCCGGAGTCAGCGGCCGCCAGATGAGCCGCGGCCACGCCAAACGCGACGGCCGGCGACATGAGACGAAGTGATTTCAGATCGATGTGCTCACGCGCGGAAAAATGCGTGACCCCTGCACCGATAATGGACCGGCCCGCCGGTTCGTCGAGGCCTTCGACCGACTCGATCCGCGTGATCGCAGATCGGCCATCAGCGAGTGCCCGCCAGAACGAGGAGAGGTCGCACCCAAACGGTGTCACGACGCCAATGCCGGTGATCGCCACGCGCCGCTTCATCACTCGCTCGCTCTCCCAACGACCACGGTTGCGTTGATGCCGCCGAAGCCGAACGAATTCGAGAGTGCGTACTCGACAGGCTGCCGGCGCGCGACGTTCGGCACGTAATCCAAATCGCACTCTGGATCGGGAGTGTCGTAGTTGATGGTGGGGGTGATGATGCCGTGGCCGATGGTGAGAAGGCACACAATCAACTCCACCGCGCCGCCGGCGTTGACGAGATGTCCCATCATCGACTTGGTCGAGCTGATCGGCACGCGCTTCGCCCTTTCACCGAAACAGCGCTTGATGGCGACCGTCTCGCTCCTGTCGTTCTGATACGTCGACGTGCCGTGAGCGTTGATGTAGCCGATGGCTTCGGGGCCCAGCGCCGCATCGTCGATCGCGTTCTTCATGGCCAGGTAGGCGCCCTGGCCGTCGGGAGGCGAGTCGGTGACGCGGTAGGCGTTGGAGGTCGCGGCGTACCCCAGCACTTCGCCGTAGATGCGGGCGCCGCGCGCCCGCGCGTGCTCCAGCTCTTCGAGCACCAGCATGCCCGCGCCTTCGCCCAGCACGAAGCCGTCGCGGTGAAGGTCGAAGGGACGCGAGGCGCGCGACGGCTCGTCGTTTCTCTTCGAGAGCGCGCCGAGCAGGCCGAATCCGGTCAGCATCAACGGGTCGATGAGCGAGTCGCACCCGCCGGCGAGCATCGCATCCGCCTCACCGAACCTGATCTTTTGAAAGGCGACGCCGAGCGCCTGCGTGCCGGAGGTGCACGCGGTCGAGATGGTGAGCTGCGGGCCGCTGAGCTCGTGGCGAGAGGCGAGGGCACCGGCCAGCACGAACGGCGAGTAGCGGAGGTGGTCCTCCGTGTTGAGATAGAGCGCGCCGGCGGCAAGCTGACTCAGAAAATCGGGGCGCCGTGACTCCGTGCCAATCGACACGCCGATGCGGTCTGGGCGCTCGGGGCCGAGCAGGCCGGAATCCGCCAGCGCGTCGCCGGCAGCCAGCCAGCCGAAGAGGTTCTTCCGATCCAGGAGAGCCAGCAGCGCCGGTTCGCTCGGCAGCCGCTCCGGGGCGAGGTCGCGGACCTCTGCGCCAAACGTGGTTGGAAAGGTGCTGACGTCGATGCGCCGGATGTAATCGACGCCAGACCGGCCATGAACGAGTCCGTCCCACATGTCCGCGATCGTCGATCCGATAGGGGTGACGGCGCCGACCCCGGTGACCACGACCCGCTGCTGTTCTGCCGGCCGCACTATCGCTCCCCTCTGAGCTGCCGCCAGATGCGGTCGGACCAGTCCATGAGCGCGGTCTTCTGCGCGTTGCCGGATGTCTCGGTGATGCGATCCAGGTCGAGCATGGCGTACATGATCTCAGCCGTCGCCGCTTTCCGATCGCCGACACGCGCGACGCCTGTCACGCGCGCGGCATCTTCGGTAAGGGCCAGCAGGTCGACGGCGAGATCGAGGCGGTCTCCAGGCCGGACCTGCTGCAGAAATTTCGCATGCTCGACCTTCGCCAGCATCGGCAGCACGCGCCGTGCGGTCGCGTCGCGCACTGACGCCTCGACGAGCCGACCTCCGAGCTGCGCGAGCGATTCGAGCACTAGCACCCCCGGTACGATCGGATAACCAGGAAAGTGATCGCGGAAGTAGTCTTCGTCTGGCGCAATGCGCTTATGGCCCTCGGCGCGCTTGCCCAGATCGAGACGATCGATCCGATCGATCAATATGAAGCGCATGGCTCCGGACGGCTGGTCCGCCCGCGCGTGCTAACATAACCGGTATGTCCGCCCAGTGGATGGTCGAGCCACTGCTCGAAGGCAGCGCCCATTCGTCGGCGTGCACGTTGCTCACCAGCCGCACGCATCGTGTTCTTGTCGATTCGGGTCTGTCGCTGGAAGAACGGGCGCTCGTCAAGGCCCTTCATGCCCGTGGGCTCGAGCCGAGCGACATCGACCTCGTCATCAATACCCATCTGCACGTCGATCACTGCGGGAACAACGTCATGTTTTCGCGTGCCACCATCTTCATGTCGCGCGATGAATGGCAATGGGAGACCGCGTTTTACGACGAGGTCCTCGCATCGAGCACACCTGAACGTGTGGCGCTCCGGTTCTACCCGGAGCTGCTGTCCTCCGGGTTGAAGACGCGTACGATCCGAAATGTCGCCCGGATGGCGCGCCTCGTCTGGGATCGAGAGCGGCTTGGACCGGAGGACCGCTTTCGCTGGCTTGAAACGTCGTCGCCGCCGAGCGGGCTCGAAATTGTTCAGACTCCCGGTCACACGCCGTTCCATATCTCGATTCGCGTGGCTGCGACGCCGCCGGTCATCATCGCCGGCGACGCAATCCTCGCGGAAAATTCCGATGCGAAAGTGCGGACGATGATCCCGCACTCGCGCGCCCAGTTCTTGACGACGCGCGATGCG
>JAHFUI010000102.1 GCA_023265175.1 Acidobacteriota bacterium
AGCAGCCTGTCCCACCGGGCTCGACCATTCGACCGATGATGCACGCTCACAACCCGACCGTGCTGAAGAATCTGGTCTTCGTCAATTGGCTGGGCCACGGAATCCGCGCGATCGACATCTCGAACCCCTTCAATCCGCGGGAGGTCGGCCACGCGAGACCGGTCCCATGGGGCGACATCATGACCTATCCCGACATCCACAACGGCCTGATCTACGTGGGCGACAACCACACGGGGCTGCACGTATTCAAGTACACCGGACCACGTGCGGACGAAGTGCCGCAAGGCGTCGTGTACTCATCCAACCGCACGAGTCCCCACCGATCTGGAAGCCCCGGTCCGGGGAAATGACTGGGCGGCGAGGTTGTGGCAACCATGGCTTGCGCTGGTGACGGAAAACGAGATCTGGAAATGCGATGGGACTCGACTCCGGTGATGGCCCTGATGCTCGTCGTCGGGCTCGTGAGCGCCGTCGCGACGCCCCAGGGAGGCGACGGTGCGACGCTCGCCTCTGAGGCGAGCGAACAGACGTCGACGACGCTGTTCAACGACGAAGACCTGCTCTTCCTGCACCACATGAGTGTCCATCACGAGCAGGCGGTCGTCATGTCTTCGCTGGTACCGGCACGGACCCGCCGGAAAACGTTCGTTCGCTTCGCGCGCTACGTCGGGAGGGCACAGGCGGCTGAGATCGAGTTCATGCAGTCCCTGCTGGACCTCGCCGCCGAGCGCGGCCTGGAGGTACGCGACCACGGCCCGCACGGTGACCCCCCGATGGCGGGCATGCTGTCTACAGCCCAGATGGACGCGTTGGCGGCGGCAAGCGGCGCGGCGTTCGAACGGCTCTGGCTGGAGGGAATGATTCATCACCACCAGGGTGCACTCGACATGGCGCGCGCGCAGCAGCGGCAGCAGTTGGAGCACGGTCGCCGCCCGCACGGGATCGGCGTGCTCGTCGAGGACATTCTGGTCGAGCAGCGTGCGGAGATTACGAAGATGCGTGCATGGCTCAGCGAATGGGGGCTCCTGAGCATCCCTGACACCACCGAACCGACGCCGCGGTAACGAGCGCGACGGCCGGCGCTCGCCGCCTCTCGTCGAACGAGGCGGTCGGCCAAGGCTCAGTCAGGTCGGCGGCACGAAACCGATGGCCGAGCCGGGAGGCGGAGGCGCGATCGAAATCGGCGGCCCAGACGTCGAAGGCCGCGCTCGTGAGCGACGCGACCAGAAGGCCCTCGCCCGTGCCGAGACCCGGCTGAGCGTCCTCGAGGCCCAGATCGGGGCGCTCGACACGCAGCAGCAGGAGGCGGCGAGGACGGCGAGCGTCGACAGCGCCCGGGGCCGGTTGGTGCGCCTCAAAGGGCTGGCGGCGATGAGATCCTCGGTGCGCTGCTCTTCCGACGCGACGCCGCCGGAGGCGAGCGTAAACGTCTCGGTCACCTGCGCCTGGACGATCGTGCCCGACGGCAGCAGCGACGGCGGCTTGATTCGTTCAGGTTCGTATGCGACGTGCGGCGATGATTGAAGTGATCTTCCTCGTCGAAGAGGCCCCGGAAGGGGGTTCACGGCGCGCGCCTTGGGTACTCCGATCTTCACCGAAGCGGATGACGTCGAGACGTTGCACGACCAAGTGAAGGACGCGGTGCGCTGTCATTTCGGGGAGGGCGGACCGAAGGTCATTCGTCTGCACTTCGTCCATGAGGAAGTCATTTCCGCATGAAACTCCCGCGGGATCTCTCCGGGCCGGCCCTGGCTCGGGCACTCGAGGTCCTCGGCTATACGGTCAGCCGCCAGACCGGAAGCCATCTCCGACTCACGACGCAGACGCACGGCGAGCACCACCTGACGATACCCAACCACGCCTCGCTCCGTGTCGGCACATTGTCAGCCATTTGTCTGCCGTGGCTGGGCATTTCCAGAAGACCCGCGACGAGATCGCGCAACAACTGTTCGCCCAATAATCGGCGCGTTTTGGGATGCGCTGCTTTGGGCCACCGCGCGAGAGGCCTCGGTTCCCGTCGTGCTGTCCGAAGATTTCCAACACGGCCGGACGCTTGCGGCGGTCGCGTACATCCTGAACCTCAACGGCATCGTCGGTCACGACGGCGTGATGGATGCCGCGAGCCTGCCGAAGGTAAAGATGCCGAACCGCGACGGTTTCGTCGCGGATCCGCGGCCGGATGTGAAGTAAGGATGTTCGTGATAAAGTAAGGAAATCGTGTCTGAGCGTCGCGCGCGCATCACAAGCAAGGGGCAGATCACGGTGCCCCGCGAGGTCCGTCGTCTCCTTGGTGTTCGTTCGGGGGATGCCCTGCTGTTTGAAGCCACCGATGCCGGAGTGCACGTGCGTCCCGCGCGGAGTGGAAGTCCGTTTGCCAAGTACCGCGGCATCGGCAATCCCGGCGTTGACACAGGGCGGAAAGCCGTCGTCGCGCGGGTGCGCAAACTGCGCGGCCGATGACCACGGCCATCGATAGCAACGTGCTGGTGGCGCTGTGGGATCCAATCGATGCCCTCAACCTCGCAGCCCAGTCCGCCCTCGATTCAGCCTTGAATAGAGGCAGGCTGATTGTGCCTGCGCCAGTGTTTGCGGAGCTGATGGCATTTCCCAAGCGCACTGAGGTGTTTCTGGATTCGTTCTTCAGCGACACAGGCATCGAAGTCGATTGGCGCCTCGACGAACGCGTCTGGCGTTCGGCAGGCCGGGCCTTTCAGCGCTACGTCGTACGCCGGCGGATCAACCGATCGAGTCCCCGGCGAATTCTGGCGGACTTCCTGATCGGCGCGTACGCCGCGGAAAACGGCCATCGTCTCTTGACGCTCGACGACGGTTTGTACCGCAGCGCGTTTCCCGAGCTCGACATTGTGACGGCGTGACGGCCGCCTGTGTTTCGGATGTGCCTGATTGGTTTCCGGAGGCCGAAGCGATGAAGGTGAAATGGTGGCTCCTTGCGCTGCTGCTGGGTCCAGTTGCGGTCGCAACGGCGCAGCAGAGAAATCTTGATATCTACTGGATCGACGTCGAGGGCGGCGCCGCGACGCTGATGGTCGCGCCATCCGGCGAGTCGCTGCTGGTTGACTCCGGCTGCGAGGTGGGCGACCGCAACGCGAAGCAGACCGTCGGCGCGATCGACGTGTACGAGGGCAAGAAGGTGATCAGCGACGGCACGCAGAGCCTCGAGCCTCACGCGTTCACGGGATCGCCGCACGCCGAGCCGATGG
Source organism: Acidobacteriota bacterium (assembly GCA_023265175.1). Classification (GTDB taxonomy): domain Bacteria; phylum Acidobacteriota; class Vicinamibacteria; order Vicinamibacterales; family CAVVIG01; genus JAHFUI01. The sequence goes on from JAHFUI010000102.1 coordinate 3,222, forward strand.
TGCTCGCGTACGTGCCGTCCGCCAAGGCGCTGTTCCAGAGCGATCTGTGGTTCCCGGGCACGGGCGGCGCGGGAACTCCCGCGGCCAAACAACTTCTCGAATCGATCCGCGCCCTCAAGCTCAAGGTCGACACCAACGTTGGCGGCCACGGCGGCGTCGCGCCGTTCGCGGAGCTGGAGAAAGCCGTCGCGGCGATGAAGTAAAGACTGGAGGAATGAGATGAAGAAATCAACGATCGCTCTGACGTTTGGCGCGGCCGGCCTACTCGTCGGGTTGCTGCTCTCCAACGTATCGTCTGCGGCCGGAACCAGCTACGGCGAGGACCGGGCGCAGATCGAGGACCTCCAGGCCCGCTACCTGTTCGCGTTGGATTTTCACGACCCGAATCTGTACGCCTCCACATTCACCCCTGACGGAGTGCTCGACTACGGCGAAGGCGATGTCCGCGGCCGCGACGCGATCATCAAGGTCATCGCCGGCATGCCGGGCAATCGGCCCGCGCCCGTTGCGTCGTCTACATCTGGGTCGGCGGCCGGAGACAAGCCAGCGTTGCGGCCCGCCGCCGGTCGTCATCAGATCACGAACATCGTGCTGAAGATCGAAGGCAACAAGGCAGTCGGCCGCTCCTCCTGGTTTCACGTCGGGAACGATAATCCGCAGCGCAGCAACACCATCGGCGGCTTCGGCCACTATGAGGATGAGCTGGTCAAGGTGAAGGGCCAGTGGTTCTTCACCAAGCGGAGGATCTACAACGAGGGCAGCGCGAAGTGGCAGTACAAAGGCGGCGTCAACCCCGCCTGGTAGCCGCGCGCAGGCCAGACTGACACCCGGCTCAGGCACCTCAGGAGGGTTTTATGCGCACACCGCTGCGGCTCGCCGCGCGTCCGCTGGTCGCGATCGTCGTCGCGGCCGTCGCCGTCCACACGCAGATCGCCAATCCGATCGACGCGCCCATCGTCAAACGCGGACTGGCCGTGGCGGTCCGCGACGTCGTGCGGCTGCCGGACACCCGCCGGGTGCGCCCCGCCGATCAGGACGTGGCCCCGGCGGGCTGGGCTCGCGTCAGTTTCGTCCGCGATCTTCCGGATGGGAGGCGGTCCGCCAACGACTCCCGCGGCTTCCTGTACGTGCTCGATCGCAACAATCAACCCTCCGTCTACGCGGACGTCGGCGCCGTCTTCCCATTCGCGGTGTACAACCGGCTCGAGAGCGGATTACGGGGAGATCTTTCTCAGCTCGAGGCAGGACGGCATGATCCGGATGCTCGTGCTTGATTAGGGATCAGAGGCTGGAGGCCGGAGATCGGAGGTCGGGTGGCCGAGAACAAGACCAAAAAGACAACTACCAGCCCCACGGAGTTCATAAGCAAGATCGCAGACGAGCAGCGGCGAAAGGACTGCCGTGAGCTGATCGCATTGATGCGCGGCATCACGGGACACCCGGCAAAGATGTGGGGCGCCAGTATTGTCGGCTTCGACGAGTATCATTACAAGTACGCCAGCGGGCGCGAAGGCAACATGCTGCTGACGGGATTCTCACCCCGCAAACAGGATCTCGTGCTCTATCTCGGTCCGGGGCTCGAGAACAAAGGGCTGATGTCGAAGCTCGGCAAGCACAAAGCCGGCAAGGGCTGTCTCTACCTGAAGAAGCTGGATGACGTGGACCGGAAGGTGCTGCGCACCCTTGTCGGGCACTCGGTGGACGCGATGCGAAGCGCAATTCGCCCGATCGCTAAGGGCCCGCGAAAGAATAAGGTGACTTAACGCTTCCCCTGTCCCCCCTTCACGGCCACGTGTCTCGTCAGTTGGGTGAACGGTCGTCGAAGTATTGCGCCCCGTCTTACTTCTCGTCCGGCCAGATCACGCCATCCGTGCGTCCGCCGAGGACCGCCTGGATCCAGACGATCAGCCCAGAACGCCACATACGCACAGACGAATGATACAAGGCGTTTCGAGGAGGCTGCCCGGACGGGCAGTCTCCCTGGGCCCCGCTGCTCCAACTACTTCATGAACGGACTCCAGCCGTTCTTCGAGTACAAGGGCAATGTAAAACCCATCGCCTCGATTTCGTGAATCTTGCCGCCGCTGATCTTGAAGATGTGCGCGGCCTCGAGGTCGAACGGGTTGAAGTTCATCGGCCGCTCCGTGATCGAGCCGTCCTTGTTGAGGATCTCGATCGACTTCTTCTCCATCGGGTGGCGGAACATCGAATAGGCGAACACCAGCCCCTTTTCTCCGTCGGCGATCAAGATGCGGCGCAGATCAATGCTGCCGATGTAGGTCATGGCGCGGGCCGTCAGCTGGCCCGCGCAGTCCGACGGCGTGTCGCCGAATCCGGCGGGCGGAGGCGGGGCGTCCGCTGGACGGCCGACGCCGGCGGTGTGCATGCCGTTTTCGCGGCGGCCGCAGTCGTCGGCAAACGGCGCGAGCTCGCCGTTGCCGAGGACGATCGCGTCGTAGTACGCGTTGGCGATGACGAGCATGATGCCGCGCGGGCTCCGCTCGGCCGTCGGCACGGTCTGAAAGAACGCCGCGCGCGGCGTCTTCAACGCGTTCAACTGGTTCGGCGCCGCGATGCGGGCGATCACGTGTTCCGCTTCCGTGATCGTTTTGTCCACGACCTTCAACCGCAGCGCGAGCTGGATGTCCACAGGCGCGTTCGGATCGGCGCCGGCCGGCGGCGCGCCGCGGCCCGCCGGTGCGGGAAACGCGCTTGCCGCGGCCTTCATCATCACAATCATGCCGATCTGGCCGCTGACCGGATCCGGCACTGGAATCTTGAACGTCGTTGACGTCGAGACGGCGCTCTTCCAGAGCCCTTCACCCACGCCGAGCACCCTGGCCTGTTCCGTAAACCTGGCGTTGGGTGCCATGGGCGCTTTGGACGGATCGTGGGCGACGAGCGCGGCGAGGTAAGCGTTAGCAGTGCTCAGCAGGCACGCGCGATTGCAGGAGCCCTGTGAACCTTGCGCAGATGCTGTCGTACAGGCGCCAAAGGAGATGGCAAGTGCGACAAGCGCCGTGAGTGTCTTCATGGTGGCCTCCGGGTCGAGATTCTACACGTCCCAACCACGAGCTTCCACGTACTTGATTTGGCTGTCGCGCTCATGTTCGAATCTCCTCATCTACACCAACGGCACGAAACTGCCGCAGGGGATCGATTTCTGGATGGGCGACTCGCGCGGACGCTGGGACGGCGACACCCTCGTTGTCGACGTCACGAACCACGACAACAAGACGTGATTCGACATGGCGGGCAACTTTCATAGCCACGCGTTGAAGGTGGTCGAGCGGTACGCCATGACCGATGTCGACACGACTCAGTACTCGGCGACGATAGGAACGATGAAAGCCCTGTCGCGGGGATACCCGTTAACGGAATCTGCGTTATCAGCCTCCCGGACCGACGTGCGGGCTCAGCCTCAGCCAATCTACCCACGTGCAAGTATTTTCAGGAGCTTGTTCATGACCGCGCAGAAGTTGCGGACGCCGTGCCAGTAGGTGTTGTCACGTCGCCGTAATCGCTCGCGAACGTAAGTTCGGGATGCTCACCGGCGGTCGCGCGTTCGACGTGAAACGGAAGGAGCGTGCGTCTCAAGCCCGCTTGACGTGCCGACTGTCTCATGGACAGAATGCGCCAGGAAAGACGATGAGACGAACTGTCGGGCTCTGGCTCGCGGCCATGGTGTTCGCCTTCGGCGGCCCGGCGCGGCGGGCCGTCGCGCAGGATCAGAGCAACAGCGGCCTCACGGTCGTTCAGCTCCGGCCGAACTTCTACGTCATCGCCGGCGCGGGCGGCAACATCGTCGTCGAGCTGGGGTCTGAGGGCGTCATCCTGGTGGATTCAGGCTCGACGGAGAGCTCGGACCGCGTGCTGGCCGAGATCCGGCGGCTGACGCCCCTTCCCATCCGCTACATCATCAACACGAGCATGGAGGCCGACCACGTCGGCGGGAATGAGAAGCTCGCCAAAGCCGGCCTCAGCATCCTCGCCGGCAACATCGTGGCCGGCGCGGGGCTGAGCGAGGATTTGATTACCAACGCCGGCGGGGCCAGCGTGCTCGCACACGAAAACGTGCTGACGCGAATGTCGGCGCCGACGGGCCGGCAGCCGCTTTTTCCGCTGGCGCTGTGGCCGACGAAAACCTTCGCCTTCAGGATGTACTCGATGTACTTGAACGGTGAGGGCATCCAGGTCATCCATCAGCCTGCCGCGCACACCGATGGCGACACCATCGTCTTCTTCCGTCGCGGCGATGTGATTGCGACCGGCGACATCATCGACACGACGCGGTTTCCCGTGATCGACGTCAAGAGAGGCGGCACGATCCAGGGCGAGATCGATGCGCTCAACCGGCTCATGGACCTCAGCATCCACAACCTTCCGATCCAGTGGCACGCCGACCGCACGCTGCTGGTGCCCGGGCATGGACACGTCTACGACAAGCTCGACCTGCTGGAGTATCGAGACGCGATCACCATCGTTCGCGACAGGATTCAGAGCCTCGTCACCGAGGGCAAATCGCTTGACCAGGTCAAAGCGGCGAATCCCACGTTGGGGTACCGCAGTCAGTACGGCGCCGATTCCGGCGCCTGGACCACCGACATGTTTGTCGACGTGATCTACCGGGAGCTCGCCGCCAAGCAGGGGAAGCGATGAGCGCCGCTCGCTGGGCCGTTGTTGTCGCGGCACTCGCGTGCGGTGTGGCTCGGCTCGATGCCCAGCGCGCGAACGGCCCGGCCGCGACAGCCGCCCGGCCGCGAGCCGCGGCGCCGATCGATTTGACCGGCTATTGGGTGTCGGTCGTCACGCAGGACTGGCGCTGGCGCATGGTCACGCCGGCCAAAGGCGACTACCTGGGTGTTCCGATCACCGTCGAGGCGAAAAGGATTGCCGACGGATGGGATCCCGCGAAGGACGAAGCGGCCGGCGAGCAGTGCAAGTCCTACGGCGCCCCCGCGCTCATGAGTGTTCCCGGTCGTCTGCACATTGCCTGGCAGGACGACAGCACTCTCATCGTCGACACGGATGCCGGGATGCAGACGCGCGTACTTCACTTCGGCCCTTCGACGAGCTCAGGGCCGTCCCGAGCGCAGTCGAGGGACGGCGACTGGCAGGCGCCGCGTGGCACGCCGCGAACGTGGCAGGGCGTGTCCATCGCGCAGTGGCAGACGTCAACGGGCAACGTTCCGACACTGCTCCGCCCGGCGCCGCGAAGCGCGGCGGACCAGCCGGCGTCCGGCCCGAAGAGTGGGACGCTCAGAGTCGTGACCACCAATCTGCGTCCGGGATATCTGCGGAAGAACGGCGTCCCCTACAGCGCGAACGCCGTTCTCACGGAGTACTGGGATCTCTTCAAGCGGCCCAACGGCGAGGAATGGCTCACGATCACGACGCAGGTCGAGGATCCGCTGTACCTCCGCCAGCCACGTCTCATCGCGCTGCCTTTCAAGAAGGAACCGGGCGGGGCCAAATGGGATCCGACTCCTTGTTCGGCGAGATGGTAGGCCGCTCATGTCCCGCAAGACGCTGAGCCGCGCTCGATTCGCCGCGTTGATCGTCGCCGCCACGGCGTCGGCGGCTCCAGTGCTGGCCCAGATCGATCTCTCGGGATCGTGGGCGAGACGGGGCCAGGCGGACAACGGCTACACGCGCGAGCAGATCGATCTCCTGGGCATTCCGCTCAGCGAAGATGGCCGCGCGAAGGCGCTGAGCTACAACATCGCGTCGCTGTCGGCGACCGAGCGCCAGTGCCAGATGTACCCGCCGTTCTACGCGCTGACCGGCCCGTTCGCGCTGCAGATCTCCGGCGAACAGGATCCCATCACGCAGAAACTGGTCGCATGGAAGATCGCCGGCTGGATCGATCGCGACGTCACGACGATCTGGATGGACGGGCGCCCGCGTCCCTCTGAGTACGCCCTGCACTCCCACGGTGGTTTCACGTCGGGCGAATGGGAAGGCGACGCGCTGACGGCCGTCGGGATCCAGTTCAAGCTCGGTGACATGAAGCGCCATCGCGCGTTCAGCAGCGATCGAGCGACGCTCACGTATCGCTTCAACCGGCACGGAGACATCCTGACGCTCACCGGCATTCTCGAGGACCCCGTGTACCTCGCTGAGCCCTACGTGCTGACCGACGTGTTCAAACTGGATCCGAATGCGAATCTCCTCCCTCTGACCGCGTGTGAGCCGATCGAGGAGCTGCCATCCCTACATCAGAACCCGGGCCTCGTGCCGCATTACCTGCCAGGCAAGAACCCGTTCGTGAATGAGGTCACCGAACACCACAACATTCCGCTCGAGGCGGTCATGGGTGGGCCCGACACGATGTATCCGGAGTACCGCAAGAAGCTCAAGGACAAGTACGTGATGCCGCCGCCGTGCAGCGCCGGGTGCGGCGGTCCTCCCGCTCCGCCGGCGCGCTGACTGCTATGATCGCCCGCATCGTACGGAAGAAGTCGGGAAACGGAGGCCTCATGCAGTTGCGCTCCCGCCCATGGATGGTCACGGCATTCAGTCTGGTCGTGTGTTCCGCTGCCTTCGCCCGGCAGGCGACAGGTGGCCGCGGACAGGCCGCGGCACCGGCGCCAGCGTCCCGACCCGCGCTCATGTTCAAGGAGGAGTGGAGACTCCCGCCGCACGAAGGCGCACCGACTGACGAGAACATGCGGTTCACGCCTGCCGTCGTTGCCAACGATCGCCTTGAGGCAAAAGTGTATGGGACCGGCGCCTCCGTCATTCGGGCGGCGGAGCACGAAGGCCGCATCGATCTGTGGACGGGGCTCGCGACCTCACCCGTCGCGGTGACATTGAGGGACAAGCGCAACTACATGGACCTCACCGGGCTGGCGCGATTGCGGTGGATGGTGCGCACGACGGCCATTCACACCCTCTACCCTGTCGTCAGGCTCGCGGACGGGACCTACATTGCCGGCAATCACGGCATCACGACCGACGGCGAGTTCCTTCAGGTCGAAATCGCCTTCGTCGGCATGCGATGGTTCAAGCTGGATCCGATGAACGTCGTCGTCACCTCCGAAGTCAGGAACCCGGACTTCAGCAGAGTCGACGAGGTCGGACTCGTGACCCTGGCGCCCGGCGGCGGGCACGGAATCGCCGGATCGGCGAACCTGTCCACGGTCGAGTTGTTCGCGAAAGCGGTCCCCCGCTAGTGAGGACTCCATTGTCGGCGCCGATGCGCTGAATTGCCGGCAAGACTCCGGCAAGACCAAGGAGACCAGGAAATGAAAATGCTCACAGTCTTGGTAATCGCGGTCGCTCTTGTCGTCACCCTCGTCGGCCAGGATAGAGGCCAGGCTGCGGGACAGGGACGGGGGCAGGGACCGGGACGGGGACAATTCCCAGGGCAGGTCCCACCTTCGAATCTGCCCGAGAATCCAACGGCAGTTGCACTCCCGGTCGTCTCCGCGCAGGTGACCGGCCCGGGCACCATGTACGAATCGGTGCAGTCACTGGCGCCGGGAAAGGGATTGTCGAATTTCAACTATGAGGCCAAAGAGTACTTCGTTTCAGGCACCGCGAATGGACAGCCGTTCAAGACCCGCGTCGTCGTCCGCAGGCCAGCGAACAACGCAACATTCAACGGACTGGTTCTCGCGGAACCGATGCACCCAAGCGGCTCGGCTCATATGTTTGAGTTCACGTCGATATATGGAATGTCCACGGGCTACATTGCCATCGACATGCTGATCGGCGGAATGCAACAGGTCGTCGATCACAATCCGGAGCGATACAAGGATCTCAAGCTCGAGCCATCGCAGACCAATGAGGTGATTGCCCAGATTGGCGCGTTGCTGCGGTCGAACCAGAGCAGCAGCCCGCTTGCCGGTCTTCGCGTGAGAAAGATGATCCTTGCTGGCACGTCGGCAACGGCCGGAACGTTGATCAACTACCTGCCCGCGCACATGGTGTACCGCACGCCGGACATGCAGCGAATCTTCGACGGCTTCATGCCCACTTCCAACGGTTCGGTAATTCGCCCGATCGACGTGCCGTTGATTCAGGTTCCGACGATGCTCGAGGTCCGTGGCGCAAACATCACGGGCCGGCAAGATGGTGATGCGCCCGGCGATCAGTACCGGGACTATGAGTTTCCCGGCATGGGACACGTCGACTCGCGTGACAACGTGCGACTGATTCCGAATCCGTGCAAGTACCCAACCAACCAGTTCCCTGCGCAGGCATACGGGCTCACTCCAGCGACCGTGGTCAGCTCCGGAAGCTGCGCGCGCACGGCGCAGTTGTCCTGAACCGTCTTGCCCGTGTTGACACCGCCTTGAAACTGCAGGCCCGCACCGAGCCTCGCGCTGACATTCATCAGCATCCCGTTATAGCGCTGATACTGCTCGCCGAAATCGCCGGCCAGCGTGATGTTGTTGCTGGTCTGGCCGAACTTCCCCGGCACGACGTTGTACAACCCGCCGACGACGTAGCCGCCTCCGCCGACTGCGGCTTCGCGCAGGTGGAAACGATTCAGCGCGTGCATCCGCAGGTGATGTGGGCGAAATTCGAAAGCCTGGCCGAAGGCGCGCGCCTCGCCTCACAGGAACTCTGGGGAACGAAGAACTGACGGCCGTAGGATGTAGTACCTTGTCTGGGCGGCAACCGTCACGGAGGACTGCCATGACACGACAAATACTTGCGACTATCGCCCTTGTAGCCTGGGCCCTGACATCCAGCGCGTTTGCTCAGACCGATCAACCAGCCCGCGGCGGACGTGGCGGTGGCGGAGGACCGACGCGCCCGCCGCTGTTTTTCAGTGAGTCGTGGAAGGCGCTGCCGACGCCGACCGACGATCACGGCGAATGGCCGGCGGGGCAGGCTGGCGTGGCGAACCCGAATCTGCAACTCTCTCTGTACGGCCCGTCGGGCAAGGACATCACGCTGGTCGCCGTGCGCGGCCGAGCCGACGTCTACCCACTGAACCTATGGACCGGCGTCACGACATCTCCAGTCGGCGTGACGCTTCGGGACAGGGGCAACTACGTCGACCTCACCGACCCGCTCGCAAAGATCCGCTGGGTCGTGCGCACATCCGGGTTCCACCAGATCCGCCCGCTCATCAAGTTGGCCGATGGGACCTGGCTGGTCGGCGACCACACCACCGGTCCGTCCGCCGACTTCAACCAGGCCGACGTCTCGATGGCGGACGTGCATTGGATGAAGATCGATCCTGCACGGATGGTCACCGTCGGCGTCGGGATCGATCGTCCCGATCTGAGCAAGGTGGACGAGGTCGGCTTTGCGGATCTGATGCCCGGTAGCGGACACGGCTCGGGCGGTTACGTGAACGTCGCCCAGATCGAAGTGTTCGGCAAGCCGGTGAAGCGGTAACGACACACTGAATGATGCGATCGACCGCGCCCCGAGGTCCTGCTGATCCTGCAGATATGCGTACCCTGCTGGCTGCCGCTCTTGTCGCCGCCGCGCTCGCCCAGACACCGACCGTGGCGACGCCTGTCTGGAGCGTCACCGACGGCCTCGACAGCCCCGAAAGCGTGTACTACGACGCGGCCTCGGGCTTCGTGTTCTCGTCTCAGATCGGCGGCGACGCCGCCGCTAGAGACGGCAACGGCCGCATCGTCAAGCTCACGCTCGACGGCAAAGTGGTCGACACGAACTGGATGACCGGACTCAACGCGCCCAAAGGTCTGCGCGCGTACCGCGGCACGCTGTTCGTCGTCGACATCGACGAAGTGATCGGCATCGACATCGCGGCGGGTAGGATCTCGTCGCGGGTCAAGACCGATGCGAAGTTTCTGAATGACGTCGCCACCGCACCCGACGGCGCCGTGTATGCCACGGATTCCTTTCAGAATCGCGTCTACGTCGTGCGCAACGGCGTCGCATCGGTCTTTGTCGAGTCGCCGAAGCTCGAGCTGCCGAACGGCATTCTGGTCGAAGGCGACACCGTCCTGGTCGCGACCGACGGACGGCCGGGCCGGGGCGGGGCCGGCACGCCCGGGTCCCTCTTCGCGGTGGACATCGTGACGAAGAACATCACCCAGGTGACGACGCAGGCGATCGGGACGCCGGATGGTCTCGAATCGGACGGCCGCGGCGGATACATCGTCGCCGACGTGGGCGGCGGACGCATCTTCCACGTCAGCCGCACCGGCGAGGCCCGGCAGATCCGCCAGCTCGATCGGCAGCCGGCGGACATCGCATTCGTCCCCAGCCGTCATCTACTCCTCGTTCCGCACCTCGGGCTGAATCGGGTGTCGGCGTACGATCTGTCCGACCTGAAGTGAAGGAGAGCCATCAGGGCGCAGGTTCGATCTTGAGTCCCGGGAGAAGTCAACCAAGAAACAGGGAGTGGTCAGGTCGTGGTCACTTGCAGGGCCGTGGATTCCAGCCTGAAGCGTCCCGCTGCTTCTTGAATTCGTACGTCTTGCATGTATGCGGGCTGGAAATACGCCGGGTCGTCCAGCATCTCGGTCACCACCAGATATTCCTGACCGTCGCCGTCGACAAGGCGGACAAAGTACTCCGTGAGCGTCGCGTTCGCGCCGTACGGCACGCCGTTCTTGCGCACGTACCCTGGCCGCAGGTGATTCGTCACGACTCTCAGCTGGCCGAAGCGCGCCGGGCCGCCGCGCGCGACCTGGCCGCGTCCACCAGGCGGCATCTGCCACGCGGCCAGCGAGTAGCCCTGCCAGCTCGCGTCCGCCGGCGCCGGATGCAGCGTCGCCAGCTGCGGTGTGTTCTCGAAGAAGAACCGGCGCGTCTGCGTGCCCGCGTCGATGTCCATCTTCAGTGTGTTGTCGTCTTCCCACGTGATGTGCAGCCGCGCGGGCAACCGCATGATGCCGCCGGCGCCGTACGCCTTGCACTGCTCGCCTGCCGCGACGTCTTTCGCCGGATCCCACGCGTTGGTGACGCGCCGTCCTTCCGCGGTGACCGGCAGATAGTCGACGTTGCCTTTCGGCGGCGTCAGCATGCGGTAGCGCCAGTCGTCGGTGACGAGCGCGGCCCAGTAGCCGGTGATGTCGTACGGCGCGGCGGTGCGCGGCGCGACGGGCGCGGCGGGCGCCCCCCGTCCTCCGCGTCCCTGCGCCTGAGGTAGCGCGGCCGATGCCGCAGCGAGCATGATGGCGATTACGACTTGGCGCATGAGCAACTCTTGTAAACGGCTTCGATGAACATGTCCGGCGTGTACGACGTCTTTCCGAACCGGCCGTCGTAGTCACGCGTGATCTTCGCGGCCTTGATCTGCTGCAGCGTCATGCCTTTCTTGACCGCCGCACGCACGCGGTCGCGCATGATCGTGACCATGTCGCGGTAGTACGCGACGTCGGCCGAGTCTGTGAGCCGCCCGTGTCCGGGGATGATGAGCGTGCCGCCCTCCATCATGTGTTCGACGACCGCGACGTCGAGGATCCAGTTGAGGGCCTTCACGACGCCGTCGATGCTGCCGCCCTTCTCGACGTCGATGACGGGATAGCTCGTCATGTTCAACACGTCGCCGGCCGCGAGCACTTCCGACCCGCGGAACTGGACGATCGTGTCGCCGTCGGTGTGCGCGGCCGGCATGTGCCACAGCACGACGCCTTCGCCGTTGAAGAAATTCAGCTTGAAGCTGTCGCCTTCATACGCTTCGCTGGGACCCGCCGCCGGCGGCAGCGGCGACGACTTCGGCTGATGCGACGGCGCCTTCTCGTGCGCCATGATCCACGCGTCGAGCGGCGCGATCCCGACGTGGCTCCGTCCCGCGGCGGAGACCGCGACGTTGCCGCCCATGTGGTCCGCGTCGAAGCTCGTGTTGACGATGCCGACAATCGGCTTGGGCGCCGCCGGCGCGGCCGTCGCCGGCAGAAATGTCGAGCTGTTCCACCACGAGCAGCCCTGCACGACGCCGACGCAGGACTTCTGCGGCATCCCCGTCGCGGTGACGGCGCGATTGAGCTGCTGCAGCGCGGCAAGCAGTTTCTCGCTCATCGCGGCACCGCCGGTGTCCACGAGCAGGACGCCGTCCTTGCCAATCGACGCGACGATGTTGCTGCCCCCGGCGTTGATCATCCAGATGTTCCCTCTGACTGGAAGCACGCGGACGACATCGTTACCAGGCGCAGGCGCGGACTGCCGTTGCGCAACGACGTTTGCGTGGCCCGGCAGCGCCAGCAGCGCGGCGGCCGCGGCCGCAGCAGTGAGTGTTTTCATGGTCATCGTCCGACGCCCGACGCGCGATCGCCCTGCGTCCACAAGCTGTTGGTTGAGACCTTCGCTTCGTACTCGGGATACATCGTCTCGGCGCCGCCCGTCGGCGCGCCGGCCGGCACGCCGTAGCGCGCGCGGATGTCCTTGAGGAACGGGTTTTCGCCGGGCAGGAAGTGCGGGACGTGGCCTTTTTCGAGGCCCTCGAAGACCGCGGTGCACGGATGCGGCGGCACGAGCGAGCTCACGGTGAGGCGGTACTCAGCGCTGCGAATGAGCGGCTCGGCCAGATATGTCGGATCGTGAATGATGTTGACCCACGTCAGGATGTCGCCGCGGCGAATCCACCACGTCGTCACCTGCGCGTCGTCGGTCGCCGTCGCGGCGGATGTAGTCTTCTTTAAGGTGCGACGTCTCGATCCGCAGCATGTCGCCTTCCCATGTGGCCGTCGAAAAGCCGCCCCACGAATGCGCGGACTCGGCCGGCGGAGGGTCGCGGCCGTCGAGGAAGACAGGCATGTTCGTCGACTGGTGCCACTCGGGCTGATAGGCGACAATCTCGCGCGAATACGGGTCGACTTCCTTGCTGATGCGCAGCTGGGTCGGGCCTCTATAGATGTAGGCCCACCCGTGAGGCCGGCACTGGTACTCCGGCAGGGACAGCAGCGAGGCGTCCCACGTTTCGGCGCGCGCCAGGCCGTCGGCATTGAGCGGCAGGCCGAAAAAGTCGCCCACCCAGGGGTTTTCGGTGTTGTCCAGCGAGCGGACGACCGTCCATTCGCCGGAAAAGTCGGTGGTCACAGTGTTCTGAGCGACGACGCACGCGGCCAAGGCGGCAAAGAAGAGGCCCGTCCAGAAGGGAGTGTTTTTCATGGCGGCTGCGACCGTATTGCAAAGATTGTGCAGTGTCAATGAACGGGTTCGTCAGTGTTTGGTGTCGTCGACGACTTGAATGGACTGCGCCAGCGCCGGTCCGCAGAGCACGAGGCCGCATGCAAGGACGCCGGCAATTCTGCGCGCCATGAATCCTCCGTGGCTGCCAGCTTAGACGTCAGTTGTCCGTCGGCGGCTCGATGCGATCGATGACGAGCACCGGCAGAGGAACGACCTCGGGGTCGAGCTTCAGACGCGGCGATGAAGCACGCCCCGGCCTCGGCGCCGC
>JAHFUI010000258.1 GCA_023265175.1 Acidobacteriota bacterium
TCCGCTGAAGCCAGGCGATCAAGAGGACGTCCGCATCGGAATCGGCCGCGTCCGGTCGGTTGACAACGGCGGAGTTACACTGGGCACACGCGCCCGTAGCTCAGGTGGATAGAGCACCGGCCTTCTAAGCCGGGGGTCCCGAGTTCGAGTCTCGGCGGGCGCACCATTCTCCCCAGATTTCGCGGCATTCGCTTTTCACTCGCGCAAGAATTCGCCCGAAGTGTACTGAAATGGAGCGGTCACTTCGACAGGTTTTCAACAGGTCTACGCACGCGATCGATAAATTCCCCTGTGATTTCTGTTTTCGCTGATCGCGTGAGAACCGGCCACCCAGGCCGGAGGTCCGCACGTTGATCTTCAAGTCGCGCCGCACTCATGGCACTGTGGTGAGCGATCGCGATGATTCGACCCCGAGCGCCCCTGACGTCATTAACGCTTCGCCAGTGTCGCGAGGCACTCGGGCTGTCGCAAGCGAATTTCGCTGCACAACTCGGCGTCTCCCTCGAAACGTACCGCACGTGGGACTCGGGGCGACGGCCTGTCCGACTCGAAATGCTCACGCGTGCGAATGAGCTGGCCCTCCGCCATAACCCTCACGAGCTCTTATCCCTCGAGACACTCGCGCGGCTGATCCACGTCCACGTCCGGACCTTGCACGCCGCCGCCAAGGATGGGCGCCTCCGCGTCACCTACGACACGCGGACGACGTTTCGTCGGCTCCGATCGCGTGCGACGCTCGCAGATGCGGAGACCTTCCTGCACGCGTATTTTGAGAGAGCCGTATGGCCGAAGGAGCGGCCGGCGCCATTAACTTGGAGGCAGATCCCGCCCGACTACGCGGACCAGATCCGGCGTGTGCGACAACGACTCGGCCTAACGCAAACGCAACTCGCCGCACGCGTGGGAGCGGCCCGCAAGGCCGTCGTCTACCAATGGGAATCACGCAAGCGTTGTCCGTCCCCGGTGTTCTGGGAGCGGATTCGGGAGCTCAGCGCCGCAGACAGCGATCAGTAAACACTACGCGACCAAGCAGGAGTAATCCGGCCGACGATACGTTGCGTCGCCGCGTCGTGTCGCGTGCGCCTTAGACCTCGCCCATCCCGCCCGCGCCTAGCGCGGAGAGGACCTCGTACGGGCCGAGCTTTGTTCAATCGGTTCATACTGTTCGTCGTATCCTCCTCACGTGACCTCGTCGGCCGGGCCCTGCTCGAGATGAAACACGTGTGCGACGCGTGAACGCGCAGCGTTGCAACGACTTGCGCCTGACCGGTTCCGGCGGCGCGAACCGGGTCATGGAGGCCGAGCTCAAGCGCCTCGTGATGCGCTCGCCGTTCGACGTGCGCCTCGACAAGCCGAAGCGCGAGGGGGAAGAGACCCTGCTCTACACCTTCGACGCGCGCGTTGCGTGGGTCGCGGCGTGCCATCACCGCACGTCGTCGCGAATCTCCTGGGATCTGTGCTCCAGTCCGGCCGTGCGCCTCGAGCCGCTCTTCGCCGACCTACTGCCCGCGCTCTCGTCGGACGACAGGCTCCCGGACGGCAAGCACCTCCGCTTCTCGGTCGAGGTCGGTTCATCGTCCGACTTCGAAGCGTCGCCGCTTCAGCTTCGTGGCGTCGTCAAGAACGCGCTCGTCGAGGCCCTGGCGTCGCGAGGCGTCGCATCCGACGTCGACGGCGACGCGCCGGACGTCGTCTTCGTCACGCGCCGCGCGGGAACGTCTGACGCGCGGCGTACAGTGGTGGGCATCGACGTGGGCGGCGGCGCGCGTCATCGACGTGGCGCGCGCGTGGCCGCCGGGCTCGCGCCGCTGCGCGAGACGCTCGCGGCGCAGTTGATCATGCTGTCGCGCTGGGATGCGCGAACCGAGCCGCTCGTCGATCCGATGGCTGGAAGCGCCACGATTCCGATCGAGGCGGCCGGCCTCGCGGTGGGCGCTGCCATTCGTCACCCGGCGGATCTCCCGCTGCGCCATCTCGCCGCGTTCAGGGGTCTGCCGAACGAAACGCCCGACCTGTTCCCCGGGACCGTGGCAAAAATCGTCGCGCTCGACGCCGACGCCGAGTGCATTCCCGCGATGGTGGGCAACCTGCGCGCCGCGGCTCTGACCGGTGCCGCGTACGACCACTCCATCGTCATCGCGCAACAGGACGTTCGAGGGCTGACGCCGGACGACATCGAGCGCCTGCTGCCTGGGGTGCGCAACATGCAGCCGGGTGTCTTCTGCTTCAACCCGCCCTATGGCGTGCGCATCGGCGGGGAGCACGGCGAAGAGGAGCTGCTCGCGCTCTACGCCGACATGGGCCGCGCCCTCGGGCGCTTCAGCGGTTGGCGCGCGGCGTGTTTCGTCGCGAACCCGAAGTTCGTGTACGCCTTTGGTCACCGTGCAACCATGACGAAGCCCGCGAGCAACGCCAACCTCCGCGGTACCTTCCTGGTGTTTCAGCTGTAATCTGGCGTGGCCGAGACGGCCACGGCTGTTAGTCTCCGAACGGCCGCATCAAAACGTACGATGTCTCTCTTTGCCACTCTACGCCTCCACCGAGAAAGGCAGCCCTGATATGGCAACGAAGACGACCATCGCCTACGAAGAAGAGCAGCGGCAACGTATTCGCCGACCTCGGCCTGCCCCATCCTGAACGGGAATTCCTCAAGGCCCGCTGACCTGCAGATCTACCGCGACATCAAGGCGCGCGACCTGACGCAGGTGCAGGCTGGTGAGATTCTGGGCATCAAGCAGCCGCATGTGTCGCTGCTGATGCGCAACCGGTCTGGGAACTTCTCCGTAGAGCGACTGATGGATTTCCTGACGGCGCTCGGGCACGACGTGGAGACGGAATCGTCTATCCGTCATACTTCAGTGTGGTGCGTACCGGACGCATGCCAATTGAAACCGCCTACGGCATCTCCATCAGGCGTTTCAAGGGTCACGAGGCACATGCGAAAGCGCAGATTATTCCGAACCTCGCGCTCTTTGGTCGACCGATCAAAACCGGCAGCATCGCCGTGGAATGCGTAAACCGATTGGTCCTAACGCGAATCGTCTACGACGGCGTTTTTGGACCTGTCGAGTACTAGCGCCGGATGCGGTAATCGATCCCTGGCCGAATTACCCGCGGCGACCGCTAACGTCAAGCCGACCTGTTGCAGGCAAGGATGAGGGCATAGGCCAGCTTAGTGAAGTAATGCTGTCCCATGTACGGTGATCCTGGTTCTGCGAGCGATCGCGGGGGGGCCGACTGATAACGTGAGACGCCGTAATGGCTTCTTTAGCCCGCCAGCGCGTCTTTCGCACGACACTCCGGGATCGGATCGGCACGCGCGTAATCCTCCACCGCGCGTCATAATGACCGCAAGGAGCAAAGCCACATGGGCGACAAAGGCGGCAAGAAGGACAAGGCCAAGAGCAAGCAGCAGCACGACGTCAAGCAGAAGGCCGAGGTGAAGCGGAATCAGGAGAAGAGCCCCCGGAAGACCTCGTAACAGAGGGGCCTGTCGCTCCAGAATGGCTCGCGACCTGTTCCAGCGCCACTTCGTGTCGCCTACACAGACGCGTCGTGCGGAACGTTGGTAACGATCGACGCCGTTGTATTCCTTTGTCGACAGACTATGTGACGGACGCTCGCGGCCGAGCAGCGCAGACTCCGAGGGTCTCGTGGTCATTGAGCCGCGTCGGCCCGCTATAGAATACGGCGTGCCCGAGAGGCCCCTCGACCTGCCGCCTGTGCACGTGCGACGGCGGCGTTACCCAGGCAAGAGCCCGCGCGAATTTCACGACAAATACAAAGAACTGAATCCAGAGCGGTATCCCGGGGACGTGGCAAAAGTGCTCGCGGCCGGAAAGACGCCGGCCGGCGCGCATCTCCCTATCATGGTGGACGAGGTTCTGCGCTGCCTTCGCCCGAGGCCCGGCGAGGTCGCCGTGGATTGCACGCTCGGCGGGGGCGGTCATGCGCGAGCCATTCTGGATCGTGTGCGGCCGGGCGGCCGCGTGATCGGGCTCGATATCGACCCGCTTGAGTTGCCTCGCACGGAAGTGCGTCTTCGCGCGTCCGGCTTCGAGCCCGACGTATTCGTCGCGCGCCACGCGAACTTCGCGGGCCTGCCGAAGGTGCTTGCCGCCGAAGGGCTGACACGCGTCGATCTGATCCTGGCGGACCTAGGCGTGTCGTCGATGCAGTTCGACAATCCCGATCGCGGCTTCAGTTACAAAGGCGTTGGTCCTCTCGACATGCGGATGAATCCGCTGCGCGGTGAGTCGGCGGCGCAGCTCATCGCGCGTTCGAGCGAAAAGGATCTCGCGCGCCTGCTCGAGGAAAACGCCGATGAACCGCACGCGCATCTCGTCGCCCGTCTTCTCAAGCAGCAGCCCCTCGACACCACCCATGCTCTGGAGCGCCTGTTGCGCGCCGGTCTCAACTCGACGCTGCCAGGTCTGGCGAAGGCCGACGTCAAAATGTCCACGCGCCGTACGTTCCAGGCCCTGCGCATTGCCGTGAACGACGAATTCGCCGCGCTCGATGCGCTCCTGCGGTTGTTGCCGCAGTGCCTGGCGCCGGGCGGCCGGGTGGCGATCCTGACCTTTCACTCCGGGGAAGACCGCCGGGTGAAGAAGGCGTTTCAGGCAGGTAATAGGGAAGGGGTGTTTTCCGCCGTGGCGGATCAGGTCATTCGCTCCGCCAAGAAGGAAACGTTCGCGAACCGGCGCGCCTCCGCGGCGAAACTCCGCTGGGCCGTGCGGGCGTCTGACTGACGAACCACCCGCGCGGGCCGGCCAGCTCTGCCGAAGCGATTCCTCCTCAGTAACGGCGCAGTGTTTACAAGAGGACGTTTGACGGCGTTCCTCGAAACCAGGTGTCGCACTAAACCATTCAGTTATTGGCGCTTCAGGATCACCAATCGCGACCGCGCCCGTAGCTCAGTTGGATAGAACATCGGTCTTCTAAGCCGGGGGTCGCAGGTTCGAGTGCTGCCGGGCGCGAACCCGCTCGCTTTGCGAGCGGTTCGGATCCTGCAGCCTCGTGGAAGCGCCGCGACTCGCTTCGCTCATCGCGAGCGGTTCCGAGTCCTGCCGGGCGCGCTTTTTCTGGCCAGAAACTCGCGGTCTGGATCGGTCATTTC
>JAHFUI010000259.1 GCA_023265175.1 Acidobacteriota bacterium
AAGCCGTGACCGTCGCGCCAGGCACGGGCAGTTCCCCGAAAATCACCTGACCGGAGTGCTCGCCGCCAGCCAGCAACCCGTGGGTGCTGACGAGCACGACGAGGGCAATCAACAGTTTTTACATGCGTTTGCGGGCCTCTCCACGGTTGGTACAGCTTCCCATTTGACGTGAGCCGTGGACAACCGGTTCTGACCGGGCCCTCAATCTTCGCATGCCCCGTTTGACACCGTCACGACCGGGCTGGCTCAGTCCGTCGTGGGCTTCTCCGCCCGATCGATGACCAGCACATCGACGGGGCCCTTCGTGGAATCAAGCTTCAGCCCGAGCTGTTCCTGCAGCGCGGTAAACAGCGACGGTCCGTTGGGATCGATTGGCGGCAACGCGGGCGCACCGGGCGGAAGATCGCCTTGCCGCGGCATCTGATCTGGCGTCCACATGAGATTCGCATCGAAGTTGCCCGTGAGCCCCGTCCGATCGACGACAACGCGCTGCAGGTTCTGGGACAGTATCTGCACCAACTGCGACATCGGGACGCTGCCCGCCGAGAGGTTGCCAGGCATTATGCGCATGCCGCAAGGGATCGGATCAGTCAGCGACGGCGGCCCCGGCGGCGGCGCGCCCCGGCGGCCCGCCATCAGCGCCGCGCAGTCAGTGGTCGATTGATGGAGCTGCGTGCCGAGTTTGCCGTCGGTCCTCCCGAGAACGAGCGCGTAGATGGCCATCTCTTTCCGCTCGTTCCGCACGACGAGCTTAAAGCGATCCGCCAGCAGCGACCGCATCATCATCTGCAGCGGTCCGACGGTCCCCGGCTGCGGTGGCGGCAGCTCGCCCGCAGCCTTTGCGACAATATCGAAGCGATCGGAGGCCAGCCAGACGGGACCGCCGTCAATCTGAAACGGCTGCACCTGGTAGGCCATGGTGATCAACTGCCGCAGCGGCACATTGGTCGCGGTGAACCGGCCGCCTGGCGCCAGCCGAACGCCAATCAAGTTCTCGCCCGATGTGTTTTGCTTGACGCTCGCGACTTCGAAGGCCGGTGCGACAGCGGGCGGCGCCGTTTGGGCCGCGAGGGCGGCTACGACAAAGGGAACGAGCAGCAGCTTTCTCATCGTCGATTGGACGTTCGCATCAGTGAAAGGGTTGGACATATTCGCCTCTTGAGGGTGAAAAGTTCCAGATTTCTCAGAAATCCTCACGACTGGTCACGACGACCGCGGCGCAGAGCAGCGCCGCCGCCACCAGCGTCATAGCCAGCATCGTCGTCCAGGGAAACGGTCCGACGAGCAGCGAGGTCGTGCGATCGAGGACCGGCAGACGCGCCCCGCTCATCACATTAAAGATGTTGGCGGACGGATACTGCCGCAGCGCCGTGCCGTTGACCGTTGCGGCGTACAGAATCGGCGTCAGGATGCAGGCGATCGTGGCTGTGTGTTCGCCGGTAAAGACAGCCGACCAGAAGAAACCTGCCGACACCCAGACCGCCCCGGTGATGGCAAACAGCCCGGCAAACTTCAATGACTGCGCGATCGGATACACGTGCCCGATGCGCGAGGACATCCACGGGACAATCACCACGGGAATCATCGCAAGCAGCGCCACCTGCACGAGCGCCACCGCTGCACGAGGCATCAGCAGGTCAAGCCGGGTTGTCGGTAGCGCCAGGGTGAATCCGGCGCTGCCAGTCGATCGCTCGCGCTGGAGCCCTCCAAGACCGAGCATCACGGCGACGATCACGAAGACCAGCGTATCGATGCCGTTGTAGATGCCGCGCCAGACATAGCCGGAGTACGGAAGCGCAGGCTCCATCACCGGTGGAAAGTTGTAGCGCGCCTGCTGGACGAATGACACGCAGTAGGCCGCCAGCACAACGCCGCTTGCAAGGAACCTCACGCGGCTCTCGAGCCAGAACTTGTACCAGAGCATGACGATCAGAAACTCTGGCGCTTTGTCACCTTGGACGCCGCGGCGAGCAGGACCAACGCCACGATGGCAAGGACGGCCATCGTCATCCAGGGCAAGGGCCCAGTGTGGAGTCCCATGATGAAGGCTCTCGGGTCGGCGTCCATGTCGCCGCTCATGAACGCAAACGGGTTTGCGTACCGAAATCTGAGGCCGCCGCGAGACAGATTCGCGAACACAACCAAGTATGCGAACGGCGTGAGTATCGCCGCAGCCGGCGCCGTGTAGTCTCCGCTGAACAGAATCGACCACAAGAAGCCTGTGCTGAACCAGACGACGCCCCAGCTCATGAACAGCGCGGCAAATTTCAGGCACTGCGACACGGGATACGCCTGGTGGACCAGGGGAGGCGACAGCACCGGCACGATGACCGCCGGCGTCAGGACCAGAGCCGAGAGTTCGAGCACGCCGACCAAGGCTCGGGCTCCGAGCAGCTGCGCGCGACTGACAGGAAGAGCCAGCGTAAAGCCCGCTGTTCCGGCGGCACGCTCGCGCTGCAACCCGCCAAGGCCAAAGATCAGCGCGACGATGGCGAACACGGGCCCTGCATATCCGGCATAGAACCGCGACCAGACGACCGCCGCGTACGGGAGCAGCGGAGACTCCGGCGGTGGAAAGTCGCGTCGCGCGTTGAGCAGGAAGCCCAGAGAGAACAGCGCGAGCGCCGACAACGCCAGCAGAAAGCGCACGCGGCTCTCGCGCCACGCCTTGGAGAGGAGCATCAAGCCTCCGTCACCACGGAATCGAGAAACACCTCGCGCAGGCTCACCGCCGACGACTCGACCGAGACCGCGCCGATGCCGTACGCGCGCTCGATGATCGCGTCGGCGTTGCCTCGCGCCATGATCGTGATCTGACGGCCGCTCGTGCGCACCGAGCCGATGCCCTCACCGCTCCAGTCCCACGACGGCGGGTCGGACGCGAAGCCGAGCTCGATCCGTCGATGCTGATCTCTGATTTGCTCGAGAGACGCATCGAGAACGAGGCGGCCACGGTCGATGACGCAGACGTGGTCGGCAATCCGCTCGACTTCCGCGATTTGATGGGACGAGAAGAAGACGGCCGTGCCATCGGCCGCGGCCGCGACGAGCGCCTGCAGCAGTTCTTCGATGGACACAGGGTCGAGGCCTTCGCTCGGCTCGTCGAGAATCAGGAGTTCGGGCTGCCGAGCCAGCGCCAGCAACAAAGCGAGCTTCGTGCGCATGCCTTTCGAGAGCGCCTTCACCCTGCGACCGGGCGGCAGATCGTACTGCCGGAGCAGTCGCGCCTCGACCTCCGGACGCCAGTCGCTGTAGAACGATCGCGTGAAGGCGACCATCTGCGCGACGGTCATGTACGCGTAGGTCTGCTTGTCTTCCGCGACATATGCCACATGCTTGCGGCTCTCCCGGCTCTCCCGCTCGTCGTCAATCGGCCGGCCGAGGAGCCGTCCAGTGCCGGACGAGGGATGGCTCATGCCGAGCAGCATCTTGATCGTGCTGCTCTTTCCGGCGCCGTTGCGCCCCAGGAATCCGGTGATGCGCCCAGCGCCGACGCGCAGGTCGAGCTGCCGCACGGCTTCGAACTTGCCGTACCGTTTCGTCAACGCCGTCGTCTCAATCACCCAGCTGTCGGCCATCGTCAATCATCGCTTCGGCGCCGGCGCGCGATAGAACAACTCCGCTTCCACGAACCGCTGGATCTCCTCTTCCGAGAAGCCGTCGTTCTGCAGCCGCTCGACGAACGCGCGCGCGCGCTCCTGCGCGTGCCGCACGCGATCGCTCTTGGCTTTGTTCGAGCGCCGTCCGGCGACGAATGCGCCTGCTCCCTGCCGCAGCTCGAGCACGCCCTCGTGTTCGAGATCCGAATACGCCTTGACGATGGTGTTGGGGCTGACGACCAGTTGTTCAGCCAGCGTCCGGATGCCGGGCAGCATGTCGCCCGGCTGCAACACGCCGGTGTCGACGGCGTGGCGGATCTGCTGGGTGAGCTGCAGGTAGAGCGGCTGAGTCGCGGTGGGATTGACCCGGAAGTTCACCGCGCCACTGTATCACTGTTAGGATACAGTGATCCAAGTTCTTTCGGCAGCGCCGCCTCGAGGCGCAGCCTGCGGCCCGATCCGGGATGGTCGAGCGCAACGCGCCACGCGTGCAGCGCGTGGCGCGGAAAGCCGTCCAACGGTCGGCCGTAGACCTCATCGCCGACGACCGGCCAGCCGCGCGCGGCCAGATGCACGCGGATCTGGTGGCGGCGACCGGTCACCAGGCGACAGCGCAGCAGCGACACACCCGCCGACGAGAGGTAATCGAGCCGCTCGAAGATCGTCACGCTCGGCGCGCCATCGGCCCTTACGATTCGCCTCCGGCGATCGGCGGGATCCGTGCCGAGCGGCACGTCGATCTCCCCGCGCTCGGGGTCTACGCGTCCCTCGACGACGGCCAGATAATCCTTGTCCGCGTACGGCCAGGTCTTCTGCAGCGCGGCGTGCACAGCCGCGCTCTTCGCGATGATGACGATGCCGGAGGTCCGCTTGTCGAGCCGGCCGACGACCGAGAGCGCGGCGCCGGGCTCTCGAGCGCGCAGTTCGTCGAGCAGCGTTCCCGCGACATTCTTATATGTGGGATGGACGACGAGGCCGGCGGGCTTGTCGATCGCCAGCAGCCACTGGTCTTCGAACAGGATTTCACGCGCCATTTCTGAGATCATCTTGACTGGCATGGGCGACGGCAAAGGACGACTCGTCTACTCCACCGGCATCGGCGCGATGTGCCCGGACTGCGGGTGGCCGAAAGACAACTGCCAGTGCAGCAGGCAATTCGATCAGCCCGTACCGCTTAAGATCATCGCGACGGTGCGGATGGAAAAGAAAGGCCGCGGCGGCAAGACCGTCACCGTCGTGGACGGCCTGCCGCGCAACGCGGCATTTCTCAAGGAACTGGCGCAGGAGCTCAAACGCGCCTGCGGCACCGGCGGCGCCGTCCGCGCCGACGGCGTCGAGCTCCAGGGCGACCTGCGCGACCGCATCCGCGCCGTCCTGCAGCAGAAAGGTTTCGTCGTCAAAGGCTGAGACGATAGGAACGATGAAGGCCCTGCCGCGGGGAGACTCGTTAACGGAATCTCCCTTATCAGCCTCCCGGACCGACGTGGGGGCTCAGCCAGCACA
>JAHFUI010000103.1 GCA_023265175.1 Acidobacteriota bacterium
CGCGGCCGACGATGCTCGGCGGTTCGATTCCAGCGGGCGTTCCACAGCTTCCAGCAGATTTGGAAGGCCACGGCGGTCTTGCCTGTTCCAGTGGCCATGGTGAGCAGGAGCCGTCGATCGCCCTTCAGGATCGCTTCGACCGTGCGATTGATCGCAGTCTGTTGGTAGTAGCGCTCGCCCTCTCCCACCGCGTAGTTCGACGGCGTCAGCAGGCGATCCGCGATCTGCGCGCTGGTGATCCCGTGTCCGGATCGATAGCGTTCCCAGAGTTCGTCCGGCGTGGGGAAGTCCGATCGCCCGACTTCGCGGCCGGTGAAGTAGTCGCACTCGATGATGTCGTCCCCATTAGTGGCGTATGCGAATTTCAGGCCGAGCATTTCAGCGTACTGGCGAGCTTGCTGGACGGCATCGGTCGCGGCTTTGTACGTCACCTTGGCTTCGACAACCGCCAGCGGAAAATCGCGTCTGTAGCGAAGGAGATAATCAACTTTCTTCGATGGCTTGCGGACGAAGCCCTTTCCAACCGGCACGATGCGGCCGTCTGTAATCGTCCGCTGCTCGGCGATTGAATGCGGCTCGTTGTCCCAACCGGCGAACTGGAGCTTCGGGACAACGAATTTCCGGCAGGTATCGGCTTCAGTGAGCATGGAACGGCCCGATTATCTTATGAGTCCGTTCCTTTGTGTCCTTGGTGTCCTTCGTGGTGCATCAGCGCTGGGAGGAAGGTCGCGCGAGCTCCTTCATGGCCGGCTTGGCGTAACCGTGCTCCATCGCCGCCATGTCCATGTCCATCGTCTCCAGATCGCCAATCGACAGGAGCGGAAACGGCGACAGCACGTCGGTGTCGACGGTCTTTAGATATCCGCCGCAACTGCGGCAGAGCTCGACACGCCGATCCTTGCGCGCTTCATCGGGCGCCGCGGTGACAAACGGCGCCCCGTCCTCGGCGCAGTATGCGCACGCGTAGGTGGTCAGTTCCCACGCCGCGGAACAGAACGAACAGCGCAGGGTCCGGTGGCCGCCGACGACTTCAGCCATCGCCGGCCAGGAGCCGCACGCGGGGCAGTAGCCGTGATTCCAGTCGTCGAGCGCGCGCCAAACGGGATCGTCCGCGTGCGGCGCGTCGACCGCGTCGCGACGGGCGGCGGTCGCCAGGATGGTGCGCTGCAACGCG
Organism: Acidobacteriota bacterium; assembly: GCA_023265175.1. GTDB lineage: Bacteria > Acidobacteriota > Vicinamibacteria > Vicinamibacterales > CAVVIG01 > JAHFUI01. The sequence goes on from JAHFUI010000103.1 coordinate 1,175, forward strand.
TGCGCGAAGGGACCGACGGCGAGCTCGGCGACCAGCCACACGAGGTCGGGCGCGAGCCCGCGATGCACCGCGCCCGTGTGGATCGCCGCCTGATCGCGCGCGAGCGACGCCGCGAGCAGCGAGCCGGCGTCGAGGTTGTGGCTTTCGATCGCCGCTTGGATGTGCTCGGCGGCCTCGCCGGCGCCGCCCGCAGCAAGCTCAGCGCACAAGCGGACGAGTGTCGCGGTCAGCGCGTGGACCGGGATCGGAATCGGTTCGCCCGCCAATGCGGGCACGCCTCTGGACAGCTTGGCGGCGACGTATCTGGGTGGCATCGACAGGCGCGGCAGCCGTCCACCTTCAATGGTCTGCTTGAGCTCGATGACGAGGTGGAGCAGCCGTCGCTGGAGCTCGACGGCGGCGCCAAGCTGGGGACGAGCGGCGAGGACCGTGTTCCACCGCTCGCCGGCAGTCACCAGAAGTTCCTCGCGCGGAGCCGGCGGGACGAAAATGTAGGGCATGTGGCTCATGCGCAAGCACTTTGGGCGCTCCGCCGGCACGGCAGTATATCAATCCGGTTTTGTTATAATGGTGTGCAACCATGCCGTCAGTGTCTCCAGGAGAATGTGTCCCATGATTAACGTGTCCGAAACGGCTGCCGAAAAGATCAACGAGCTGTTGTCCGAAGAAAACAAGGTCGGCAGCGGCCTCCGCGTGTTCGTGCAGGGCGGCGGCTGCTCTGGCTTTCAGTACGGCCTCATGATCGAGGAGAACGGCCAAGGTTCGGGCGACATGGTGTTCGAGTCGCACGGCGTGAAGCTGTTCGTCGATCCGATTAGTGTCCGCTATCTCAAGGGTGCCGAGGTCGATTTCGTCGACACGGTCACCGGCGGCGGGTTCACCATCAAGAACCCCCAGGCCACCTCGACCTGCGGCTGCGGCTCGTCCTTCTCCGTCGACTAGGAAGAGGGGGGACGACCGCCGTCCCCCTTTCTCGTCATGGATCCCGACCAATCCCGCCTGCGTCCGGCAGGGGGCAAGCATTCCACGAAAAGAGATCAGATTCTCAGGACATTCCTCCAGCAGGAAGGTCATCTGAGCGCTGACGATCTGGTTGATCTGGTTCGCCGCGAGGCGCCCGGGGTCGGGCGGGCGACGGTGTATCGCACGCTGCAGTGGATGGTCGAAGCCGGCGTCGCCCGCAAGGTCGATTTCGGCGAAGGCCGATCGCGGTTCGAGCCGTCGCACGGCCATCCCCGGCATTTCCATCTCATCTGCCGTACGTGTCATCGCTCGTCCGAGTTCTTGAGCTCGGACGTCGAGGCGTTGGTCGAGGAAATCGCGACGGCCCGCAAGTTCGCGCCGGCGCAAACCGTCGTGCAGATCTACGGCACCTGCGAGGAGTGCCGGACCGGCGCGGGCCGCCCTGACAGCCGCACCATCGACGGCGCGACGACCGAGCTCGTGTTCGCGCGTGACGCGCTGCGCATCGCGATCGCGACCGAAAAGAGCGGGCTGGAGTTCTACACGCGCGCGGCCGCCATCACGAAGGACGCGCGCGGGCGCACCGTGTTCGACAAGCTCGCGGCCGAGGAGCGCGAACACCTGGCCACGCTCGAGGATCGCTACCGCGATCTGATCGCGACCGACCCGGAGCTCGAATCACGTCCAACGTTCCTGTTTTTCAAAGGCGCGGCGGGCGGTCTGTTCGAGGAAGGCGCCGCCAAGCTGCGCAAAGGCGTCAACGCTCAACAGGCGCTCCTCATCGGCATCAAGTGCGAGCGCGGGTCGCACAACTTCTTCAAACGGTACGGCGAGCGGTTCGAAGATTCGCAGGGCAAGCAGATCTTCCTCGAGTTCGCCGACGAAGAGCGCGCGCATCTCGATCTGCTCATCCGCGAGTATCGCGCGTTGTCCGACCGGCAGCGTCAGCCGCGGCCGCGCCGGCCTGCCGCCACGCGCGCCAGATCAGCCCGTTGATCGATCTCCATACCCACACAACCGCGTCGGATGGCTGCTGTACGCCGGACGAGCTCGTCGCCCGCGCGGCGGCGGCCGGCGTCGACGTGCTCAGCCTCACCGATCACGATACCGTGGCCGGCTGCCGTCCGGCCGCGGCCGCCTGTTTCGACGCGGGCATCGAGTTCGTCGCGGGAACAGAAATCACGGCGACTCGGGAGAACATCGACGTTCACACGCTCGGCTATTTCATTGATATCGAATCGCAGAAACTGGCTGCGTTTCTGACCGAACAACGGCTTCGTCGGATCGAGCGGGTGCGCGAGATCGTCCATCGCCTCGGCAAGTTCGGCATCGCCCTGGACGCCGACGCGATTCTGCAGTCAGGACTCGACGACCAGTCGCGGGCCGTGGGGCGGCCTTGGATCGCCCGCGCGTTGGTCGCCGCCGGCCATGTCGCGACGAGTGACGAGGCCTTCAGTCGCTGGCTGTCGCGCGGGCGGCCGGCGTTCGTGCCGCGGATGGCGGCCGCGCCTGAAGAGGTCATCGGCCGCATTCATGAGGCGCACGGCATCGCATCCATTGCGCATCCCGGTCTGCTGGGGCGCGACGGGTGGCTGCCGCAATTGGCCGAAGCGGGCCTCGACGCGATCGAGGCGTACCACTGCGACCACGACGCGCAGACGACGAGGCTGTATCTCGATCTTGCGACTCGTCTCGGGGTCGCGGTCTCTGGCGGGTCGGACTATCACGCCGACGAGTCGCACGGCGGCGCGTCGATCGGCAGTGTCTCGTTGCCACGAGACGCGTACGAGCGGTTGGTTACTCTCGCTGGCAAACTTAAGACCTAGAATTCTAAATTTGCGTCATGGCCGCCGCGCTGCTTTCCGCGATCGTCATCGGTCTTGTCGGCCTCATGGCCGCCGCGGTGTTGGGCCTGCGGGGGACCGACCTCTGGGCCCACATCTCGCTCGGCTTTTTTTCGACGATGGTCTTGATCCTCGCCCACTCGATGATGATGTTTTATCTCATCGGGAAGGGCAAAGCGGTCAAAGATGCGATGGCGGAGAACAACGTGTCCGGCGACTATTTTCGCCGCATCGCCGCCGCGAGAAAGGCGGTGTTCTCGATGGGCACGCTTGCGATGGGTGTCACGATGGTCGCGGTTATCATCGGCGCGAGCGTCGACACCGGCGTGATGCCGCCGATCGTCCACGCGACGATCGCCTACGGCGCGATAGCGGCCAATCTGGCCGCCGTGAAGATCGAGATCGACGCGCTCACCGCAACAGCCCACGTGGTCGATGAAGTGAATCGCCTGATCGGGTCGTGAGCGATCCCGTCCTGGAGCTCGCGGGGGTATCCAAGGACTATCACGGTCTCCGCCCGCTCCGAATTCAGCAGCTGACCGTCGCTGCTGGCCAGCAGCTGGCGTTGATCGGCCTCGACCAGCCGATGGCGGAGGTCTTCGTCAACCTCCTGACCGGCGCGACGTTGCCCGATCTCGGCGAGATCCGCGTGTTCGGGCAGTTGACGTCTGCGATCGTCGACAGCGCCGAGTGGCTGACGGTCGTCGACCGTTTCGGCATCGTGAGCGAACGAGCCGTCCTCCTCGACGGGTTGAGCGTGCTGCAGAACCTCGCGGTACCGTTCACCCTCGACATCGAGCCTCTGCCAGACGACATCAGCGCTCGCGCCGCGGATCTCGCGCAGGAAGTGGGCCTGCCCCCATCAGAGTGGCAGAACCCCGTGGCTGCGCTGGGCATGGCGTCGCGCGCACGCGTGCGGCTGGCGCGCGCGCTGGCGCTCGATCCCTCCCTACTCCTCCTCGAACACGCGACGGCCGTCGTCGGTCGAGATGAAGTCGCAGCGCTGGGCGGGCAGATCCGCGCCGTCGCCGGACGCCGCGGCGCCGCGATTGTGGCGCTGACCGCGGATCGGGCGTTTGCCGAGGCGGTTGCCGACCGCGTCCTCACTCTGGAGGCGGCAAGCGGACGACTGACCGAGCGTCGCGCAAGTCGGTGGTTTGGACGGCTGCTCGGCTAGCCGTCTTGACTCTCAAAACTTGCACCAAACGAGTCAAGTTTTTCGGTCAAGACGGCTAGCCCCGCAGCGGGGCTGTGATAAAGGTGGAACTGGCGAGGCGGCGCCGGGACCGTCATGTTTCTCGTTGGTCTGAGGCGCAGCCTCGCTAGAAGCCTTGACCACGTGAAATCTGAGTACTTGAGTCAAGTTTTGTCGATGACGCGCACAACACCCCCTTGCCCCCGGACGTGGAGCATCTGGGGTGGCATGGGAGAGCGCGTGGTCGGGGTCGAAGTTCTTGCTGGTCGTGACGGAAGTGCCAGTGTGGGCGTGGTCCCGAACAAGTCGAGAGCCGATGGCCGTGCAAGGCACGGACTATGTCCGTCGGTGAAGTGGACTTCGCCCGACCCGAGCCGTGAACGTGCGTTGAGGGTAACATGGTCGGCTGTCTCCGGCGTGTCTTGGTTTTTGTAACGAGGCCCTGCCTCAGACCGGCCGGTCCTCGGTTCACCACACAACATGCTCGACGGTCTGAGGCAGGGCCTCGTTAGAATGTGAATCAAGAGGAGGGTGACGTATGCACGTGAAAAAACAGATCACGCCGCTCGTCGTCGTGCTGATTGCGGGATTCAGCGGGTTCGCGGGTGCTCAAGCCAAGCAGCCTGCAACCAAACGGGCTCGCGTGTTTTTCGTCGAGCCCAAGAACGGGGCGACCGTGACGAGTCCGGTGCACATGAAGTTTGGCGCCGAAGGGATCGAGATCGCAGCGGTGCCACAAGGCGATGTGACCAAGACGCGGCCGGGAGTCGGGCACTATCACGTCGGCATCGATCAAAGCTGCCTGTCGGCCGGCAAGACCATCGTGAAGGGCACGCCGTCGTGGGTCCATTTCGGCGATGGCAAATCCGAGTTCGACACGCAGCTCACGCCCGGGAAGCACAAGCTTGCGCTTCAGCTTGGTGATGACCTCCACAACACGATGCCCGGCACGTGCACGTCGATCACGGTGAACGTCAAGAAGTAAGAGCTACGCGCGCCAAAGGAGACTCGGATGCCGAGCGGTACAATCAAGCGACTCGTCCGTGACAGAGGTTTCGGGTTCATTCGCGACGACGGCGGCCAGGAGTGGTTCTTTCACCGCAGTTCGGTGCAGGGCAGCTTCGAATCATTGAACGAAGGCCAGCGCGTCAACTTCGACGAAGAACCCTCGGCCAAGGGGCCGCGGGCCGGGAACGTTCGCGGCGAAGGCTAAGGGCCAGTCAGGGGGCCCTAAGAGTTCGGCACCTGTCCAAAGTCATTCTCTTCGACATCGATGGCACGCTTGTGCTCACCGGCGGTGCCGGTCAGCGAGCGATGGCGCGCGCCTTCGAAGACATTTTTTCCGTCCCGAACGCGTTCCAGCACATCCCAATGCCGGGCCGCACGGACTCGTGGATCTTGTCCGACGCGGCGGCCGCGCACGGCGTGGCGTCAGCGGCGGCTGACCTCGCGCGGTTTCGCGAGGTCTATCTGGCACATCTTCGCAACGAGCTCGAACGTCCAGGCCCGCGCAAGGGAGTGATGCCGGGCGTCCGGCCGCTGCTCGACGCGCTCGCCGGCCGCGGCGATGTGTATCTGGCGCTTCTCACCGGAAACTACGAGGACGCCGCCCGCGCGAAGCTCGAATACTTCGATCTGTGGCGGTACTTCCGGTGCGGGGCGTTTGGTGACGCGGCGCCGGATCGCAATGGATTATTGCCGAAAGCGATGGCGATCGTGCGGGCCTGCGGCGGACCTGAGGCCAGTCCCTCCGAAGTGACGGTCATCGGCGACACGCCGCTCGACGTCGAATGCGCGGCGACCTCGGGCGCGCGATCGATCGCGGTCGCAACAGGCGGCTACGACACTGACACCTTGCGCGCCGCCGGCGCCGATGTCGTGTTTGAGGATTTGTCCGACACCGCCGAGGTGCTTTCAGCGATCCACCGAACGTGAGGTCTGTTGGCTTGCCAGCCGACGCTCGCAACCTTCGCCTGCGATCGCGAGCGAGGGTTGGCGGAAGCGCCTCGGAGTCGAACCGAGCCTCCCCGCGTCAGCAGGGAGCGACCGGTTTTGAAGACCGGGAGAGCCACCGGGCCCCATTCGCTTCCGATCGAAATTGTAGATCGTGGATTGAACTCTGCAATCTCGATGGCAGCTAGCTTTCGATCAGGCGGACGTCGCCCGCGCGGGGTCCTTTTTGCGAATCTTCGGGGGTGAACTCGACGCGTTGTCCTTCTCGTAGGAGCTCGAACACGGCGCCGCGGACCGAGCTGCGGTGGAAGAAGTGCTCGATGCCGCCTTCGTCGCGAATGAACCCGAATCCTTTGTCGATGAGGAGACGTGCGATTGTCCCGGTCGGCATACCCGAAGCCCTCCGTTCCGAACCCCCAGGGAAATCCCAAGGGAACTCAGCCGGTTAGGAGCGCCTACGAGAAAAGCCGTCGGGACGCGGGCCAGCTGAGTTCGGTCCAGCCTTAGCTGAGCTGATAAATTCCGGCCAGTCTAGGCAGATCAAACCCCGAAGTCAAGCCGGAGGCGCCCTTTAGTGCCCACGTGCCAGGGTTAATCCCACCGGCCCTTGGGCGGTAGTTCGTTCAATGGAATCGGCCTCACGACCGATACCTGCCACGTTTCCGTCTCTTCATCGCCGTCGTCTTCGTCGTCGTCTTCGTCCGAATCCTCGTCATCCTCGCCCGACTCCTCGTCGTCATCGCCCGACTCCTCGTCGTCATCGTCGTCGAAATCATCGTCGAGATGAAAACGGGTCGTAAAGAGCGGGGGCGCGTCGTGGCTGTGCGTCACGAGCCAGGCTCCGACGCCGGCTTGGCCTTCTCGCGGTTCGGCGGAGGGTAGGTCGACCAGAAATGCCGGCCGCAGCGCGGACAGACCCAGAATTGATCCGGCGTCCACGGCATCCCCGGCCCCGGATCGCGCATGTCCATCTGGGTGCCGCACCGCTGACAACGGATCAGCAGGCCGATGTCGGTCATGCGGGCGATTCTTTCACAAATTGCAGGATTGCAGAAATGCAGGATTGCAGAAAGCGAAGGCAATAAGGTCTTTGCCCCTTTCCTTCCTGCAATTCTGCAATCCTGCCATCCTGCAATTGCCCTGTATCATCTCCGCAGTGATTCCCGCGATCGTGCTGGCGGCCGGCAAGTCGACGCGCATGGGACGCCCCAAGGCGAACCTGCCAATCGAAGATGGCGAGACCTTTCTGTCGAGAATCGTGCGGACGTTTTACGACGCAGCCGTTCCCGACGTCGTCGTGGTCGTCGGTCACGACGCCGAGGCGGTCGTGACGGCGTTTTCCGTGACCGGCGCGGCTGCGCGATTCGTCATGAATCCCGACTACGAAAGCGGCCAATTGTCGTCGCTGATCAAAGGTCTCAACGCCGTCGATCGCCCAGGCGTGGCGGCGGCGCTGGTCACGCTCGTCGATGTACCCCTTGTGGCGGCGAGCACCGTTCGAGCGGTCGTCGATCGATATCGGCAGACGCACGCGCCCATCGTTCGTCCCGTCCGCGGCGATGCGCACGGCCATCCGGTCCTGATTGACCGGTCGCTGTTCGATGAGATTCGCCGTGCCGATCCGACGGCTGGAGCCAAGCTCGTCGTCCGCGCGCACACCTCGGCTGCGGGCGACGTCGAGGTCGACGACGATGGAGCGTTCCTCGACATCGATACGGTCGCCGAATACGAGCGTGTGGTGGGACGGGACGATCGGCAGAATTTCTAGGTCGTCCAACAGACGTCGCGAGATGGGGTCAGGCGACCAGCTCACCGCGCAGGACCGTCACCGCCTGACCGGCCAGGCGAACACGATCGCCCGCGAGCTGCATCTTCAGCACGCCGCCTCTGGCCGACAGTTGACGGGCGATGAATGTGGTCTTGTTGAGGCGGCGGCTCCAAAAAGGCGCCAGGCAACAATGGGAGGAGCCGGTGGCCGGGTCTTCGTCGATACCGAAGGCCGGCGCAAAGAAGCGCGAGACGAAATCGCAGTCTGACGAGACGGCGCGACTGGTGACGATCACGCCCCGAGCAGGCATTCCACGCAAGCGCCGAAAGTCCGGCCGGAGCGTGCGCACGACCTCCTCGCTATCCAACTCGACCAGACAATCGAAGCGACTCTTGCCTACGTAGCGTGGCGAGACAGCGCTGCGATGAGGTCCACTGGTGTCTCAACCTTGTCGTCAGGCGTCGCCGGAAAATCCAGCTCAATCCAGTCGTCCCGACGCGCCGCCGTCAGGAGGCCGCTCTTCGTATGAAAGCGAATGGCGTCGGTCGAAGGCACCCGTCCGGTTTCCCACAGCACGTGCGCGCTGGCGAGCGTGGCGTGTCCGCACAGATCGACTTCGACGGTTGGCGAAAACCAGCGCAGGTCGAATCCGTCCGCGCGCGACACGAGAAACGCGGTTTCGGACAGATTCATTTCGCGCGCGACGTGCTGTATCCACTGCGCGTCGCGCGGCTCTGGAAGGACGCACACGGTGGCGGGATTGCCGCCGAAGGGCTCGGAATGAAGGCGTCAACGTGGACGATCGGCAGCGTCATGCCGTCCACGATACATTCCGAATTGTCTATTTGCAATAGACTAATATGTCTATATGCTGTAGACGAATGAGGTGCCCGATGACGCTCGATGAACAGTTGATGAAGAAAGCGCGCGCGGAAGGAGAGCGGTTGGCGGCGGCCGAGCACGAGGCACTGCTGGCGCGTGCGGACTACCACACGGTCGTGCGGCGGCTGCACCTGGCGGGCGGTTCCTTGCGGGAGATCGCCCAAGCGCTCGGCGTCAGCCACCAGCGCGTGCAGCAAATCGTGAAAGGCGCAGGGGGAAGTTGGTGGCAGCGCGTGTGGCACTCACGTAACGTGAAGCGCGACGCCGTCTGCACGTTCTGCGACCGCTCTCCGAGCGAGGTCGCCAAGCTCATCGCCGGGCCAAACGTGTACATTTGCGATGCGTGTGTCATGTTGGCCGAGCAGGCCATCGCCGGCTCGAGCAACCGCGGTCCGCTGGTCATGTCGAAAGGCGCCGCCGCCCGCTGCTCGTTCTGCGGCAGGTTCCGAAAGGGTACGGAACGGCCGCTGGTTGCGGGCGTGTCATCGAAGGTGTGCGGCGAGTGTCTGCGGGTGTGCCGTCAGATTCTGGATGATCGCGCCCCCCAGGTGGTGTGAGTCAGATGGACCGGCGCCACGTTCGCTGCACGACTTCAGGCGAACGCCTCCGATGTTTCCGGGCCTGATCGACGACCGTCGCCGCGATGACGAGCCGGAGCTACTAGTTCCCAGCCCCTTTCGCGAGGGGCAGCAGATCCGCCTTGGTCTGCGACCGATCCGGGTTCGGCGCGTGGACGAGCACGTGCATGTTGAAATCCAGCTTCATGACAAGTGCAAAGAAATGAACACCTGGTTTACCGCGGCGCCACGACGGGCTTCGCGAACTTCGAGGAATCGATCGCCCCGTTGTCCTCGACCAATGAGGGACGCACATCACGGAGACTGTGGCCGGAAACTAGGCCATTTCACCCGGGGAGTCAACCGGAAACAGCAGGATCGGCGCCGCGGGGCATCGAGCCGCCGCTCCACGCGTCCGATCTCGGCGGCCAACGCTCGGTTATGCGCCACCAGATCGTCCGCACTGGGTAAGAAAGTTCAGGAGATCCGAGTGCCCAGAGGAGGGTGCTGGTGTCGAGCAGATGTGCGGCGCTACCGGCCGCTCCAGGTCCTCGCCACTCCTCGTCGGGATCTCTTGATCACGATGTCGCGGTTGGGTCTGACCTCGCATGGGTCACAGGAGTGGTGCGTCAGGCGATGCGCTTGGTGCTCAAGCCGATCGCGGCAGCGACGTCGACCTGGTGCTTGTCAGCGCTGACAAACACGAGCGATCTGAGGGCGCGAGCCCCGAACACCTGAGCAGAGGCGACGTGGATCGCATCCAACGTCCGTAGGGGATGCGCCGCGATCAGGGCTTCTGCCGCCGCCAACACATCGGCAGTGACCTCGACCAAGGTCCAATACATCCGATCCGAGGCCACGCGCTCGAGCAATGTTGGCAAGTCAGTCGCATCAAGCGTCCCATCGCTGATCCGGCGCCTGAAGGCCCCTCGAAGTTCCACCGGCAAGACGGCTGACGACACGCAGTCGTGTTCTTCGAGAAGCCGCATGAGCGTCAGGCGGCCGGACTCGCGGACGTATCGCTTCACCAGAGCGCTCGAATCGCAGTACGCCCACACGCTACGCCCGCTCCTCACGATCTTCGATGATGCTTCGCGACACAGGCCTGCCCTTGACCATCGTCGGTTTCCAACGCGGCCGTGGCATCGGTCCCTTCCGTGCTGGCGGAACGATGACGCCCTCAGCTGCCATCGCCCGAAGAGCCGCCTCCTCGTTGTCGCTGTTGCGAAGCGGCTTGATCACGGCAATCGGACGTCCGCGTTCCGTGAGGACCACATCCTGGCCGGCGCGCACCGCCTTCACCGCTCGCGAGAAATACTGGTTCGCCTCACGCAATCCGAGCTTCATGTAGTGATGATACTACATCTCGACGCGGATCCGCGCGATCGACGATGAAGACACGCGGCGGCCCTCCGTGGCTTGAACCGCGACCAGATCCCGTATAGCATCGACACGTTCGAGCGTGACAAGAAGAGCCTCGTCCAGGTGCGGGTTTTCTCCCGGCGCTGTGGAATAGTCCGCACCTGCCAAATTGCCGGCGAGGACCTTCTCGAAAGCTCGCCAAGTGTTCCACTGCCGGCCGGCCGTCACTGGCACAGCCGGTGCTGTGCCCGGTCTGTCCGGCGTGGAAGGCCTGCCAGACAAGGAGCCTTCTCATGATCACGAAAGAACAGGTCGAATCGGTCCTCGGACGCGTCCGCCCATTCCTGCAGGCGGACGGTGGCGATATCGAGCTCGTCGACGTCAATGGCAATTCAGCCGACGTGCGGCTTACGGGTATGTGCGCAGGCTGCCCGAGCGCGCTGATGACGCTGCACGTCGGTGTCGAACTTGCGCTTCGGGAAGAGATTGCCGAGTTCGAGACATTGCGTCTCCTCTAGATAGAGGTGTCGGCATGATCGCCCAATCGGAAGTCTCGATGGATTCTATTGTCGTCGGTCGCAGTGCCCGGATGCGGGCGGTCTTCGAGTTCCTGCGGGTCATCGGCAACAGCGACAGCACGGTGCTCATCACTGGCGAAAGCGGCACCGGCAAAGAGGTGACCGCGACGCTGATTCATCAGTCGAGCCGCCGCAAACATCGCCCGTTCGTGGCGGTCAGTTGCGCCCTCTTCTCGGAGACGCTGATCGAATCGGAATTGTTTGGTCACGAGCGCGGTGCGTTCACCGGCGCGATCAAAGATCGACCCAGCCGTTTCGAGCTGGCAGAGGGCGGCACGATCTTCCTTGACGATATCGACGATGTGCCGCTGTCGATGCAGGTGAAGCTGCTGCGCGTGCTGCAGAACCGGACGATCGAGCGCCTCGGGGGGACGAGGACGATTCCGATCAACGTCCGCATCATCACCGGGAGCAAGCGCGACCTGAAGCAGATGGTGGCCGAGGGCAAGTTCCGCGAGGATCTGTACTACCGGCTCAACGTCCTTCCCCTCGCCCTGCCGCCATTGCGCGAACGGCGTGAAGACATTCCAATCCTGATGCAGCATTTTCTCGAGCGCTATTTCCGGCGTCGCGGTGAAGACGTGCCCCCGGTTTCCGATGTCGTGAAGGAAGCGTTCATGCGCTACACGTGGCGGGGCAACGTGCGCGAGCTCGAGAACGCATGCGAGCGAATTGCGCAAACCTGTACCTGTGGCACCGTGCGTGTTGGCTGCATGTCCGCCCGCATTCTCTTCAGAGCCGGAGCGCAGCCATCCGCTGCGGCGGCTCCCATGGCCATTCCACAACAGACCGTTCCGATATCGCTCGATGATCGCTTGCGGGAAGTCGAGGCCCATCTGATTGGGTGGGCGCTGAAGGTGAGCGGCGGCAACAAATCGCGGGCTGCGGAGCTCCTGCAGATCAAGCGGTCGACGCTCGGTGACCGCATCAACCGCTGCGGGCTTGGAAAGCTGGCAGCCGGCGAAGATGCTTCTGAAGGCGTGTCCTCGAGGGGCTCGTCGGTTCCGGCCGAAGAATCACGCGTGCCGTCCGTCTGACAAGATCTGCCACCCACGCCCGGTTCAGCTTGAAACCAGCCCATCAGGGCGTGTGGTTTCGTACGCAGGATCCGCTGTTGACACGGCTTCGAGCTAGAACCTAGAATCGGGCCGCTTTACACTTTTGTCGCGGTTCGCGCCCTCGTCGGTCGCCCTCGTCGTAGGCCCCTTCGTGTGAGGAGGTCCCAATGAGTTCGAGTCTGGTGAGACGGTTGATCTTGCTCTGCGCGGTCCTTGCGCTGCCTGTCGCGGCGTACGCGCAGGAAGCGGTGCTTGCCGGTACGGTGACGGATTCGACCGGCGCAGTGGTGCCCGGCGTCACGATAAAAGCCGTACACGAAGCGTCCGGTAACAGTTTCGAAACGGTCACCGATCAGCGCGGCGCCTATCGAATTCCCGTGCGCATCGGCGGCTATGTGATCACGGCGCAACTCACGGGCTTCACGACCATCACGCGGCGGGGCGTGGAAATCCTGGTGGGCGAGACCGCCGTGATCGACATGAAGATGGCGGTTTCGGCCGTGGCGGAGACGGTGACGGTGACCGGCGAATCGCCGCTGATCGAAACCACCAAGTCGAGTCTGGGGGCCAGCTTCGATCCGCGGCAGGTGGCGGAGCTGCCGTCGCAGGGCCGCAACTGGATGTCGCTCGCCTTGCTGGCGCCGGGAAACCGGACCAACGCGCAAGGCGCCCTTCCCGTCCAGGACCGAGTGGACGTCCGGGAGTTCCAGCTCAACGTCGACGGCCAGCAGGTGACGTCGAACCTGGGCACCGGCAATCAGTCCCGGTACAGCAACGATGCGATCGCGGAATTCCAGTTCATCTCGAACCGCTTCGACGCGACCCAGGGCCGGTCGACGGGCGTGCAGGTCAACGCGATCACCAAATCTGGTACCAACTTGTTTGCGGGCTCGCTCGTCGGCAACTTCCGGGACAGTAAATTCAACGCGGAAGATCCCGTGCTGCACAAAGTCCTTCCCTACTCGAACCAGCAGATCAGCGGGACCTTCGGCGGCCCGATCGTGCTGAACAAACTCCACTTCTTCGCCAATTACGAGTACGAGCGCCAGCCGCTGACCTCCATCTGGCAGACCCAGTTCCCGAGATTCAACGTCGAGCTGAACGGCATCAGAAACGTCAAGCTGGGAGGCGTGCGTGTCGATGAGCAGCTTTCATCGAAGATGCGTCTGATGGGGAAGGTGTCGCGTTCGAGCTTGTTCGAGCCGTTTGGTCCGGGCACCAGCAACCATCCGTCGGCCACCGCCAGCAATGAAGAGCACAATACGGACGTCATCGGTCAGTTCTCGCACGTGATCAGCAACCGGGCCGTGAATGAGTTCAAAGTCGGATACGCCTCCTACGGCATCAATCAGGTCAGTCTCACCAGCTGGTCGAAGCACTGGCAGGCGGCCAACGGCATCACGACCGACGGTCCCGCCATCACGTTCAGGGGCCTTTCGTTCAACCGCAACCCCAACCTCCCGCGGTACCGGAATCAGGATGTGTACACGGTTCAGGACAACTTCACGCTGTCCTACGACGCGGCCGGCCGTCACGACTTGAGGCTGGGCGGTGAGTATATCCATCTGCTGGACGACACGCGCAACTGCAACCGGTGCGGAGGGGTCATCACGGCCAATGGCGGGCCGATCCCGGCCAACATCGAGGCTCTCTTTCCAGACCCGTTCAACGCCGACACCTGGAATCTCGCGGCCATCTCCAACATCACGACCCGCTACACGGTCGGCGTCTCGGATTCATCGGCGTTCCTGACGCCCATTCACATGTGGAAGTATGGCGGCTGGGCGCAGGACGACTGGAAGATCGCGTCGAATCTCACGCTGAACCTCGGGCTGCGGTACGACCTGATCTGGAACGCCTTCGCGCAGGACGTCACGTTCCCGCCGTTCGAGCAAGCCGATCGACCGCAGGACGCGAACAATTTTCAGCCGCGAGTCGGCTTTGCCTATCAGATCAACGACAAGACGGTCGTGCGCGGCGGGAGCGGCCTGTACTACAACGACATTCTGAACACGAACGTCCTGTGGCCGATGAGTCCGCTGACGATCGCCGTGATTGCCGTGGACAATACGGACAAACGGCCCGATTTTGCGGCCAACCCGTTCAATGGGCCGCTGCCGACATACGACCAGGCCTTGCAGCGGTTCTGCTACATCAAGAACGTGCCCGGGTGTTTGTTGCGCGATCTGCAGGAACAGGCTCCGCCTCCGGCCTATGCGCACGTGCCACACAGTTGGCAGACGTCGATCGGTATCGCACGGCAGCTTTCAGCCGACATGGCGTTCGAGGCGGATTACGTGAATACTCGCAGCCGCGACGAGAAGTCGATCCAGGACAACGTCAATATCACCTTCGACCCCGCTACGGGACTCCCCTATAAGTACTCGGACGTGGCTCACCGGGCGTTCCCCCTCTACGGCGTTGTCGGGATGTTTCCCATGACCGGGAGATCCGACTACCACGGATTGCAGACGAACTTCACCAAGCGGATGAGCCACCATTGGCAGGGCTCGCTGACATATACGCTCTCGGGCCTCTGGGACCGGGATCCCGCTCCGATCAGCGGATTCGCCGAAGTGCCGTTCGCTGTCCCACAGGATCTCGGGGGTGAACGGTCGCTGGCTGAAACCGATCAGCGCCATCGTCTCGTCTTCAACGGCATCTGGCAGCCGGGATATGGCTTCCAGGTGAGCGGGATCTATTTCTACGGGTCCGGCCAGCGTACGCAGGCGGTCTGTGGCGGCTGCGATTTCCGTGGACTCCAGATCGCAAGCGTCGATCGCCTGCGGGCGGATGGTACGATCATCCCGCGCGAAGCGTTCGTGTTCGCTCCCATCCACCGCGTGGACGTTCGGCTCCAGCAGCGAGTGGCATTGCACGGCCGGGCGGCCATCAGCGGCTTCCTGGAAGTATTCAACGTGTTCAACCGGGCGAACTACGGGGCCTATACGGTGGCGGAAAACAACGCACAATACGGGCAGCCGGTGTCCAGCTCGAATCTCTCGTACGCGCCGCGGACGCTGCAGTTGGGGTTCCGGTTCCAGTTCTGAAAAATGAGGACGCCGAGG
>JAHFUI010000260.1 GCA_023265175.1 Acidobacteriota bacterium
GCTCGTTACTACTTGTGCTACAACGTCTTGCGGTAAGAATGACGCTCGCTAGACATCTTCTAAGGCCGGAATCGTGACAGATGAAGCAAGTTTTTGCCGGCGCGCCTTAGAAGCTGTCTTAGGCCCCGCTTCGCGGGGCAACGGTGAAACATTGGCGTTTCTACAGCGAAGGTGCGCGTGAGCTGCCTTCCGTTCTCGGCGGTTTGGGGCGCAGCTTCGCTGACGGTACAATGGAGGATCTCGACAGCGAGATCCTCCATTGAACGCACCGCGCCGGTCCCGCTTTTCTCCTTCTTTCATCGCCGTGCTGACCGTGGCGGCCGCGCTCGTCGGCTCGGGCGATCCTGTCGGCGGTCAGGGGCAGCCGTCGCTGACAATTCTGTCCAGAGACGGACGCCGGGCGCTGCCGCTCAACATCGTCAACGATCAGGAGCTCGTGTTCCTGGACGACCTGGCGGCGGCGTTTCAGCTCACTGTCCGGGAGGAATCGCTCGGCTCGTTCACGGTGGCGTACAGGGGCAAGACCATTCTCCTCACGCCGGATCAACCCCTGGTCTCGGTCGCTGGACGGCTTGTCTCGCTTCCAGCCCCGCCCACGCGATCGGGACGCCGCTGGCTGGTGCCGGTTGAGCTCATCAACAGGGCGCTCGCGCTCGTCTACGATGCGCGGCTCGATCTCCGCAAGCCGTCACGTCTGCTGATCGTCGGCGACTTGCGCGTGCCGCGCGTGACGATCCGCTACGAAGGCGGCGACCCGACACGGGTCACGATTGATTCGACCCCACGCACGAGCACCACCGTGTCACAGGAGGCCACTTCGCTCGCGATCAAGTTCGACGCGGATGCCCTCGAGGTCGCGGTCCCGGCGCTTCAACCGCAGCCGCTGGTGCAGGCCGTTCGCGTGGTGGAACCCGCGTCGCTGGCCATTGATGTCGGTCCACGCTTCGGCGCGTTTCGCGCGTCGACGCAGCCGCTGGACTCAAGCGCGCGATTGACCATCGATGTGATGTCGGCGCAGACCGAGCAACAGCCGGCCGCTCCCGCGCCACCATCGCAGCCGGCCCCGGCGCCCGATTTGTCGGTCCTGAACCAACCGGTCTCGGCAATCAGGACAATCGCCATCGATCCCGGACATGGCGGCGAGGATGAAGGCGTCAAGGGCGCGGGAGGATCGAAGGAGAAAGATCTGACGCTCGCCGTGGCGCGCCGTGTCAAAGCGGCCATCGAAAGCCGGCTGGGCATTCGCGTCCTGCTCACGCGGGAGGACGACCGCAACGTGTCGCTCGAGGGTCGTGCGGCGGTGGCGAACAACAACAAGGCCGACATGTTCATCAGCCTGCACGCCAACGCGTCGTTCCGGAACACGGCCGCCGGCGCCTCGATTCTCTACGCAGCGTTCGAGCGTGAAGCCGAGCCGGCGGCCCACGCGTCGCTCGGGTCTGAGCGGCTGCCTACCTTCGGCGGCGGCCTGCGCGACGTGGATCTCGTGTTGTGGGACTTGGCTCAGATGCGTCACCTCGATCGATCGAGCGAGCTGGCCACGATTCTCGCGGATCAACTGCGCGATCGCATCCCGCTCTCGATCCGTCCGATCGACCGCGCGGCGATAAGCGTGCTCGAATCGGCGAACATGCCGGCAGTGCTCGTCGAAATTGGCTACTTGAGCAACCCGGAACAGGAGAAGCAGATGACCGGCGCCTCGTTCCAGGACACGTTCGTGCAAGCCGTGTACGATGCGATCCTGAAGTTCCGCGGTCTGCTCGGAGGCGGGACCCAATGACGCGGCGCGTATGGCTCGTCGCTGGTCTTGCGGCCGTTACGTTGGTGGCCGGGTGGGTACTTCTCGTGGGACTGCCTCGATGGTACGGACGCTCGGCGGCAAAGGTATCGGCGGCAGCGCCGCAGAGCGCACCGGTGGTGGCGGGGCGGAAAATCAAGGCGCGTCTGTTCTACGTGTCGGAGGACGGGACACGGCTCACCGGCGTGGAACGCGATGTCGCGTTCGGCGAGGGCACGGTCGAACAGGCACGGCGTGTCATCGAGGCGCAAATCGCGCCGGCAGCCGAGCCGCTCGTCTCAGCGGTGCCGCCGGGCACGATGCTGCGTGCGCTGTTCGTCACCGAGCGCGGCGAAGCGTTCGTCGATTTCAGCCGCGAGCTGACGACCGGTCATTCAGGCGGGTCGATGAACGAGCTGCTGACGGTGTACGCGATCGTCAACGCCCTCACCGCCAACCTTCCGGCGGTCACCTCCGTGCAGTTGCTCGTCGACGGCAAGCAGGTCGAAACGCTCGCGGGACATGTCGATCTGCGACGACCGCTCGCGAAGAATCTCGCGTGGGTACAATAGGACGCGATGCGATCCGACAAACGGCCGGCCAATCAGCTCCGAGAGACGACGCTCACCCCGCACTATCTCGAACAGGCGGAAGGCTCGGTGTTCATCGAGGCCGGCCGCACGCGCGTCATCTGCACCGCCAGCGTCGAGGACCGCGTGCCCCAATTCCTCCGCAACAGCGGGAGAGGTTGGGTGACGGCCGAATACGGGATGCTTCCACGCGCGACGAGCACGCGGACGCAGCGCGAGGCGTCGGCGGGCAAGGTCGGCGGACGCACGCAGGAGATTCAGCGATTGATCGGCCGGTCGTTGCGATCGGTGACGAACCTTCATGCGCTCGGGGAGCGCACGATCTGGATCGACTGCGACGTCATCCAGGCCGACGGCGGCACCCGAACCGCATCGATCACCGGCGCGTATGTCGCGCTCGCCCTCGCCCTCGAGACGCTTCGAACGCGCGAGGTCATCAAGACGATTCCGTTATCGGATTACGTCGCCGCGATCAGCGTCGGCATCGTCGACGGCGAGCCGCTGCTCGATCTGGCCTATGACGATGATTCGCGGGCTGAAGTGGACATGAACATCGTGAAGACCGGCGACGGCCGGTTCATCGAGGTGCAGGGCACGGCGGAGGGCACGCCGTTCGAAAGAGACAGCCTGACCGCGCTTCTCGACCTCGCGGACGTCGGCATCCGGCAGCTCATCGACAAACAGCGCGCCATCGTCGGCCACCTGAACATCCGTGCGTAGTCGGTGTCGCCACGGACGTAGTGCAGGCCTTCAGGCCTGCTGTTCGTCGTGTAGGCCTTTAGGCCTGCCGTTCTTCCAAGTACTCCCGCACCTTACGAAACGCGGCGCCGCGGTGGCTGACCTCGCCCTTTTCGTCGTCCACTTCCGCTAATGTCCGATCGAGCGGCGGATAGTAAAAGATCGGGTCGTACCCAAATCCGCCATCCCCTTTCGGCTCGCGCGCGATCCGTCCTTCGACAGTCCCGCGTGTCTCGAACAGGATCCGTCCGTCGTGCGCGAGCGCCAGTGCGCACACGAAGCGCGCCGGGCTGTCCGGTGATCCTTTCGCGCGGAGCGCGTCGTAGATGAGGGCGAACTTCTGCGCATAGCTCACGCCGGCGCCGCCCCAGCGCGCTGATTCGATGCCGGGCGCGCCGCTGAGCGCGTCGATCTCGAGGCCCGAATCGTCTGCGACAGTCAGTTGATGGGTTGCGGTCGCGTAATGGAGCGCCTTGATCCGCGCGTTCTCCTCGAACGTGGCGCCGGTTTCCTCCGGCGCCGCGACATCCGGCCAGTCGGCCAGAGTCACCAGCTGGAAAGGTAAGCCCGAAAGGATCGCTCGGATTTCGCGCAGCTTGCCACGATTGGTCGTTGCCAAGAGGAGCGTACGCACGCTCTGGACATTTTGCATTGTGCACTCTGCATTGTGCACTCTGCATTCTCCTCACGTACGCGAAGTGGCGGTCACGGTTCAACAAAATCCGAGGCTGACTGCCGCGCCCCGCAGGCTTCCTTCTGCGGTCTCGCACGCGGCTGGGGTACTATGGAAGGAGTCGGGGCGTAGCGCAGCCTGGTAGCGCACCTGCCTTGGGCGCAGGGGGTCGCTGGTTCGAATCCAGTCGCCCCGACCACTTCACTCAGGAATCTCCACAAAGTACAGAACGAACGCGAGTTAGCTGATTGCTCAGCGATACTCGCGATCTGCCTGGCGTCGCCGCGAATCGCCAGTTTTCACATCAAAGCGGCCACAAAAGCGGCCACACCAAAACCGCAGCTAAGTGACGCAAATGTTGGCGGTTGTCGGTATCGTGCCGCCAAAAGCGGCTACACGTGGGCACGTGAGGCCTCGGTTGGCGCCGCTGACGTTGTGTCCGGCTTCAGCCGGACCTCAATCACTCAGCCGAATCGAAAGCACGCATTCGCGCTCGGGTCCTGTCCGCGAACAGCCCACTCGGGTGCTCGGCGAAAAGCGCGTGTCACGGCCGACGCCTCCGCGCCCGAGCGGGCGCCCGTTCGGGGCCACCCGCCCAGCTTTCGATTTGTTCGCAACTCGACTCTTCGTGCGCTGTGTTCGGCTTCAACTCGAAGGAGGTTTCTATGGACTTCGATCCCCGTTGGACTGACGACCCGCGCGACTGCGAAGACCGCGGCCGCGAACTCAGCCAAGGCAGCCGCGGCGGGCTTTCCAATCCGCGCGAGCGCCCACCGGTCGATGCTCGCGACGTCTTCACGCGCGAACTCGAATTACCCCGCGGACCGGAACGTGAGCGCGTCTGGGCTCGCGATAGCGACGTCACTTTGCGCGGTTCCGAGGCCCGCACTCTTGCCACCGTCGGTGCCTTCCGCGTCGTGCCCGCAGGCGATCTCCGCGACGGTCAGGATCGGCCGCTCGACCCGAGCAGAGGCGACCTGCGGCACCTCCGAGATCAAGGTCTTGTCGAAGCTATTCCGGCGATGGGTGATGACCGCGCGCTGGTCGTCCTCACCGAGCGCGGACGGGACGTGCTCGAGCGCAACCGATGGTCCAGCGTGCACCGCGAGGAACTGAGGTGGGAGACCATCGAGCGGGATTTCGGCAATCGACGTGACCTTGACGACGAGCGCACTAGGCCTGTGCGGCCTGAACCGATTGGCCACACCGTTGACGCCGTTCGCCGGGTCCTGTCGTGGCTCGGGCCGTGCCGCCGTAAAGCGGCGGCCCATTCGCTCCACCTCATTTTCACCTTCATTCCAG
>JAHFUI010000261.1 GCA_023265175.1 Acidobacteriota bacterium
ACCCTCCGGAAGCCCGCAGAATCGGCCTTCTCAGCGGAAATCGGCTCTGCGACGGCCGGTGGCCGTCCGGCCGCCAATTTGGACAGCATCTGCGAGCACCGGGAGGTGTCATTTTCGTTCAAGCGCGATCGTCTAGCGTTTTCAACGACTTAACCCGTCCAAGTTACGAATCCGCGCGCTAATTTGGACAGCAGTGATTTTCCATTGTGCATTTCAGGAGCGTCATCTCATCGACGCCGTCAGCACGACGTGCGCGCTAATTTCGATGAGCCCGGGTTCCACGGCGGTGGCGACCTGCGCCTCTGCCCGCATCACTCCCAGTATCGGGCGGGGCGCACCGCCATCAGAGCTGGAATCCTGGATCTTGAGAATGCGATCGACCGACCGGCCGGCGCCGGCCGCCGCCGCGTCCGCACGTGCGCGCGCATCGGCCACGGCGAGACGAAGCGCGTCACGCTCCGCCCCGGCCCGGTCTTTCAGGTCGAAGCGGATGCCGTCGAGCGACGTCGCGCCGCCCTGCACCACGGCGTCGGCAATCTCGCCGGCCCGCGCGACATCGTCAATCCGGACTTCCAGCGTGTTGCGCGCCAGGAAATCGCGCGCGACCCGGCGGCCGTTGGCGTTGTCGAATTCCTGCTGCAACCACACGCCGAGGGTTCGCTGCGCATCCTTGGGAATACCGGCACTCGCGAGCTGGCGTTGAACACCGCTCATCGCGTCGGCGTTCTCCCGCTGCGCGTCACGCGGGTTTCTCGCTCGCGACTCGACGGCCAGCGTCACGTAGGCGACGTCAGGCACGCGACGTACGACCGCTTCGCCGCTCGTGACGATCGTCGGCACGCCCGGCGCCGTGGCGGGCTCCTGCGCCCGTACCGCCGGGCTGATCGCGAACAGGACGACAAGAGCCGGGACGAGTAACGAAGATCCGCCGTTCTGGCCCGCGGGCCCTTCACTCGGCGGTTTGAGGCGAAACTTCGTTACGCGCATACAATCCGGAACCCGATACTGGACGCGTAGGTATCCGGCGGCACCTTGTGGCGGGAATCCTGGCGAGATTCGGCTGAGGCGCAGAGATTCTTTCTTCACCCTCTACCACCAGCGGCCAGTATAGTCAAAAACGTATGCAACCTCCGCTCGACGGCGTGACCGTGCTGGATCTGACCCGCGTCCTCTCAGGCCCGTACTGCACGATGATTCTCGGCGACATGGGCGCGCGCATCATCAAGATCGAGCAGCCGGGCAAAGGCGACGATACGCGCGGATGGGGCCCTCCCTTCCTCGACGGTGAGAGCGCCTATTTCCTCAGCATCAACAGAAACAAGGAAAGCGTCACGCTGGATTTCAAACAGCCGGCCGGCCGCGCGATTCTCGAGCGGCTCATCGCAAAGAGCGACGTGCTCATCGAGAACTTCCGGCCCGTGACGCTGGCCAAGATCGGCCTGGATTACGCGTCGCTCGCGCCGGCACATCCGAGGCTCGTGTTCTGTTCCATCTCCGGCTTCGGGCAGACAGGGCCCAGACGGAAGGAAGCGGGTTATGACGCGGTGATCCAGGCCGAGGGAGGCCTGATGAGCATCACCGGCGCGGCCGATGGACCACCCTACCGCGTCGGCGTCGCGATTGGTGACATCGTCACCGGCATGTTCGCGGCGCAGGGTGTGCTGCTCGCGTTGCTCGCGCGCGAGCGGACGGGACACGGCCAACTGGTCGATGTCGGGATGCTGGACTCCGTCGCCGCGCTGCTGACCTACCAAGCGGGGATCTATTTCGCGACCGGATCGGCGCCTCGACGGATCGGCAACCGGCATCCGACCATCGTGCCGTATGAGACGTTCGCGGCGGCGGACGGCGACTTCGTGCTCGCGATCGGCAACGACGATCAATGGCGTCGCTTCTGCACGGTCGCGGGACTCGGTGATGACGAGCGGTTCGCGACCAACCGCCTGCGCGTGACCGGGTACGCGGAGCTGAAGCCGATTCTGGCTGTACGCTTGCGGACCGAGACGCGGCGCTCGTGGATCGAGCGATTGACCGCGGCCGGCGTTCCGTGCGGATCGGTGCGCGATCTGGAGGAAGTCCTTTCCGATCCGCAGTTGGACGCGCGCGAGATGATCGCACGCGTCGAACACGCGACACTGGGCGCCATGAGTGTGCTCGGCATTCCGGTGAAACTTTCCGATACTCCTGGAGCCGTCCGAACCGCGCCGCCCACGCTCGGCCAGCACACCGAGTCGGTGTTGCAACACGATTTGGGGTTGAGCGAGGCGGACATCGCCGCGCTTCGCGAACGAAACGCTATCTGAACGCCGCGTCGAGTGGATAGTCGCCACAAGCAAAGCCGAGCGGCGTGGCCGCGAAGGCACAGGTCGTGGCAGCCTTGAGCCCGAGCGAGCGCGAAGGCGCGAGCGAGAGCGCCTGGGGGTGGGGCCCCAGGCGCAGTGGAGAGCGTGGGGCCCCACGACAAGGTAAGAAAATAATGGAGATTTCCGACGTCAAGAAGCGGGTCTTCGAGACCATCGAGCGCGCCAAGCGAGCCGCTGCCGAGCGCCGGGCGCGCGTCAACGAAGCGGCGCGCGAGTACGAATCGTTTCTCAATCAGATAGCGGTCCCGTTGTTTCGCCAGATCGCCAGCGTGCTCAAGGCAGAAAACCACATGTTCACGGTGTTCACGCCCGGCGGCAGCGTGCGCCTGATGTCCGACCGTTCAGGCGACGACTACATCGAGCTGGCGCTCGATACCACGGGTCCGTATCCGCAGGTCATGGGGCACTCGAGCCGCGGTCGCGGCCGCCGCGTCACGGAATCGGAAGCGGCGCTCGGCCACGGCAGTCCGATCCGCGACCTCACCGAACAGGATGTGCTGGCGTTCGTGCTGAAGGAGTTGGAACCGTTCGTCGAACGGTAGGGACGAACTCCATAAATCCTTTTCGACACAGGATTGAACGCACGCGTCCTCCGTGTCCGCTGTGGCGGAGACTCAGGCTGGCCGCGCTTCGTAGATGCGGAGGAGCTCAACCAGTTTGTAGCCGCGCATCTGGTATGGCGGCACGATCCGCTCGGCCCTCAGATATTGCAGCATCGCTTCGTCCGAGTAGTCCGGCGCGCCGATGTCTGGAATCGTCGCGAGCGCCGCTTCGAGACCGGACACGGTCATCGTCTTCTCGGTGATCGTGCGCGACGCGGGCAGGAATCCAAATCGCCGGCTCCGCTCCTCATGCGCCACCGTCGTGAAGGCGACGAAGATTTCGTTGCTGATGAAGTTGTAGTCGGCCTCCGACCGGCTGGCCGGGGCGTCCGCGACGCGGATCGCCGCAACCTGCGCGACCTGCTGCATCTGGTCGATCACACGCTGAGTAAATGCGCCTTCACCCGACCAGTTCGAGATGTCTATCTGCATTGAAGATTTTATGTGCCTCGTGAATTGACATCAGGCCGCCCAGAACCGGATGGTGCACGACTCGCACGAACCCCCGCGCTTTCAGCATGGCGGCGACCTGCACCGCGCCCGGATATGTTCGGAGCGACGCTGAAATGTATCGGTAGGTGTCGGGATCGCGATGGAGCACCCACCCGAGGGCGCTGCCAACGATGGTCAGATAGGTCAGATACACGGCGCGGACGACACGATTGGCTGGTCGATTGAAATCGAGAGACAGAACTCGACCGCCTGGCTTCACAACCCGAAAGAGCTCGGCGATCGCCGTTTCGAGATCCGGCACGTTGCGCAAACCATACCCGATCGTGACGATGTCGAACGAACTGGCCGGGAAGGGCAGCGCCAGCATATCGCCCACCACGAAACGCGCGTCGCGCCGATCGCCGGCTTTCGCTCGCGCCAGCTCGATCATCCGCGCCGTGACGTCGAGTCCGATGACAGTAGCGCCACGGTTCGCGAGGCCGAACGCGATGTCGCCGGTTCCGGTCGCAAGATCCAGCGCGTGCAGGCCACGGCGAGGCGCCGCGAGCTCGATAAGACGCCGCTTCCATCGACGATCCTGACCATAGGAGAGCACGACCGTGATGAGATCGTAGCGGTTGGCGATCGTCGCAAACAGCGCGCGCACATAACGGCGCTTTCCTGCTGGCGTGGCGATGTGGTCGTGGACGGACATGGCGTACCTGTGTCGGATAATATGCCTGCATGCTCCCTTCGAGCACCGTTGAGAACTACCTGAAGGCCATCTACCACGGGCAGTCGGCGTTGACCGGCGATGAGCGTCTGGTGCCGATGGGACAGGTGGCGTCGACGCTCGGCGTTGCGCCGGGTACGGCGACGACCATGGTGAAGGCGCTGGCTGAATCGGGCCTCGCCGAATACGAGCCGTACAGCGGCGTCCGGCTGTCCGCAGCGGGTGAAACACTCGCCGGTCTCGTCTTACGACGTCATCGGCTCGTGGAGTTGTTTCTCGTGCAGGTGATGGGGATGAGCTGGGCCGAAGTGCACGATGAAGCCGAACAGCTCGAGCACGTCGTTTCCGAACGGCTGATCGAACGGATCGACGAGATGCTCGGCCACCCGACGCACGATCCCCACGGCGATCCGATTCCGAGCCCGGAAGGCGCGATCGCGCGCCGCGAGCTCGACACGCTCCTCACCTGTCCCGTCGCGACGCCGCTGCGGGTGACGCGCATCGCCGATCAGGATCCGGCGTTTTTGCGGTTCATCGAACACAACGGTCTGAAACCGGGTCAAACAGTCGAAGTCGAGACGCGTGATGCGGCGGCTGATTCAGTGCGCCTCCGCGGCAAGGATCACAAGACGATCACGATCGGGGCGCGCGCCGCCTCGAAGCTGCTCGTCGAGCTCGACCGCGGCTAGGAGCCCGTGCGAGTAATGACCAAGACGGGCTCCTAGTAGGCGCGCTGCGCGCGCGTTGCTTCAAAATCATTGGCGTTCTTGCCGGCGAAGCCGGCCTACTAGGAGCGTGCCAGGGTTTCTCAGACACGCTCCTAGCTACTTCTTGGCGCAAAATTGAAGCGGTAACTGGTTCACTGGGCGTCACCGCCGCCAGCCTTTGCTGCACGATCGAGCAATTGCCCACCACGCCACATTATTGATCACCCCTC
>JAHFUI010000104.1 GCA_023265175.1 Acidobacteriota bacterium
CCAGAGCCGATCCA
This sequence comes from Acidobacteriota bacterium, assembly GCA_023265175.1. GTDB lineage: Bacteria > Acidobacteriota > Vicinamibacteria > Vicinamibacterales > CAVVIG01 > JAHFUI01. Next base: position 15 of record JAHFUI010000104.1, read on the forward strand.
GGGGGTGCTGCTGTGAACCGACCGAACTTGGACAGCACCCGGCGAGGATTCCCGAGGAAATCGCCACCAGTCAGCGGTCAGTCCCGTACAATTTGGACAGCAGTGAATTCGCCCAATAACCAAATGACCAATGACCAGATAACCAGATAACCAAATGATCAAATTGAGTTATCTGAAACCGAAGGCCTCATCGGCGGGTTCGAGCTCGCCGAGATGATGCCGGAGCAGGATCCGGCTGGCCAGATATCCGCCGGTCGCACCATGACTGGCGTCGCCGAACGCGAAGAGGTGATGCGGATAGTTGCGGTGGGGACCGATGTAGGGCAACCCGTCGCCGGTGCGCGCGTACGCCCCGTCCCACCCGTACTCCGCCGGGATTCCTGAGATGTCGGGATACAGCGTCGACAGCTCGTACATCAGCTGACCGGTGCGCTGCACGAGAACTTTGGATCGCTGACGGTCGGAGGCCGACTCGGAGTCGGCGCCCGTGATCAGCAGCCGGTCTTCGCCGACCCATCGCACGATGTGCGGCGGATTCGCGCTGTCGCGGACGACCGCGTCGCGCCGGCCCAGGTGCTGGCGAATCCTGGCCGGCACCGGCGCCGTGAGCGCCAGGTACGTGTGTCGAAACCAGAAGTGCCGGCGAAGCGCCTTGAAGAGCGGCGTCGGCCAGCCGGTCGCCACCACAACGCGAGCGGCGCGAATCGTTCCAACCGACGTCTGGACGTCGACGTTCCTGCGGCCAAACCTGATGCGCATCGCCGGCGAGCGCTCGAACAGGCGCGCGCCGCGCTTGACTGCAGCCGCCGCCAATCCCAGCGCGGCGCGATACGGATCGATGGTCGCGCCGTCTCGCACGCGGATGCCGGCGGGTGCGGCGAGTCCCACGTCCGGACCGAGCGTTCGCGCGGTGAGCAGCGGCGCATCCAACCCGGCGTCACGGCGCGTCTTCTGTTCGCGTGCGAGGCGGACGGCCTGCTCCGCGCTCATGGCCACCGTCACCGATCCGTGCGGCTCGAGCGAGCACTGAATCTTCAGTCGGCGGAGCAGTGCCGCGAAATCGAGGCCCGCGCGGTGCCACGCGTGCCACGCGCGGCGAGCGGGCCGTGCTCCAAGCAATTGTGTCAGCTCCGCGAAGCTTACGCCGGGATCGTCGGCGATCCAGCCGGGGCCCGAGCCCGCAGCGCCCCGGCCGATCTGATCCGCTTCGAGCACCACGACGTTGACGCCAGCCGCGCCGAGCGCGTATGCCGTGGCGCAGCCGGTCAGTCCGCCGCCGACAATCGCGACCTCCGTCTCGATGCGGCCGCGCTGACGCGGATATGACGGCACGCGCGACTTCGGAAACCGCTCGATCCAAGGTGATCGTCCGTATTTGGTCATGAGCTGCGCTGGTGATGATCCACGTGGCGTCCGGCTTCAGCCGGACCGTCGATGGCCCATGGACCCACGGAGTATAGTTCTGAGCGGTTTCAGGCTGCCACTAAGAGCGTGTCTGAGAAACCGGAACACGCTCCCAGTAGGCCGGCTTCGCCGGCAAGAACGCCAATGATCTTGAATGACCGCGCGCGGAGCGCGCCTACTAGGAGCCCGTTTCGGCATTACTCGGACGGGCTCCTAGCGAGACCTCGAGCGCCGCTCGCTGCCGGACGTTGCGCGATCGATCAGCTGTTCCGTTCGCGCGCGCGCAGCGCCTTCTTTCGCTCGATGCCCCACCGATATCCGCTGATCGACCCAGACGCTGCGATGACGCGGTGGCAGGGAATCGCCACCGCCACCGGATTGGTCGCGCACGCCCGTGCGACGGCGCGCACGGCACGGGGCCGGCCGATCGCCGACGCGATCTCTCCGTACGTGCGGGTCTCGCCGTGCGGAATCGTCCCGAGCGCCTGCCACACCTGCCACTGAAATGCGGTGGCTTGCACGTGCAGCGGGAGGTCCACTCGCGGCCGGCGACCGGCCAGCCGAGCGAGGATCTCGGCCGTCCATGCCGTGAACGATCCGGCCGCAGCCACGATCGTCGCCGCTGGATACTCGCGTTTCAGATTGCGCTCGAGCCCTCGATCCGATGCGCCCATCGCGACGGCGCAGACCCCTCGCTCGGTCGCTGCGACGAGCAGTCGTCCCAGCGCGGAATCGACGATCGTGTAGTGAATACGCATCCCAGATCCTCCACGCCGGTACACCGACGGCGACATGCCCAGCTTCGGCACGGCGCGCTCGTAGAATCGACTGCTGGATCCGTATCCCGCGTCGAACATCGCCGCGGTCACGCCGTGCCCTCCGCGGAGCCGTCGCTTCACCTTTCCAAGACGGCAGGCTTCGGCGTATTGACGCGGGGTGAGGCCGACCAAGCGCTTGAAATTGCGCTGCAGGTGATACCGGCTGCCGCCAAGCCGCGCGGCGAGCGCCGCCAACGACGGATGTCCCTCGACATCCGTCAGATACACACAGGCGCGACGAACTTTCTCGACCCAAGGATCGGACGCCGCCGTCTCGTGCGGACGGCAGCGCTTGCAGGCGCGAAAACCCCCGCGTTCGGCGTTCAGCGGCGAATCGAAGAACACGACGCGGTCGCGGCGTGGGCGCCGGCTGGGACACGACGGCCGGCAGTAGACGCCGGTCGAGCGGACCGCGTACACGAAGCTCCCATCAGCGTGGCGGTCACGTACCAGCACCGCGCGCCATCGAACTGCATCGGCATCCACGCGGGGATGAGCGTGAACGAAGGCGTCACTCATGAGACACTCATAGTCTGCAGCAGTGTGCGACGACGCGCTATCCGCGTCTTGCGGTCAAACCGACCGTCTACTTCCTGAAATTGAAGATTGTCGATCATGCGTATCGCGATTCTCGGGAGTGGTGGCGTTGGCGGCTACTTCGGCGGGCGGCTCGCCGCGGCGGGAACCGACGTCACTTTCATCGCGCGCGGCGCCCACCTCGACGCGCTGCGCACGCGCGGTCTGCGCATCCAGAGCCCGCTTGGCGACGTGCACCTGCCGGCCGTCCGCGCGACCGACGACCCGTCGACGATTGGACCGGTGGACGTTGTCTTCTTCACCGTCAAGCTCTACGACACCGACTCGGCGACCGCGCTGCTCCCGCCTCTCATCGGTTCTGATACCGTCGTCGTGCCGTTTCAGAACGGGGTGCAGAGCGTCGAGGTGCTGACGCGGGCCGTCGGCGCACAACACACCGCGGGTGGCACGGCGATTGTCGCTGCGGTCGTGGCCGAGCCGGGAGTCATTCGCCACACGGCGAACGATCGGCTGACGTTCGGGGAGCTGAACGGCACCCGGTCGCGCCGCCTCGAGGATTTGTACGACGCGTGTCGCGCCGCGGGCTTTCAGGCGAAGCTGAGCGAGCACATCGAGATCGACATCTGGTCGAAATTCGTCTGGCTGTCCGTGTTCAGTGGAGTGACGACGGTGGCCCGACTGCCAATCGGGGCGGTGTGTGACGATGCGGATCTGATGGCGATGTGCCAGGCCGCAGGCTTGGAAACCATGACGGTCGCGCACGCGAAGGGCATCAAGCTGCCTGCCAAAGTGTTCGACGACATGATCTCCAGGTTTCAAGGGCTCCCGCCGCACGCCAAGTCGTCGATGCTCGAAGATCTCGAGCGCGGCCGGCCGCTCGAGCTGCCGTGGCTGAGCGGCGCGGTGGTCCGCATCGGCGAGGAAGTCGGCGTCCTCGCTCCGACGCATCGATTCATTACGACGGTGTTGACACCTTACGTCCACGGCAAACAGTCCGCCTAATCCCTTATCGATGCGTCGCAACGTTGCGGTATGTGACCCCGCCATTCGACGAGACGATCGCGATCCACGACGACTCGTGATCGATGCGACCGCCCAGGATTTGATAGACAAAGTCAGCGTCCGCCGTCGGCGGCAGCGGGAACTCGCATTCAATCCGTCGCAGCGGCCGTTTCAGCCTGACGATGTTGCGCGAGGCGGCAACCAGGACGCCGTATTGCGGCATCCGATTCATGGTCGCGGCAAAGCGCAGCCGGGCCGGCAGGATCGCGAGCGTGGCGATCAAGAACGCCATGCCGGCAATCCTCACGACACGAGGCGACATGAAGGCGGAGACGCCGAGCAGAATCGTCAACACCGCGGCTGGCATCAACGACAGGTAGTAGTAGCTGTCCAAATTACCGAGCCAAAAGCCGTAGCCGACAATCGCCGCCATCTGCGGCAACACGATCGCGGTCAGCAGCACGGGATCACGTCGATGCCGGATGGCCACGATCACCGCGCAGGCCGCCAGCAGCCAGGAAAACAGAGAACCGCGCCATGGGCTCGCCTCGATAAACGTGAACGCACCGGCGTAGCCGGTCGCGCTTCTCACGAATTGCGGTCGATCGGTCCCCAAGATGATCCGCCCGATGCTGCCCGTGACGGCGCCCATCGCGCTGTCGGCGAATCGGTTCGATAGTTGATGCAGGACGTACGGCAATTGCAGAACCACGACCACCGCCACGATCAACCGTGCGTTGCGCCAGGCCGCATTCCGGTCGCCGCGTGACCAGGGCTCGACCAACAGTGCGGCAAAGATGCTCGAGGCGACGAAAATCGTGCCCGTGTAGGCGTGCACGGCACCCCACGCCACGGCGGCGGTGACCGCGACGCGCGCGCGAGACTGCTGCGGCCAATCCAGGAGAACGAGCGCCGTGGCCGTCTTGGCCAGCGTCGATCCGATCACCGGGTTCCAGATCACCGCGGACAGGCTCAGATCGAACGACGCCGTGACGAGAAGCGCGACCGTCGTCAGCGCGATCCAGATCGACCGCGTGCGATGCCACACCGCGACGAGGAGGAGCGCGTCGGCGCCGGACTGCAGAATCGCCTGGCCGATCCCGCCCGCGTGCGGCAGATTCTGAAACCACGGTCCGACCGTCACGCGGATCAGCCACATGATCCAATAGAACGTGGGACCGATCGTGTATCCCCCGACGTGGGTCGCCGGCCCGACAAGCGGCAGCTTGCGAAATGGTCCCAGCACGATGGACCAGTCGCGGATCTGATCACCTAATAAGAAGAAGTGGGTGCTGACGCCCCAAACACGAACCGTCAGCGTGGCAATGAAGACAACCAGCACAATCCCGATTGATCGGGGACCGCTGAAGACATCTGACTGGTTTTTCGCCGGGACGAGCTGACGAACGGCGACGCGCGCACGAGTCACGGGCGTTGATCTGGGAGCACGATCAGGAGAACGCCGCCGGCCGCGAGAATCGCGCCGATGCAGACAAAACCCGCAGCAAACCTGTGCGTCGTGTCGAGCACGTAGCCCAGCATATAGGGACCGACGAACCCGCCCACGTTGCCCACCGAGTTGACGAGCGCGATGCCGGCGGCGGCGCCGATGCCGCTGACCACGGAGGTCGCCAGCGTCCAGAACGGCCCGAACATCGACGCCAGCCCCATCATCGCGATCGACAACAGCACCAGCGACGGGATCAGCGTGTGAACGAACGCGCTCGCGGCGAAGGCGCCGCCGCCGATGACCGCCGACAGCGCGACGTGCCATCGCCGCTCGCCCGTTCGATCCGAATGCCGGCCGACAACGACCATCCCGATCGCGCCGAAGATGTACGGAATCGCGCTGAGCAGTCCGACTTCGAGATCCGATCCGCCCGACGCGGTCTTGATGATTTGCGGCAGCCAGAAGGCCATCCCATATAACGCGACCGGGATGGTGAAATAGACAATGGCCAGCAGCCAGACCGGCCGGCTCGTCAAGGCGGCGACAGCGGTCTGCGGCTGCCCGCGGCGCGCGTTCGCCTCGTCGCGGAGGCAGGTGGTCAACGCCGCGCGCTCGCTCACCGTGAGCCACGACGCATCAGCGGGCCGCTCGCGCAAGACGGCAAGCACGATGATCCCAAGCACCACCGCCGGCAATCCCTCGAGGAGAAACAACCACTGCCACCCCGCCAGACCTGCGGCACCATTCAGCGATAACAGCGCGCCCGACACGGGACCACCGATCATGCCCGCCACGAGGACCGCCGTCATGAACGCGGCGACCGTCCGCGCCCGCTCACGCTCGGGAAACCAGCGCGTCAAATAGAAAATGATGCCGGGGAAAAATCCGGCCTCCGCCGCGCCGAGCAGGAATCGCATCGTGTAGAACCCGGCGGCGCTGTGCACGAGCATCATCGCCGACGACACGATCCCCCACGTGATCATGATCCGCCCGATCCAGAGCCGCGCGCCGACCCGCGCCAGGATGACGTTACTCGGAATCTCCAGCGCCACGTAGCTCAGAAAGAAGATTCCGGATCCCAGGCCGTAAGTGCGCGCCGAAAACCCGAGCGCCTCGTTCATCTGCAGCGCGGCAAACCCGAGATTGACGCGATCGAGGTAGGCGACGATGTACAGGAGAAAGAGAAAGGGGATCAGCCGGCATCGTGCCTTCGACGAGGCGGAGGCGAGCGCGAGCGCGTCCGGCGTGCTCACACGTCGAGGATGTCTTCGAGGCTCATCGAAAACTCCGGCAGCACGTCAGAGGACACCGGCTCGCGCGCCTTGAACAGGCGCCGCTCGCGCAGCCGCCGATCGGCGAACCCGAGGACCGCGACTTCCCGTCGATCCTGGTGAACCAGCCAGCACTCGCGGACGCCGTAGTCGCCGAACCAGCCGACACGCTCTTCCGTCCGGCCGATCCGCGGGTGCGGCGACAAGACCTCGACCACAAGATCGGGCGCGCCGCGCACGCGGTCCCTGACGATCCACTCGCGCTCGTTCGAAATGAACATCAGGTCCGGCTGCACGATGAGCGCCTGGCGATCGTCGAGCACGATGTCGAGCGGAGACAGCCACATCCGTCCGAGCTGTCTCGCCCGTACGTGCGCCTCCAGCGCCAGAAACAGGTGCGCGACCGCGGACTGATGCCGCGGGGCAGGCGCATCGGCGACGCGCAGCACGCCGAAGGCGAGCTCCATCGGCTTCAGCGTTTCCGGCGTCTTGAAATAGTCGTTGACCGTCATCAACTTCGGTGCAGCCACGTCCTGGTTACTCCTCATTCCGCCGACGATGCCATCGTCGGCGGGAAAATGCAATGGCCCTTGCATGATGAGGCATGATGAGGCCCGCTCAACACAACACGCAATGGCTGGCCCTACCCGCATTCGCGGCCGCGTTCTGGCGTTTGCCTTCCTGCTGACCGTCATCACCTACCTCGATCGCGTGTGCATCGCCGCGGCGGCGCCGTTCATCATGAACGATTTTCACATCACGTTTCTCGAGATGAGCGTCGCCTTCAGTGCCTTCACCCTCGCGTACTCACTGTTCGAGATCCCCTCGGGCTGGCTCGGCGACGTGCGCGGTCCGCGCCGCGTGTTGACCAGGATCGTGCTGTGGTGGTCCGGCTTCACGATGCTGACCGGTGCCGCCCGGGGCCTGTCGTCGCTCGTGGTGATCCGTTTCTCATTCGGCGCCGGCGAGGCGGGCGCGTTTCCGAACCTCATGCGCAGCTTCGCGCAATGGTTTCCGGTTCGAGAACGCGGCAAGGCCAGCGGAATCATGTTTCTCGGATCGCGCCTTGGCGGGATGCTGTCGGCTCCCGTCGCCCTCGGGATGATTGCGCGTGTGGGGTGGCGCGCAAGTTTCGTGGCGTTCGGCGCGATCGGTGTCGTGTGGGCGGCGGCCTGGGCGGCGTGGTATCGCGATCGGCCATCCGAGCATCCGGGCGTCAACGCCGAAGAGCTCGCGTGGATCGAGCAGGACCACGCGGGGGTGACTTCGCACGTGTCCGCGACGCCGTGGCGGCGGTTACTCGCCAACCGCAGCGTTTGGGCGATCTGCGCGATGTATTCGGCGTATGGATACGGGCTGTACTTCTATCTCACGTGGCTGCCGACCTATCTCATCCGCGAGCTCGGGTTGTCGGCCCTGAGCGGCGGCGTCTTCGCGGCGCTGCCGTTTCTGCTTGCGGGCATCGCCGACGTCACGGGCGGATGGCTCACGGATCGTCTCGCGCGAGATCACGGGCTGCGCGTGGCGCGATCGGGCCTGGGTTTCGCGGCATTTCTCACGACCGCCGCGCTGGTCGTGGGATCGACGCTCGCGCCGCAGCCAACCATGAAGGCTTTGCTCCTCGCGCTAGCGCTCGGTTCCGCCGACCTCGCGCTCAGCGCCTGCTGGGCCGCGCCGCTCGACATCGCCGCGGCGCACGCTGGGGTCGTCACCGGTTTGATGAACACGTGTGGCAATCTTGGCGGCCTGATCTGCCCGCTCGTGGTCGGCTGGGCGGTTGATCGGTTACACTCGTGGACACTTCCGTTTTACATCACGGCCATCGTCTACACCGCCGGCGCGGTCGCCTGGCTGGCGGTCGATCCGCAGCGCCGCATCGCCGCCGAACCGGTAAATCCGAGGATGTGAGGATGTCGGTCTGGGGGTATTTCACATCCTCACTTCCTTAGATTCTCACTTCCTTAGATTGGAAGATTAGATCGGATCATTCAGATCGATTTGCGACCGGCCGTTGTAAGGCGTGTAAGGAATCGCCGCCGTTCCGACGACTTCCAGCGATAACCGATCGCCGTCCACCTGAATCACCACGAAGTGGTGCGGGTTCTCGGCCGCCGTGGTTCCCGGTTTCATCAGATGTGAGAGGCGAACGTTTTCCGCCTCGCCGGCAGCCAGGTATTGCTGCATGGCCGGCTCGCCTCCGTAAGTGTAAATCGGCGCCCCGCCACCGCCCGAGACCACATCGTCGCGCCGGTAGCCGATGCCGGCGACGGTGTAGCGCTCCACCCAGTGATCGAACAGGTGATCGTGGCCGGCGAAAGTGATTCGTACCTGGTGCTTCCGGAACAGCGGGAGGTACAGGTTTCTCATCGCCTCGGTCGGCGGTTCGATATTGTCCACGACAGCCGCTGACGGACCCGGCGAGCTTCCTCCGTGCGGTCCCGACGAGAACACGGCGTGATGGAAGAACGCGATGACGTGGCGATACCTCGTGCGATCGAGGTGCTCGAGCTGATCGGCGACCCATGCGAGCTGCAGCGGGTCGGCGGCGATGTTCGAGTCGATCGCGATCGCGAAGAGATTGCCGTAGCCGAACGCGTACGTCGGATATCCGTTCAAGCGACGCGGGGATCCTTCCGGCGGTATCAGCCGGGAGATCGCGGCCAGCGTGTTGTGCAGTCCCAGCGCGCGCGTCGCCTCGACCGGGGGCAACGCGACATCGTGGTTGCCGGCGGCGAAGAAGTACGGCACGTTGCCGGCGCGAGTGAGCTTCTCAATCAGCGGCGAGAAGCTCACGTTCCATTGCGCGCCGTCAATGCCGCTCGCCACCGCGTCGCCGGATTGCACGACGAAGCGGACAGGGAACGCCGTGGAGGCGAGCGCCTTGATCCTGGCGAGCATCGCGTCGACGACCGCGCCGTGATCCGGCTGCAGCGCCAGTCCGTCGACCTGACTGCGCGTGTCGCCGTAGGCGATGAACGAGAAGCGCGTCGCGCGCGCCGAGTCGGCTTCCGAGGGAAGCGGAGTATCCGGCGGCTGAATCGACCTGACGGGTACGAGCGCGGTCGGAATCGGCTGCTGGGCGGTTCCCTCGATTCCGGCCAAGGCCAGGGCAATGACCAGGCCGGCAAACCGTGCGATCGCGAGTTTTCGCATGAGCGGATGTTAGCATTCCGATTATGACACCCACACGGCGAGTGATCGCCGATCTTCGCGAGCTGTCGGCTCGCACGTCCACGGCCGACGGTGCACAGCGCCTCGCCTGGGGACCCGTTTGGCGCGACGCGCGCCCGTGGTTCAAAGACAAGATCGCGGAGATCGGGCTCGAGATCGTCACCGACTCGGCAGGGAACAACTGGGTGACGCTGCCCGGCGCCTCCCCGCGAACAGTGATCGTCGGCAGCCATCTCGACTCGGTGCCCAATGGCGGATGGCTCGATGGCTGTCTGGGCCTCGCCGCGGCGCTGGAAGCGCTCCGCATTCAGGCGGCAGCCGGGAAGCCGCCGGTGACCATGAGGCTCGTGGATTGGGCCGACGAGGAAGGCGCGCGGTTCGGCCGCAGTCTGTTGGGATCGTCAGCCGCCGCCGGCATCCTCAACATCGACGAGATCAGGGAGCTGAAAGACCGGCAGGGAACGCGGCTCACCGACGCGCTCGCCGAGAACGGCGTGGCGATCGGCACGATGTCGAACGCCCATCGCGAGCTGAAAGCGATCGACGCGCACGCGTACCTGGAGCTGCACATCGAGCAGGGGCCGGTCCTCGAATCGATGCAGAAGCCGACCGGCGTGGTGCTGGGCACCTTCGGTGTCGAGCGGCACATGATCCGCTTCACCGGTCAAGCGGCGCACTCCGGATCGACGCCGATCCCGATGCGGCGCGACGCGTTCCTCGCCGCCGCCCAGACTGCACTGGCCTGCCGCGAGATCGCGCTGCTCCACTCGAAACCGCGCGCCGGCGTCGTCTGCACCGTGGGCGTCGTCAACGTCGAGCCGAAGATCGTGACGGCCGTCCCTGGTGTCTGTGAGATCTCGCTCGATCAGCGATCGCTCGACGCCGACGTGCTCGCGGCGATGCTTCGCGACACGCGCGAGGAGTCGGCGCACTGCGCGAGGGAGAACAACGTCGCGGTCGAATGGAAATCGTTGTGGCGGATCAACCCGCGGCCCTTCGACCTCGATCTCATCCGTTTGTGCGAAGAGGCGGTTCGCGAGGAAACCGGCGACGCGCCAAGACTGCCGTCCGGACCGCTGCACGACGCGGCGGAGATGGTCCCGCACATGCCGGTCGTCATGATGTTCGCGTATTCGTCGAACGGCCTGTCGCACTGCAAGGAAGAGGACACGCCAGAAGCCCATCTCGAAAAAACCATCCGGGCGTACCTGCGATTGGTCGACAAGACGATGGCCCATGTCGCTCGACGCGTGTAAGGCGTTACGGCCGTCGTAACACAAGCAGCCGCTAATCTACTGAAAACACGCCGGTTTGTCGCGGCACCCCGATTGCTCTTCTGGCGAAGGAACGTCTCAGATGCTGGAAGGAGCACCGCTATGAAGTCTTCGACACTTTGGGCCGCGGCGCTGGCCATCGTCGGCGCGACGGCGTTGGGGAGCTGCGGCGACGACAGTAGTCACGGCGGCAATAGCCCGACCACGCCGAGTCCGGGGACCGGCGGGTCAGGCACGGTCACGATCAACATCGTGGGCACCCAGGGAAACAAGGCCTTCGTGCCGAATCCGGTCCAAGCGGCGGCCGGGGACACGCTCATGTGGAAGAACAGCGACACCGTGACGCATCACATCGTGATGGACGATGGGTCGGTCGATATCGGCGACATCGTGCCGGGTGCGAGCAGGACGAGCCAGCTCAAAGGCTCCGGGGGCAACTACCACTGCACGATACACACGTCGATGGTGGGCAGCATCAACGGCGCCACGGCGCCGACGCCGCCCTGCCCCGACATTTATTGTTAACAGCCTATTTCGTGCAGTCGCCGAGCCGCTTGCCGGAGTACTTCATCGTCATGGCCTGACCCTGGGTGTTCATCTTCATGCTGCCGGTGTACGTCTCGCCGGCGTAAATGAATTCTCCCGTGCCGGTCATGCGATCCTTTTCGCACGTCATCGACCAGGTCACTTTGTTGCCGTCGACTTTGTAGTCGCTCACCTTGCAGTCGCCCGGGTTCGCGTCCTTTCCTTGCGGCATCGCCTTCAAGGGATCGGCGGCCTCTTCCTTAGTGACGCATTGCGTCACTGTCTGCGCCGGCATCGTCATACCGGGCATTTGCATCTCGATCTTCACTTCCCATTTACCGTCGCGGCGCGGCCCTTGAGCAAACAGTGACGCGGCCAACGCCAGCACGGCAGCGACGATCAACGAGTGACGCGCATTCATCAGACATCTCCTCAAGAGCGCCGCGATCGGAGCGGCGATTTTGACAATAACATTCCCGTGCGGCGGCGCGCAAACATCATCCCGACGCGGGGCGGTCGGCTTTCTTACACGGGACTCATGGGAGCGACTCGCGGCGAACCTGCTCGGCGATCTCGTCGCGATACGCCTTCAGCTTCGCGCGGAGCTCCGGACGAGAGTTGGCGAGCATCGCGACGGCCAGCAGTCCGGCATTCGCGGCGCCCGAGGCGCCGATCGCCACCGTCGCCACCGGCACGCCTTTCGGCATCTGCACGGTCGACAGGAGCGAATCAAGCCCGTTGAGCGCGCTCGGCATCGGCACCCCAATGACCGGCAGCACGGTGTGCGAAGCGACCACACCGGCCAGATGCGCCGCACCGCCGGCGCCGGCAATGATCACCTCGAGCCCCCGCTCGATCGCCTCCGACGCGTACGCGATCGCCAGCGCCGGCGTCCGGTGCGCGGACATGATCCGCGCCTCGTGCGGCACGTCGAACTTCGTCAGGATCTCGCCGGCCTGGCGCATCGACTCCCAGTCGGACTTGCTGCCCATGATAATCCCGACGAGCGGGCGCGCTTGTGACATGCGCGTATTTCACCACGAAAAACACAAAGGACACAAAGGACAAACCTGTATTACCTTTGTGTCCATCGTGTCCTTGGTGGTGTATCAGCGCTGATAAAAAGAAAGTGGACCGGATGATGCGCGATAGAATCGCCCCTATGAAGCTGCTTGCACTCCTGATCGCGCTTGCCGTCGGCGCACCCGCCGCCGCCCAAGCACCGGGGGCGTCGGGGCAATCGACAGCGCGCCCCAACGCCTTAACGGCGTCCGGCACCTTGATGGTGCCGACCAAGATCGAAGTTCCCTACACGCTTTTCACCCTGCCCAACGGACTTCACGTGATCCTTCACGAGGATCACAGTGTGCCGATCGTCACCGTCAACATGTGGTACCACGTCGGTTCGGGCCGCGAGCGGCCGGGCCGCACCGGCTTCGCGCACCTGTTCGAGCACCTCATGTTCATGGGATCGGGTCACGTCAAACCTGGCGAGTTCGACACGCTGCTGGAAGCCGTGGGCGGGACCAACAACGGATCGACGGAAACGGACCGCACCAACTACTGGATCAATGTGCCGTCGAACGCGATCGAGCTTGCGCTCTTTCTCGAATCCGATCGCATCGGGTATCTCCTCGACACCATGACGCCGCAAACCGTCGACGCGCAGCGGGACGTCGTCAAGAACGAGCGCCGTCAAAGCTACGAGAATCGCCCGTACGGCATGGCCGACATCACGCTCACCGAGATGCTGTTTCCCGAAGGCCATCCCTATCACTGGCCGGTCATCGGCTACATGCCGGACCTGACGGCGGCGAGCTACGAGGACGTCGTCGCGTTTTTCAAGAAGTACTACGCACCGGCGAACGCCAGCCTCGTGGTCGCGGGCGATCTGGACACGGCTACGATCCGCAAGCTCGTCGAGAAGTGGTTTGGCGACGTCAAGGCTGGTCCGCCTGTTGAACCGCCGACCATTCCGGGTGTGGCGCTGATGAGCGTCCAGAGGAAAACGATCACGGATCGCGTGCAGTTGCCTCGGTTGTATCTCGCGTGGGTGACGCCGCGGCATTTCGAGCCCGGCGACGCGGCGCTCGACGTCGTCGCCGACGTCCTCGCCGGCGGCAAGAACTCGAGACTGTACAAGCGGCTCGTGTACGACATGCAGATCGCGCAGAACGTCAGCGCTCAGCAGGCGTCCGGCCGGCTGGCGTCGTATTTTCAGATCGAGGCGACGCCGCGGCCCGGCCACACCGCCGACGAGCTGCAGAAAATCATCGACGAAGAGATCGCCAAGCTGCAGCAGGAACCGCCCACCGCGCACGAGGTGGACCGTTCGCTCAACCAGATCGAATCGTCGTTCTACAACCGGATGGAGAGAGTCGGTGGATTCGGCGGCAAGGCCGATCAACTCAACGCGTATTACACGGAAACGGGCGATCCCGATTGGTTCAACGAGGATCTCGGCCGGTACCGCGCGCTGTCGCCGCCCGATGTGCGCGCGGCCGCGGAGAGTTTTCTCCCGCGCGATCGGCGCGTCGAGCTGACCGTCGTGCCTGAGGGGAAACCATAATCACGAAGACACGAAGCGCACGAAGATGTATGGCCACAACTTTTCTTCGTGATCTTCGGCCTTCGTGATGAACAACCGTTGAATCGAGAACATCCATGCGCCGAGCTCATTCGCTCATCGTCATTTCTATCGCCGCCTCCGTCGCGGTCTCCGCGCAAGCGCCCGATCGGACCAAAGCACCGCGGCCCGGTACCGCGCCGGTGCTGAAGCTCCCGGCGATCCAGAAGCGGCAGCTCTCGAACGGGTTGCCGGTCTGGATCGTGGAGCTGCACGAAGTCCCGGTCGCGCAGCTCAACCTCGTGGTGCTGAACGGCAGCGCGGACGACCCCGCCGGCAAGTTCGGCGTGACGAACCTCATGTCGGCGATGCTCGAGGAAGGCGCCGGATCGCGGTCAGCGCTGCAGATTGCGGACGCCGTCGATTTCCTCGGTGCGGATCTCAATGCGGGGAGCACGTTCGATGCGTCGGGACTGCGCCTGCACGTGCCGGTCGCACGTCTGGCCGACGCGCTGGCCATCATGGCTGACGTCGCGCTGCGGCCGACGTTTCCGCAAGAGGAGCTTGACCGCCTGCGCCAGCAGCGGCTGACGACGCTGCTGCAGTCGCGAGATGACCCCGCGGCGATCGCCCCGCAAGCTTTCGCGCGCGTGCTGTACGGAGCCATGCACCGCTATGGCACGGCGATGATGGGGACGGCGGACACGATCAAAGCCTTGACGACGGCTGATCTTCGCGCGCAGTACGCCGCAAGCTTCCGGCCCAACAACAGCGCCCTGCTCGTGGTCGGCGATATCGTCCCCGACAAGGCGATGGCGCTTCTGGAGACCACCTTCGGAAGCTGGACGTCGCAGGGTGCTGCGACGCCCGCCAGGCTGGCGGCGGTCGACGAGCCCGCGACACGCGAGATTTACATCGTCGACAAACCGGGCGCGCCGCAAACGCAAATCCGCATCGGATGGATTGGCGTGCCGCGGTCCACGCCCGACTACTTCCCGCTTCAGGTCATGAACACGATTCTCGGCGGCTCGTTCTCGTCGCGGCTGAACTTGAACCTGCGCGAAAAGCACGGGTACACCTACGGCGCCAGCTCCGGATTCGACATGCGCGCGGGCGCCGGACCATTCATGGCGGCGGCGGGCGTGCAGACCGACAAAACGTCCGAAGCGCTGAAAGAGTTCTTCAACGAGTTGAACGGCATCCTGCAGCCGGTGCCGGCCGACGAGCTCTCGCGAGCGAAGAACTACGTGTCGCTGCGCTTCCCGTCCGGATTCGAAGCTACGAGCGACATCACACGGCGGCTCGAAGAAGTACTCATCTATCATCTCCCCGACGATTACTTCTCGAAGTACGTCCAGAACATCGAGGCGGTCACAGCCGCCGACGTCCAGCGCGCCGCGCAGAAATACATTCAGCCCGGCCGCTTCGCCGTGGTCGTCGTCGGCGACCGGAAGGTCATCGAGCCGGGCATCCGCGATCTCAACCTCGGGGCGATCAAGACGTTAAGCATCGACGACGTCTTCGGCCCGGCACATGCGGTTTCACGTTAGACACTCACGCGCGTGAGGCCGGGCACGACGTCGAATCCCGCGTCGAAGCTCATGACTCGAACGACGCGATGTTGCTGCATGGTGGCCACATGAATCGCGTCCCGGGCCGACAGCGCACCATAGGCGAGCACGAGGGACTTGGCGAGATCGACGGCCGCCGCGTCAATCGGAAAAATCTCGTCGACGATCTCAGTCAAGACGTCGAAGGCATCCTGGATCGCCTCGCGGCGGTTGATCGCGACGTACCGGTACAGGATTTCCTGGAACACCTCGGCATCCGTGACGAGCCGGTCGCCAGTCATCGTCGCCCGCTCCACGAGACGTTGCGCGTCAATTTTGCGCGGATGGTCGCGGCCGACGAGGTACATCGGCACGTTCGCGTCAACGAACGTCATGCGTCTGGCAGTCCCAGATATCCGCGCTCGATTTCGGCGTTCATCTGCTCGATATCGGCTGTGGGGTGGACGCAGCGCACGGCCCTCCGGATCGCCGCGAGCTTTGCTTCAGGATCTTTCGACGATGAGGCGCGGCGCGCCGAACGCAGCGCCTGCCGGACCCACTCGGCAACCGTCATCCGGTGCGCGCGCGCGGTGCGCCGGATCTCCTTCCATTCGGGCTCGTCGAGCAGCACTTGAAGCCGCTTAGTCATACCGTTAG
>JAHFUI010000262.1 GCA_023265175.1 Acidobacteriota bacterium
CCAGCCCCTCAAGCTGGTGCGTCTGCCAGTTCCGCCACTTCCGCGAGGGGAAATGCGAGACTTGGTAAATTCGTATTTACCAAATGGTCGTTCATTTCTTCTGTGCCGGTGCCGGTGTCGTTCCTGCGGGAGCCGGCGTTGCCGGTCCCGGCTTTGCCGGCGTCGTCGTCGCAGGCGCAGTCGCCGGTCGCGCCGGCGTGGGCGTGCCGCTGACGATCGACCCGGGCCCCCGCTGGCCGATGATCGCAAGCGCCAGCGCGCTCAGCATGAAGAGCACCGCGAGCACCGCCGTCGCTTTCGAGAGCACGGTCGCGCCGCCGCGCGCGCCGAACGCGGTCTGACTGCTGCCACCGCCAAACGCGCTCGCCATGTCGCCGCCCTTGCCCTGCTGCAGCAGGATCACGAGCAACAGGCACAAACAGACCAGCACGTAAAACGTCGTCAAGATGTAATACAAAACCATGGGTGATTCTCGAATTTGGTCATCTGGTTATCTCGTTATTTGATTGCCAGATTTCAAAAGCAATGACCAGATGAAACGACCAGATAACCAGATGACGAGATAACCAAATGTGGAAACGCTGATTATACCGCAGCCGTCCGGCTCCTGGTCACGATCTCGGCGAAGCTCGCGACATCGAGGCTCGCCCCGCCGACCAGCGCGCCGTCGACGTCTGGTTCGAGGATCAGCTCCCGGATATTGTCGGGTTTGACGCTGCCGCCGTAGATCACGTGGCAGCGGTCGGCGGCGTCGGCGCCGAACCATTGCCGCAGCCGGTTCCGGATGTGCGCATGCGCTTCTCCGGCCTGCGCGGACGAGGCGTTCCTGCCCGTGCCAATGGCCCACACCGGTTCGTAGGCGACCACCAGCTCGGCGACTTGTTCGGCGGCGAGGCGGTCGAATCCATCCTTTACCTGACGATCGAGCACGGCGAGCGTCTCGCCGCGTTCGCGCTCCTCGAGCGTTTCGCCCACGCACACAATCGGTGTCAGACCGGCGAGAAAGGCGGCCATCATCTTCCGATTGACCGTCGCGTCGGTTTCGCCGAACAACCGCCGTCGCTCGGAGTGGCCGATGATCGCGTACGCCGCGCCGGCTTCCTGGATCATGGCTGGCGAGACCTCGCCGGTAAACGCGCCCTCCCGTTCCCAATGCATGTCCTGGGCCGCGACGCCGATGTTCGTGTTGCGCGATGCTTCGGCCACCGCGTGAATGGCGGTGAACGGCGGCGCGATGACGATCTCGACGTCAGCCACGTCTTTCAGCGTGCTGCGCAGCTCCTTGGTGAACACCACGGCTTCGTGGATCGTCTTGAACATCTTCCAATTGCCTGCAATGAAGGGGATTCTCACCCGATCCCTCCCTTGTCCGTGAGCGCCGCGACGCCGGGGAGCGTCCGGCCGCCGAGGAACTCGAGCGACGCGCCGCCGCCCGTCGAGATGTGCGTGATGCGGTCGGCCATGCCTGCCTTGTTGACGGCCGCAATCGAATCGCCGCCGCCGATGATCGTCGTGCCGTTCACGGCCGCGACCGCCCGTGCGACGGCGTACGTCCCGGTCGCGAACACTTCGATCTCGAAGACGCCCATCGGTCCGTTCCACACGACTGTCTTGGCGTCGGCGATGAGCGTCCGGTATGTGTCGATGGTCGCCGGTCCGATGTCGACGCCGAGCCGCTGGCCGATCGCCTGGTCGCCGATCGCGAGAATCTCGTGCGCCGTGCCCTCTTCGACCCGATCGGTGACGACGTGGTCCGTCGGCAGCTCGAACCGGACCTTCCTGGCCGCGGCATCCGCTTCGATCGCGCGAGCTTTGTCGAGCTTGTCGTCCTCGACGAGCGACTGGCCGATTGGCACGCCACGAGACTTGAGGAATGTATACGCCATCGCGCCGCCGATGAGCAGACGATCGATCTTGCCGAGCAGGTTTTCGATCACCTCGACTTTGTCCGACACCTTCGCGCCGCCGAGGATCGCCACAAACGGACGATCCGGCGACTCGAGCACCTGGCCGAGGTACCTCAGTTCCTGCTCCATGAGCAGGCCCGCCGCGGCACACCGCACATGATGCGTGATCCCTTCGACCGAGGCATGCGCCCGATGGGCCGCGCCAAACGCATCGTCGACGTAGAGGTCCGCGAGCGCCGCGAGCGCCGCGGCGAAGGCGGAATCGTTCTTTTCCTCTTCGGGATGAAAGCGCAGGTTTTCGAGGAGCACGACGCGATCGCTGGACCGATGCGCCTCGTCGGACGCGCGGCGGGCTGCGTCCCCGATACAGTCCTGGGCAAAGGCGACCGGGCGGCCCAGCAGCTCCGAGAGCCGCGTCGCGACCGGACGCAGGCTGAATTGCGGCGAGGCCTTTCCCTTCGGACGACCGAGATGGCTGGCGAGCACGACGGTCGCTCCGTGGTCGAGCGCGTACTTGATCGTCGGCACCGACGACTGGATGCGCGTGTCGTCGGCGATGTGACCGTCTTTCATTGGAACGTTGAGGTCCACGCGCACGAACACGCGCCTGCCCTTCAGATCGAGATCCCGGATCGAGAGCTTCGCCAATCCTTAGAATCCTTGTTTCGCGAGCATCCGCAGCAGATCGACGCAGCGGTTCGAGTAGCCCCACTCATTGTCGTACCACGAGAGCACCTTCACGAAGTCGCCGTCCATGACCTTCGTATACGGCGCATCGACAATGGAGGAGTGCGCGTTGCCTTTGAAATCAATCGAGACGAGCTCCTCGGTTGAGTATTGGAGGATGTTCTTGAGCGGGCCGTCGGCCGCTTCCTTCAATGCCGCATTGACTTCGTCGCCGCTCGTTTTCTTGTCGACCAGGGCCGCCAGATCGACCACCGACACGTTGGGCGTCGGTACGCGCATCGCAAAACCATCGAGCTTGCCTTTGAGCTCCGGCAGCACTTCGCCGACGGCGAGCGCCGCACCAGTGGTGGTGGGGATCATCGACAGCGCCGCCGCCCGGGCCCGGCGCAGGTCCTTGTGCGGCAGGTCGAGCAGTTGCTGATCGTTGGTGTACGAGTGAATCGTCGTCATCCATCCCTTCTTGATGCCGAATTTCTGGTGGATGACTTTGGCGAGCGGCGCCAGACAGTTGGTCGTGCACGACGCGTTCGAGATGATCTGATGTTTCTGCGGATCGTACTTCTCATCGTTGACGCCGAGCACCAGGGTGATGTCCGGCCCCTTCGCCGGAGCGGTAATGATCACTTTCTTGGCGCCGGCGGTCACGTGCTTGGCCGCGTCCTGCCGATTGGTGAACAAGCCGGTCGACTCGAACACGACGTCGACACCGAGGGATTTCCACGGCAGCTGTGCCGGATCGCGCAGCGACAGCACCTGGAACTCGTCGCCGTCCACCGAGATGACGTCGTTTCTGGCCTCGACCCGCGCGTGCAGGTTCCCGAGCACCGAGTCGTACTTCAGCAAGTGCGCCAGCGTGTGGGCGCTCGTCAGATCGTTGACCGCGACGAAATCGATGTTCTTGTCGCCGAGCGCGGCTCGCATGATGTTGCGGCCGATCCGGCCGAATCCATTTATACCGACCTTCACA
Source organism: Acidobacteriota bacterium (assembly GCA_023265175.1). GTDB lineage: Bacteria > Acidobacteriota > Vicinamibacteria > Vicinamibacterales > CAVVIG01 > JAHFUI01. The sequence goes on from JAHFUI010000262.1 coordinate 3,562, forward strand.
GGCATCGCGATCCTCCAGTGGCCAAACGCCTGATTCTAATGAAGCCTGTTGCGGACGGTCAAACCGTGCGGATATCCTCTAGACACGACACCAGGTTCACAGATGTACCTCGTTTACAGCCTCCTCACGCTGGCCGTCTTCATCATCGTGTCGCCGTACTTCGCGTATCAGGCGATCCGATACAGGAAATACATCGGCAGTCTGCGTCAGCGGCTCGGGTTCCTGCCGATCACGTTCAACCTTGATGGCGAGGAGTCGGTGTGGATTCACGCCGTCTCTGTCGGGGAGACGCTGACCGCCCGCGCGCTGGCCGCCGATCTCAAGGCGCTCTATCCGCGCCTGCGCCTCTTCCTGTCGACGACGACAATCGCCGGGCAACAGGTGGCGCGGCACAACCTCCAGCACGTCGATGGCGTGTTCTACTTTCCGTTCGACTGGACGTTCATCGTCGGGCGCACGCTGAACCTGGTCAAGCCGCGGGTCTTCATCATGATGGAAACCGAGATCTGGCCGAATCTCCTGCGGGCATGCCGCAAGCGGGGTGTCAGGACCGTCGTCATCAACGGCCGCATCTCGTCGCGTTCGTATCCGCGCTATCGTCTCGTCCGCCCGTTCTTCCGCCGCGTGCTCGCCGATGTCGATCGGTTCTGCATGCAGAGCGAAGAATCGGCGCGACGGCTCATCGATCTTGGCGCCGAAGCGTCGCGCGTGACCATCACGGGCAGCTTGAAGTTCGATTCGCTGGAGATTCCGACCGCGTCCTCCCACGGCAAGCCGCGCGAGCGTGTGTTGCGATTCTTCCGCATCTCGCCCAACCGGGTGGTCGTCGTGGCTGGAAGCACCATGCGCGGCGAAGAAGCGGCGGTGCTTCGCGCGTTCAAGCGCGTCAAGACGGCGGCGCCGAGCGCGCTCGCGATCCTGGCGCCGCGACATCCCGAGCGGTTCACCGAAGTCGAGCGCCTCGCCCGCGATGCCGGCTTCGTGACGATTCGGCGGTCGGAGCTGCCGATCGACGCGGAGCCGCGCGCGGACGTCGTCGTCCTCGATTCGATCGGCGAGCTGGCGCAGATTTATCAGCTCGCGACAGGCGTGTTCGTCGGCGGCAGCCTGATGGATCACGGCGGCCACAACATTCTCGAGCCTGCTATTTTCGGCAAGCCGATCATCTTCGGGCCGCACATGCAGAACTTCAAGGAAATCGCCGACACGTTTCTGGCGAACGGCGCGGCGGTCCAGGTGCAATCGGATCGCGAGCTCGAGGAGGCGCTTCCGGCGCTGCTCGCCGATCCGGTGCGGCGCGCGCGGCTCGGTGCGACGGCACGCGCGCTGGTCGAAGCCAATCGCGGCGCCAAGGAAAAGACGCTCGCGGTCATCGCCGATCTCGCGCCGCCGACGGCCCCCCGCGCCGTCGTCCGTCCCTTCCGGCTGGTTCACT
>JAHFUI010000263.1 GCA_023265175.1 Acidobacteriota bacterium
CGAGCGGACCACAACCAAGCACCACGACATCCGACCCCGGCTCCACGGGAGCCACCGTCATCGTCGCCGCGAGGCCGACCATGCCGACGTCGTGCAGCATGGCCAGCTCGACGGCCGAGACCTTCGTGAACACGGGAACGCACGAGTCTTCGAAGGTGACCATCAACTCGGAGCAGCCGCCTCTGAATCCGGCGACCTTCGTCCCGTCGCGCATCTCGGCAATCGGCGCATTGGGGCTGCCGCCGCCGGCGTTCCCCATCAGGCAGCGTGCGGCTTGCCCGTTCAGGCAGTTGTAGCACTGGCCGCACTGGGATCCGCCGGCGAGGATCACACGGTCGCCGACCTGGACGCGCGCGACCATCGGTCCCACTTCGATCACGGTCCCCACGCCGCCGTGGCCCGGGATGAGGGCCTGCGTCACGGCGCCCGTGCCGAGTCCCTGGGCGGTGGTCGTGTAGCAGATCTGGGCGGCCTCGGTTCTGATGACGACCTGCCGCGGCGAGATGGGGAGCAGCTTCAGCTCCTGCACCGACGCGCTGGTACCGAATCTGACGAAGGCACGAAACCGCTGCCCGGCCGCGCTCGGTGTCTGCGCCGCGCGAGCCGTGCCGGCCTGTCCCGCCGCCGCGGCGCCGCCGCCAAGCAGCGTGGCCGCGCCCCCACCGACTGCGGCAGCCGCGTGTTTCAGCAGCGTGCGTCTGGAGCGTGAACCATTGCGCGTCATTGACGTTCCTCCATTCGAGTGACGCAGGACCCATGTCCTGTGCGATGACGACCAGAACCAGCGAGCGGCAGATTATAGTAATTCCCCATGATCAAAGCCACGAAAGAGTTGACGCTGCCGACCACGATTACCGGATCGCTGCCCAGACCGGTGTGGTACACCGAAACCCTCGGCGCGCGGCCATTTCGCGACGCGCTGGCGGACGCGCGCTTTCGCGAGCAGTACACCGACGCGGTGGCCACCTGCATTCGCGATCAGGAGCGCGCCGGTCTCGACATCGTCACCGACGGAGACGCGCGGTTCGACACCGACGTCGGCGGCATGAGCTGGTTCCAGTATCCGGCGAGGCGATTCAAGGGACTCGCCGGCGGCGATTACTACCGCACGAGAAAGGGATACGGCGGCACCGCCAAGGGCGACATCATCTTCGAGGTGATGGAGAGCCGCGTGATGCCCCGCGCGGTCGCCAGGATCGAGCGTGGGCCGCTTCAGTACTCCTCGCTGTGGAAGGTGGCCCAAGGCATGACGGTGCGACCGGTCAAGTTCGGGACCATCACGCCGGAGCTGATCGGGACGTCGGTGGGCAACGATTACTACTCGAGCCAGGAGGAGCTGCTGCGCGACATCAGCGCGGCGATGCGCGACGAGCTGCGCGAGCTTGCGGGCGCCGGGTGCGCGATCATCCAGATGGAAGAACCGAACATTCATCTGGTCGGTGTCCAACGGGGCGGCGGCGCGCAGTTGGACGTCGAGTTTTTCGTCGAGATCTTCAACAACACGGTGAAGGGGTTGCGCGACCTCACCGAAGTCTGGTGTCACACCTGTTGGGGCAACCCGGCGCAGCAGCGGCTGTTCGCGACCAACCAGTCGTACAGGGACGCGCTGCCCCACCTGAACAAGCTCGACGTCGACGTCCTGACGTTCGAGTGCGCCACCAGCGACGGGATGGATCTCGAGCTGATCGGCAAGGCGATCACCGACAAGAAGATCGCCATCGGCGTCGTCGATCACAGGAACCTGCAGGTCGAGCGTCCCCAACAGGTCGCGGATCTGATCCGGCGGGCGCTCAAGCACATCCCAGCCGATCGCCTGATTCTGTCCAGCGACTGCGGCTTCGGCCGCGAAGGCATGAGCCGCCGGATCGCGTTCTACAAGATGGTGTCAATCGTGCGTGGCACGAACCTCGTGCGCAAAGAGCTGGGCCTGCCGGAAGCGCGATGCCTCGCGGCCGATCCACGTTACGCGCTCGCCGAAGAGATGTGAGCGTGGACCAGTGCTGGGCGAGGATGACAGATCAATCCGGACCGCAGTCCTTTACTTCGGGGACGATCGGACGCAGCTCCGAAATCAGATCGAACGGCGAGTTCGGCGTCTGGTCCCGCACCGAACGAATGAACGTGCTCACATCGTCGAGTGGCAGCGCGGCGACGTTGGCGCAGAAGCGGGGCCACGTGCCGTCCTGCCGGAGGTACTGTTCGACGTTCGAGACGTAGAACGCGGACACGGTCGCGCCCCGCTCTTTCAGGTAATCGCCCACGGCCCGGATCGCCTTCGGCCCGACGAAATTTCCGACCAGCGGGACGATCAGATTGTCGGTCTCGAGCTGCTTCAGAAACGCGAACGACTCCTCGCTCGCGAGGTACGCGCGGAGCTGTCCGTCGCTGTCGGTCGCCGCCATCAGATCGGCGTAGGTCGGCTCCTTCTCGCGCCGGCCGGCGTTGCGCGACGATGAATATTGGATTGCCGGCCCGTACAGATAGAAGGCGCGGTAATCGTGCTGGAGCCGCAGCAGATCGTCGGCTGAGAGCACGAACCCGTGTGTCCTGGTCAGGTGATTCACGACGGCCCTGACGTTCTCGACGTAGAGCTCCTCGGTCGATTTCGTGCCTGCGAAGGCGTCAAAGATCTGCGCCACGCTCGAACTGGCGGTGAGTCCCGCCGGTCGCTTCCTGCAGAAGAGCCGAGAGATCAACTCCGCGCGGTCGGCCGAGAGCTCGAATAACGCCTTGTAGATCAGATGGAGCGCCATGTTGCCACGCCTGATGTCGAAGATGAACGCCATGCGCGGCCGCAGCGCGACCATGTAGGTGAAGTTCTGCTCGGGACCGACGCCCAGATACACGCCACCCGGCTTCACCTGCCGCGTAAGCTCTGGAATCACCTGCTGAAGCGTGCGTTCATTGGAGAGCAGATTGTCCGAGGGGAACGTGCCGGCCCGCTCGGAGAACTGCTGGACGATGCGCCAGAACTCTTCGTCCGCGAGTCTGGACGGCAGCGTGTCGGCGGCGGCGGTGAAGACGGGCGCGGACAGGCAGAGGGCCAGCATCCAGCCTGCCAGCCACGCGCGACGTGTGGTCACCATGAGATTCTATGTCCTCGGCCGACTTTGTGCAGCGGGCTCCGCCTGAAGAAGATGATCGAACGATCGGTTCTCCATCATCAGAGCCACGATGTGCTTGATGGCGCGGGATGACCTGGCACGGCAATCTCTATGGGAGACGATCGAGCATGGCGCGGAAGATGTGCGGGTTCTTCCAGTACTCGACGTGGGCGGCGAGCAGGGTGGTCGCCGCCTTGTCGGGCTCGTTGGCGACCAGACTGCGGTTGGCATGATCGGGCAGATCGTAATAGTCGAGCGCGCCGCTGATGATATCCCACGGCGAGTAGATGTTGACCCAGGGCGGTCGCACCGCGTGCGTGATCAGCGGCTGGACCGACGCGGCCAGCGCCCGGCGCGCGGCACCCACTTCCGTCCCCGGCCCCTGAATCCCGAACACGAACGCTGTCTTGTCCAGCGGGCTGCCGAAGGTCAGAAGCAGCCGCGTGCGCGGCACGATCTCCGGCGCCGACGCGGCGCCGACCTCGCGGTCGAGAATGAGGCGGTTGAGGACGTCGTAGACGACCACCGACCCCAGTGAGTGGCCGACGACGATGATGTCCTCGTAGTCGGGCGTGCTGTAGATTGCGTGTGCCGTCCGCCACACGGCTTCCTTAATCGCCTTCCGCAGCTCGAAGAACCGATCGACGACCTGCGGCTGCACGTACGCCGCGACGTCTCCGGCGAACTCGATCAGAAACCAGCGGACGGCAGCCGACGCAGCAACCGTCAGCGGCCAGGCGAGGCCGTGACGCAATGCCGCTGTGGCGGCGCCCGTTCCTGAAATCAATACGACTGCCAGCGCGACCAGCGATCCGATGAAAAACATAAAGGCGGTCCGGACTCGCTTCGTCACCTTCTTCGTCTTCGGGTTGTACGTGACGTCCTTGTTCAACGCTCCGTGGATCCGGACGATCCACAATAGCAGCAGCCCGGCGGCCAGCAGTGCCACGAGCGTGACGGCCAGCCAGTCGAACGCCCCGTCGAAGACCCGCAACGCTGCGCCGGGACGAAAGAAGCCGGCGTCGAATTGATCGAAGAGCGACGAGCGATCCTCCGGCGGACGACGAGCGTGGTAGGCGACCACGACGGCTGACGTGATGGCGGCGGCAGTCGTCGTCCAGACTGCGAGTCCGAACGCCGCGATCGAGAGCCACCCCATCGCCCGATTTGGACGCGAGACCCGCATCGCGACGGCAATCGTCACGATGAAGAGGGCAAAGACGGTCACGAGGACGTTGAGAATCGTGGTGATGTCCTGGACCAGCCCGTCGCTCAGCCAGGAAGGCGGATCGTGAAGCGGCGCGCGAGCCGCGGGGATCGCGACGATGAGCGCGTTGAGCGCGCCAAGCGAGAGCAATACCACCAACGCGACGAGCAGGTAGATGACCGTGCGGACCGGCGCCGGAAACTCGGCGTCCATCCCGAACAGCCACCGCCGGAATGGGACGCGTGCCGCCCGAATGCCGTTCACGCCAGCGCTGAAGAGAAACCGCGTTACGTCCCGCAGCTTGACCTGGCCTTCGGTGAGCGGCGCCCAATAGGCCTCGTACACGTGCACGTCCCGCTCGCCGCCCTGGCCGCCGAGCTTCAGCTCGAGGCGCTGCAACCGTTGGTCGCCGAGCTGAACCGTGCGCGCGACCGGCGACGATCGAACACCGCGACGCCTGCGATCCTCGGCCAGCAGCCCTTCGGCCACATCGTCGAGCGTCTCGAACGGCACCTGCTGGCCCATGCCGTGAGCCACCAGAATGGCTGCGGGCCCTTTCCCGCCTGGGCCAGCCACGGGTCGACGATCGCGACCAGCCGTTCCGACCCGGTAGGTCGTCTGAGTAGTCGTCAGCTCACTCACTGCCATGTGACAACGCTAGCC
>JAHFUI010000264.1 GCA_023265175.1 Acidobacteriota bacterium
GGCGCGGCGAGTATCGGAAGTTCAAGATCAGAGGCTTGAGGCTGGAAACTGGAGGCTTGGGGCTTGGGGGTGGAGGCTTGGGAGAGTCTGGGAAGCGCAGCGCGTCCCTTGTTCTCCCAGCCTCTAGCCCCCAGCCTCTAGCCTCCAACAACGATTACGCGGCGATGCACGAGGTCGTGCTTCGTCGCTACCGCAGACTGATCGAGCAGGGCGGTCCGTTTCCCGATCTGATTCTCATCGATGGCGGCAAAGGCCAACTGTCGGCGGCGTACGTCGCGCTCGAGGAGCTCGGGCTCGCCAATCTGATTGCGGCCGGCATCGCCAAGAAAGAGGAGCTGTTGTACACGCGCGATCGCGATGACGCGATCGCGCTGGCGGACAACGATCCGGCGCTGCTCCTGCTCCAGCGGATCCGCGACGAAGCGCACCGGTTTGCGGTCACCTTCCATCGCCGTGCGCGCACGCTGCGCGATCTGAGGTCGGAGCTGGACCACGTGCCCGGGGTTGGCCTCAGGCGGCGGCGGACGCTGTTGACGACATTCGGCAGTCTCGCGGGCGTGCGGCGGGCGACGCGCGAGGAGTTGGCAGCCATCGTGGGCGCGAAAGTGGCCGACGCCGTTCTTGCGTTTTTCGCGAGTCGGCCGTAACCTGTCCACGATCAACGCAAAACACGCTGAGCGCGCAGAGAAATTCTTCTCGGCGATCTCTGCGGTCTCCGCGTTTAACGTGACACGTTGCCGGACATCAACTTCGCGCAAGTCTTCATCGCATTCATCGTTCTCTTGTTCTCGCTGACCGTACACGAAATGGCGCACGCCTTCACCGCCGATCGCCTCGGCGATCCGACGGCGCGCCTCCTCGGGCGCATCTCGCTCAACCCGTTGGTGCACGCCGATCCCATCGGGACCATTCTGTTTCCGCTCGTCGCGTTGGTCAGCGGTCTGCCGTTGATCGGCTGGGCGAAACCGGTGCCGGTCAACGTCAGGCAGTTGCGCCGCCAGCGGCGCGATTACGTGCTCGTCGCCGCGGCGGGTCCGGCGAGCAATCTCGTGCTGGCGGTCGTGGCCGCGGTGGCGCTCCATCTCGTCCCGGTGACGCCGTTCACAATCGGCGAGCCGAATGCGTCGGCGCCGCTCGCGCTGCTCTTCGCGCGCGCGATGCAAATCAACGTGCTGCTCGCGGTCTTCAACATGCTGCCGATTCCGCCGCTCGACGGGGGCAACGTCGTCGGCGGCTTGCTGCCACTGCCGCTGGCGCGGCAGTTCAACGTCATCCGGCCGTACGGGTTCCTGGTGCTCTACGCCCTCATGTTCAGCGGTCGGCTCGGGGATCTCGTTGGTCCGCCGTCCAACTGGATCGTGTCCTGGCTCTCGTGACCTCGTCGCGCAAGGCCCGGGTCGTGTCCGGCATGCGGCCAACGGGGCGGCTGCACCTGGGCCATCTCGTGGGCGCGCTGGGCAACTGGGTGCCGCTGCAGGACCAGTACGACTGCTTCTACTTCGTCGCGGATTGGCATGCGCTGTCGAGCGATTTCGCGGACACCAGCGCCCTCACGTCGTACGCGTACGAAAACGTCGCGGACTGGATTGCCGCGGGACTCGATCCCGAGAAGAGCACGTTCTTCATCCAGTCGCTGGTCCCGGAGCATGCCGAGCTGTGCCTGCTGCTGTCGATGGTCGTGCCCGTGCCATGGCTCGAGCGCGTGCCGACCTACAAAGAGCAGCAGGAGAATCTGAAAGACAAGGATCTGTCGTCGATCGGGTTTCTCGCCTATCCGCTCCTGCAAACGGCGGACGTGGCGATGTACGACGCGAGCTTCGTGCCGGTCGGCGACGATCAGGTCGCGCACCTCGAGCTCGCGCGCGAGGTCGTACGGCGGTTCAATAACTTCTTCAACGACGTGCTCGTCGAGCCGCAGCCGCTGTTGACGACATTCGCGCGTCTGCCGGGACTCGACGGCGGCAAGAAGATGAGCAAGAGCCTCGGCAACACGATCCATCTGTCCGACACCGCGGACGACGTGCGCAAGAAAGTGATGCGCATGTACACAGATTCCAAGCGCGTGCGCGCCGACATCCCGGGCACGGTCGAAGGCAATCCGGTCTTCACGTATCACGATGCCTTCAATCCGAACAAAGAGGAAGTCGACGATCTCAAGACGCGCTACCGGGCGGGGAGGGTCGGCGACGTCGAGGTGAAGACGAAGCTGGCCCAGGCATTGAACGCCCATCTCGATCCGATCCGCGAGCGACGGTCGGCCGTGCTGGCGCGGCCGGATCGCCTCAAAGAGATCCTGTTCGAAGGCTCCAGGTGCGCGCGCGTCGTGGCGGAAGAGACGATGGGGCGGGTCAGGGAAGCGGTGAAGATCCGTTACCGATAGTCGAATCTTTCACCACAAAGGACACAATGGACACAAAGGCTAAACAGCTTTTCTCCTCGGTGTCCTTTGTGTCCTTTGTGGTTGCTCAGCGATGGAAAGCCGCAAGTTGATGGATCAGCCACACGACTTCGAATCCGCACTCGACGCGTTCCCCGTCAAGCTCGAACACTTCGACGGCCCGCTCGATCTCTTGCTGCACCTCATCAAGAAGAACGAGCTGAACATCTACGACATTCCCATTGCGCTGATCACGCGGCAATACCTGGACACGCTGGAGTTGATGCAGGAGCTCAATCTCGACGTCGCGGGGGAGTATCTCGTGATGGCGGCGACGCTGATTCACATCAAGTCGAGGATGCTGCTGCCGAGGCCCGAGACGGCGGCATCGGCCGAGGGAGACGAGGAAGATCCGCGCGACGGGCTCGTGCGGCGGCTGCTCGAGCACCAAAAGTACAAGGCGGCCGCCGGCTTGTTGCACGAATGGGAACAGGTGCGCGCCGCGCAGTGGCAGCGGCCGGACGAGCGGGTCGCCGAGATCGCGGGCGAGGACGTCGAGCCGGAGCTCGAAGTCGATCTGTTCAGCCTGCTTACGGCATTCCAGGCGGTCGTTCAACGCGCCAGACAGCGGCCCAAGCTGCTGCTGCCGCCCGAACAAGTCTCCGTCGAGACGCGCATCGAGCAGCTGCTCGAGCGGCTGTCGGAAACCGAGGCGTGCGGATTCGAGGAGCTGTTCGCCGATGCCCACGATAAAGGCGCTCTCATCGTGACGTTCCTGGCGCTCCTCGAGATGATTCGCCTGGAGCTCGTGAGGGTCTTCCAGGCGGGCAGCTTCGGACCGATTCGCGTGTACAAGCGCCCGCGGCCGGCCGGCGCACCGCATCCGATTGGTGACCCGGAGGGACATCGTGGCTGATGAAAAAGCGCGGGAAACGCCGGAAGGTCTGGAGAAGCAGGAGCGCGAATCTGCCGGCGAGGCGCCGCAATCAGGCGCAAGCCCCGAGCTGGAGGCCATCGTCGAGGCGCTGATCTTTGCGTCGCCGGAACCGCTGACCCGGAAGGCGATCGACAAACTGCTGGCGACGGAGCCGAAGGAAGACATCGATGCCGCGCTGGCGGAACTGAAGCGCGACTACGAGCGGCCCGGCGGTCTGCAGCTCGTCGAGGTGGCCGGGGGGTACCAGATCACCACGCGGCAGGATCTCCACGAGTGGGTCCGCCGGCTGTTTCATGAGCGGACGACCCAGAAGCTCACCGTGCAGGCGCTCGAGACGCTGGCGGTCATCGCCTACAAACAACCGGTCACTGCCGCCGAGATCACTGAGATTCGCGGTGTGAACACGTCGGGCGTGCTCAATACGCTGCTCGAACGCCACCTGATCAAGATCGTCGGCCGCAAGCGCGTCGTCGGCCGGCCGTTCCTGTACGCGACGACGAAGGAATTTCTCATCCGATTCGGCTTGAATGATTTGAGCGATCTGCCGAAGGTCGAAGACATGGCGGAGGCGCTGGGATTCGAGATGCCGATCCTGGTCGAGCAGACGCCGAGCGAAGAATCGCTGCCGCTGGAAGAACCGGAAGACTCGGAAGACTCGGAAGACTCGGAAGACTCGGAAGACCCGGAAGACCCGGAAGACGACGAAGAGCCCGACGTGAATGAGCCGGGCTCGATACATTAACCACAAAGGACACCAAGGGCACAAAGGTAAGAATCGTAGGGCTACGATTGTTCTCGGCGGGATCTGCCTTCGTGTCCTTGGCGTCCTGTATGTTGAGTCAGCGCAACGGTCTTGCGCAGCCGTTCGACTTCATCAACCGTCAACTCCCTCCATCGTCCGGGTTTCAGCCGCGCATCTCTGATGGGTCCGATCGCGACGCGCTTGAGCTCCGTCACGGGATGGCCGATCGCCTCGCACATCTTTCGCACCTGGCGATTCCGTCCTTCCCGGACCGTGATCTCGAGAAGGGCATTGGCGGCCTCGCCCGCGCGCGAGAGTCTACGCGCGAGCGCGCGGTCTTCGTGCGCGCGGGGGTGGGGCCCCGCGCGCCGTAAAGAATGCCGTGACAAAAGCTTCACGTCGGCGGGTCCGGTCTCGCGCCCCTCGATCACGAAACCGTTCGCCAGCCGGTCGAGATCGTGCGCATCGGGCACGCCGAGCACGCGTGCCTCGTACACGCGTGCGACGCCGTGGCTGGGATGCGTGAGCCGCGCCGCCAGATCGCCGTCGTTGGTCAGGAGCAGCAGCCCTTCGGAATCGAAATCCAGGCGGCCGACTGGGTAGACGTATCCCCGAACGCCTCGAAGCAGGTCGAGCACGGTCGGCCGCCGCTGCGGATCCGAGCGCGTCGTCACGTAGCCGCGCGGCTTGTTGAGCAGCAGATACCGATGGTGTTGGGCAATCTTCACGCGGCGCCCATCGACACGGATGTCGTCGCGGGACGGATCGGCCTTGGTGCCCAGCTCGCGCACGGTCGCGCCGTTGACCGTCACGCGCCCCTCGAGCATCAGCCGCTCGCTCGCGCGCCGCGACGCGATGCCGGCCTGCGACAGGATCTTTTGGATTCGTTCCAC
>JAHFUI010000105.1:0-4893 GCA_023265175.1 Acidobacteriota bacterium
TACGCGAGAATCAGGACTACGGCGGACTGCGAGTGTCCATGATCGTCAGGCTCGGGGACGCACGCATTCCTTTGCAACTGCGCGACGATCTCGAAAACGAGGATCGGAGCCGACCAGAAAGCAAAGCGAGGAACAACTCAGTGATCGCCGGCCCTATCTGGAAACTCTGAGGTCTCAGCGTTGAACGTCGTCACACGTCGAGACCGACAGCCCGCATGAGTGCGAGGGCGTTGCTGCGCTCGACCACGCCGGGCCGCATCCGGTAGTCGAAGACCATCGAACCGTTCTCGATCCGATCTTCGAAGTGCACGTTCCCGACCGTGGGTCCCAGTCGCGACGGAAGTTGCGTCAACGCGAGGTCGTGCGTGGTGATCAGGCCGATCGCGCCCGCTTCAACGAGCATCCGCACGATCGCCTCGGCGCCGATGCGGCGATCGTAGGAGTTGGTGCCGCCCAGAATCTCGTCCATCAAAAACAGCAGCGGGCGCGCACGCGCGAGATCGACAATCGAGCGAATGCGCAAGATCTCCGCGTAGAACCGCGAATGCCCGGCCTGCAGTGAATCGTCGACGCGAATCGTCGTTCCGAGCGCGAGCGGCGACAGCGTCAGGCTCGCTGCCCGCACCGGCGCACCGGCCAGGGCGAGCACGACGTTGACGCCGACCGAGCGCAGGAGCGTGCTCTTGCCCGACATGTTCGATCCGCTGACGATGAGCGCGCGCGGATGGGAGCCGCCGAGACGCACATCGTTTCTGACGGCCGCTCGCTCGTCGATGAGCGGATGGCCGAGCCCGGTCGCATCGAAGAGGGGTCCGGCTTCGACAAGCGCTGGAAATGGATCCGTGGGATGTTCGTACGCGTACGTGGCGAGCGCGGACAGCGCCTCGACGTCACCGACCGCGGTCAGCCAGGCGGCAACCGCCGGACCGTACGCCGCGTGCCACCGATCGATTCCGGCGGCCATCAGGACGCGAACGGGCAGGAGCGCGCCGATCGGCCTGAACCAGAGATTCAGCGTCGCCTGATCGAGCAGCGACACCAGGCGCTGCAGTCTCGCGATTCGTCGTGACGGCGGGATCCCTTCGATGACGAGCGCGGAGTGGACGGCCGCGAGCCTGTTCGACACGAACGGCTCGATCTCCATGCGCCCGAGGAGCTCGGACACGAGTCCGAGATCGTGGGCCGCGCTGTCGATCCCCACGAGCGCGTCCTTGACTTGTTCCCGCCAGATTCTCACGATGCCGGCCTGCACCAGAATCCAGACGAGGACCGCCGTCCATGGTGCACGTTCAGTGAACGCCGCGACACAGAGTGACGCGCTGACGATCGCGCACGTCACGAACACGATCACGGGGACGCGTGAGATTCCGGCGGGACACGACGCGGCCCAGGCCGCGAGAGGTCCCGTCTTTCCCACCTCGGTCTCGGCTGCCAGCACGGCGACATCTTCGCGGAAATCGATCTTCGGCTTCAGCTCCGCGATCGCCTCCTGCCGAGCGCGGACCTCGCCCATCTCGGCACCGCCACCCAGCCACGCGGCGAGCGTGTCCTCGCCGATCTCGGTCCGCGCCGTATCGAGCAGCTGGAAGAGCGACGCGGGCCCGAACAGATCGAGATCGCGGGCGAAGGGATGGGAGCCGAGAAAGCGCGCGCCGTCCGGGCCGGTGCCAGCCCATCGCGATTCCAGTCGCGCCAGGCCGCGCTCGTAGAGCTGACGCGCCAGACGCACGCGTTCCCTGCGGCGAATGACGCCGACGTGGGCGATCGCCAGGCCGATGAACGCAGCGACCAGCATGAGCGGCCAGACCGTCGACACACGATGACTGACGAACGCCTGCCAGGCTAGAACCGCCGTCGCGGCGGCCACGGCCAATCTGGCATTCGCGATGATCTGGTGCGCGCGATTCTCGCGCGCCAGCTCGCCGCTCCAACGTTCGATGCGGCGGGAGTATTCCGCGCGCGGATCGCCGGTCATCGGCACGTCGTGTCCGCTCTTACCGCCGCTTTCACGAGTGTGCATCACGAAGGCACGAAGACTCACGGAGGTCACGAAGGAAGCAAGCTGCTACAACGAAATGAAAGACGCCGTAGGCGGACCTCGGCTGGATCGGCTGAAGCCGAACACTCCGTACGGTCGGGCTCACGCCAACCGCGCGAGCAGATGGCGGGCGATCGTCCCGTAGCTCGTCACCGCCGAGTGCAGCTCGGAAATCGACATGAACTCGTCCGCCGTGTGGGCCACGTGAATGGAGCCGGGACCGAACAGCAACGGCTGACCCCAGGCGCTCAGAAAGGGAATGTCGGTTGTGTAGGGGAACACCACCGCGTCGAAACCAGGGACCGTGGTCATCCGCACAGGCGCCGCTTCGAGGAGATGTTCGATCTGGACGCGCGATTCGAGCGGGCGGAGGGCGCGGCGGATCTCCGCCCCGTCGCTCACCGTTCGAAACATCACTTCAGCTTCCGCTGCCGGCGACACCACGTTGGGCGCGACACCGCCGGCGATCAGTCCGACGGTGTAGTGGGTGCGGCCCAGGAGGGGATCGTCCGGCAGCTCGATCGATCGCAGATCGACGAGCGCATCGAGCAGCTTGTCGATCGCGGATTCGCCGAGCTCGGGAAAGCACGAATGCGCCGCGCGGCCCGACGCGCGCAACTTCAAGCGGAGCATGCCACGCGTCGCCAGCCCGAGCCGGCTCTCGGTCGGCTCACCGTCGATGAGGAACTGGCAACCGCTCGCCAGGGCGTTTGCCGTCTTGGCGCCGTCGCTCCCACGCTCCTCCCCGACGACGAACAGCAGGCCGACGCGCGTCTCGCCTTCGCGCCGAAAGAGATCCGCGGCGGCGATCTGGGCCGCCAGAATGCCTTTGGCATCACAGGATCCGCGGCCGTACAGGCGATCGCCGTCGACACGGCTCGAAAAAAACGGCGGCACGCAGTCGAAGTGCGTCGAAAAGACGACCCGCGGAGTGCCCAGCGTCGCCAACACATTGAAACGGTGATCGTCGACCGGCTGCGTGGTCACCGAAAAGCCGAGGCCGCGCAGGTACTCGACCAACCATCGCCCTGCCTCGCTTTCGCGACCGGTCGTCGAATCGATGTCGACGAGCGCGCGGGTCAGCGCTACCGGATCCACTGTTCCAGTTCTGTCCGCGTGTCGGTCCGCGAGTCACGATATTTCACGATCACCGGCGTAGAGAGCGCGAGTCCCCATTCCGGTCCCTTGCCCGCCGTCACCGCCCGCGCGCCGGGCACGACGACGGCCCCTTCGGGAACGATGAGCGGACGGTCGGTCGTCGGCTTGATGATGTCGCCGCGCACCAGGTCGTACACCGGGGTCGACCCGGTCAGGACGGTGCCGGCGCCAATGACGGCCCTCGCTTTGACGATCGCGCCCTCGTAGATGCCGGTATTTCCCCCGATCAGCGCCTCGTCCTCGATGATGACCGGCAGCGCGCCGACCGGCTCGATCACGCCGCCAATCTGCGCGCCGGCGCTGACGTGCACTCGTGCGCCGATCTGCGCGCACGAGCCGACGAGCGCATGCGAGTCAATCAGCGAGTGTTCGCCGATCCACGCGCCGATGTTCACGTACATCGGCGGCATGCAGATGACGCCCGGCGCGATGTAGGCGCCATCGCGGACCGAGGAGCCGCCCGGCACGATGCGGACGCCCGCTTTGTCCGCGAATTTTTTCAGCGGCAGTGTGTCCTTGTCGTAGAACGGCCAGCGGCCGTGATCCATCGACGCGTTGACGATGTCGCCGAATTTGAAGCCGAGGAGAATGCCTTGCTTCACCCACGTGTTGACTCGCCATCCAATGGGGCTCGATGGATCGGGCTCCGCGGCGCGCACGGTGCCCGCCGACAGCGCTTCGCGAAGCCGGGCGAACGCCGCGCGGGCGGCGTCTCGATCGGCCGAGGCGCCGGCCGCGACCAGCGCCTCAATGTTGCCTTGAAGCGGTGATGTCATGTGAGCGCCGGTTTGTTGAGAAGGTTGAGGTCTCTCAGCACGTTCAGAATCTTCTCTTTCGATTCGGGACGCGGCGCAACGAGCGGCAACCGGTAGATCTCTTCGAGCAGACCCATCGCCGCCATCGCGCACTTGACCGGGCCCGGGCTCGACTCCACGAAATTGATCTGCATCAGCGGCATGATGCGCGTGTGAATCGCGCGCGCCGCGGCGAAGTCGCCGCGTTCCGCGGCTTCGACCAGGCGCGTCGTGTCCGACGGAATCTCGTTCGACACGACCGAAATGATGCCGCGCCCGCCGACCGCCATCAACGGCAGCGTCACCGCATCGTCTCCCGACAAGACGATGAAGTCCGAGGGCACGGAGCGGCAGACCTCGCACATCTGCGTCATGTTCCCCGACGCTTCCTTGATGCCGATGATGTTCGGGATTTCAGAGAGGCGCACGACGGTGACGGGCTCGATGTTGCAGCCGGTGCGGCCGGGCACGTTGTACACGATGATCGGCAGGGGTGTACTGGCGGCGATGGCGCGGTAATGCTGGAACAGCCCTTCCTGTGTGGGTTTGTTGTAGTACGGCGTCACCGACAACAGGCCCTGGGCGCCCACTTTCTGCATGTCGGCGGCGAGATGGATCACTTCTCTCGTGTCGTAGCCACCCGCGCCGGCGAGGATCGGGACGCGGCCGTTGGCTTCATCCACGAGGATCTCGACGATCCGCAGGCGTTCAGCGTTCGTGAGCGTCGGATTCTCGCCCGTCGTGCCGACCGGCACGAGAAAATGCACGCCGGCGTCGATCTGTCGCCGGCCGAGACGACGAACGGCGGCTTCATCGAGGCTTCCGTTCCTAGTGAACGGCGTGACGAGCGCCGTGCCGCATCCGGTGAATGGCGTTCTCATACTGATTCTCTCTTCTGATGCG
>JAHFUI010000105.1:4993-15769 GCA_023265175.1 Acidobacteriota bacterium
ACACCCAAGACGTCCTTCATGGTGAACCAGCCGCGGCGGCCGTTGACCCACTTTGCCGCAGCGAGCGCCCCGCGCGCAAACGCGGTGCGGTCGCGGGCCGAATGCGACAGCACGATGGTTTCGGCGGGACCGTCGAAGCCGACGGTATGCGTCCCCGGAATGTAACCCGCGCGCGTGGACGAGACGTCGATCGGCCGTTCGAACCCGGCTTCCTTCATCGCGCGCTTGAGCAGCAAGGCGGTGCCCGACGGCGCATCCTTCTTGGCGGCGTGATGGGCCTCATGGACGAACGCGCCGAACTCGCTCTGGGCGGCAAACAACGCGCTCGCGCGTGCGACGATGGCCTCGAACAGCACGACACCCGCCGAGAAATTGGGCGCCGCGACGAGGCCTATCCCGGCGGCGTCCACCGCGCGACGCACCAAGGGTTCGTCGGCCTGCCAGCCGGTCGTCCCGATCACCATGTTGATGCCGTGCGCGGCCAGCGCGGGCACGTTGTTTTTGACCGCATCAGGAAACGAGAAATCAATTGCCACGTCGACGCCGCGCCAGCGCTCCTCTTCCGGACCACCCGCGTGTAACGGTGATTGCGGATCGATGATGCCGGCGATCTCGTACCCGTACTCGGGCGCCAGATCGCCGACCAGACGCCCCATCCGGCCGTGGCCGACTAGCAGTATTCGCATCTTGCTCTCTCAGAAAAACGCTTTGTGCAGGCGCATCATCGCCTCGGGCACGTCGGCATCCCTCAACACGAAGGTGATGTTGCGGCGCGACGCCGCCTGCGACACCATCCGCAGCGGAATCGAGTCCAGCGCCGCGAGGGCACGGCCGAACGCCTTGGGATCCTCGTGAATATCTTCGCCGACCGTGCAGATGATCGCCATCTCCCGCTCGCAGGAAACCTCGGCAAAGCCCCGCAGGTTGTCGACGATGGCGTCGAGCCGCCGGGTGTCGTCGACCGTCACCGATACGCTGACCTCCGACGTCGTGACCACGTCGACCGCGGTTTTGAACCGCTCGAAGACTTCGAAGAGCCGCCGCAGGAAGCCGTGGGCCATCAACATCCGGCTCGACGTGATATCGATGACCGTCACATCGCGCTTGCAGGCGATCGCGGTGAGATGGCCGTCCGCCGGCTGCGGATTGGCCGTGATGAGCGTGCCGGGATTGTCGAGCCGGCGCGAGTTCAGAATGCGGACGGGGATGTTCTTCGCCACCGCCGGCAGAATCGTGCTCGGATGCAGCACCTTCGCGCCGAAGTAGGCGAGCTCGGACGCCTCGGCGAACGACAGTTGCGGCACGACGCGCGGCTCCGGTACGACGCGCGGATCGGCCGTGAGCATGCCGTCGACGTCGGTCCAGATTTGAATCTCGCCGACATCGAGGCACGCACCGACGATCGCGGCTGAATAATCCGAGCCACCGCGTCCCAGCGTCGTCGTCACCCCTTCGGCGGTGGCTCCGATGAATCCGCCGAGCACGGCGACCTCTCCGCGCCCGATGACCGGCGTGATCGTTCGCCGCGCGCGCGTGCAGGTGGCGGCCATGTCCGGCACGGCAGCGGTGTATTCCCCGTCCGTGACGACCACCTGGCGCGCATCGATCCACGCTGCGGGGACACCGGATTCCGCCAAGGCGGCCGCGACGAGGCGGCTGCTCGCGAGCTCTCCGGTGGCCGCGACCACGTCCAGCAGACGCGGCGAGACCTCGTGCAGCGCGGCCAGGGCGCGCACCATGTCACTCGTCGCCGCAAATTCCGCGCGCAGGTCGCGTGTGAGGGCCGCGAGGCGCGCGGCGCTGGTCACCCCGGTCGCAACCGCGACGTGACGCTCGACGAGATCGTTGAGCCGGCTCGTCGCAAGATCACGATCGCCGGTTTCGATCAACCGCGCGGCTTCGAGCAGGCCATCGGTCACTTTCGACAGCGCCGACACGACAACGATGGGCGGCTTTCCGCCGGCTTCCTGCCGAGCGATCTGTCGCCGCACGATCGCGGCGAGGCGGCCAATCGCATCGGCGTCGGCGACCGACGTGCCGCCGAACTTCATGACCACGCTCATCGGCAGGCTTCCCGCGTTCGGCTTGAGCCACAAAGAGCACGAAGATCACAAAGCCACAGCTGAGGAGAATTCTTGGTGCTCTTTGTGGCCTTCGTGGCTCTGAAACGGACTCTCGCGCTGAGTGTCACAGCAATCCCTCTCGGTGCATCAGTTCAGCGTTGAGGATCGCGGCGCCGGCCGCGCCGCGAATCGTGTTGTGGCCGAGCGCGATGAACTTGTAGTCGAGAACGGGACACGTGCGCAGGCGGCCGACGCTGATGGTCATTCCGCCGTCACGATCGACATCAAGGGATGGCTGCGGCCGGTTCGTCTCGGTCAAGTACACAATCGGCTGCGGCGGCGCTGACGGCAATTGCAGCGTCTGAGGTCGTCCCGTGAACGACCGCCAGGCATCGATGATCGCGTCGGGCGTTGGCTTTTGCGCCAGACCGACCGAGATCGATCCGGTGTGTCCATGGTGCACGGGCACACGCGTCGTCGTTGCGCTGACCGTGACCGGGTGGAAACCGACCGAGCCGTGGCTCAATGAGCCGAGGATCTTCTTCGTCTCCGTTTCGACCTTCTCCTCTTCGCCGCCTCCGATATGCGGGATCACGTTCGCGAGGATGTCCCAGGAGGCCACACCGGGATATCCAGCGCCGGAAATCGCCTGCAGTGTCGTGACCATCGTCGTCTTCAGGCCGAACTGGCGAAGCGGGGCGAGCGCCATCGCCAGAACCACGACAGCGCAGTTGGGATTCGTCACGATGCGCCCTTTCCAGCCGCAGGCGGTGCCCTGGATGTCGAGGAGCACGAGATGGTCGGCGTTGACTTCGGGAATCAGGAGCGGAACGGTCGGTTCCATCCGATGATTGCGGGAATTGCTGACGATGATGTGGCCCGCTTGAGCGAACGCCGTCTCGATCTCTCCGGCGACGGAGGAATCGAGGCCCGAGAATACCAGCTTGGGAGCTCGGCCTGGCGTCGCCGCCTCCACCGTGCGATTCGCGACGTGATCGGGAAGGGCGCTCGAAAGACGCCACGCCGCCGCGTCACGAAACGCCTTGCCCTCGGAACGCTGACTCGCCCCCAGCCACTCGACCTGAAACCAGGGGTGATGGGCGAGCAAGGCGATGAACTGCTGGCCGACCATGCCGGTCGCGCCGAGAATACCGACTGGAATCGCAGGCATTGGCGTTGATCCAAAAAAAAAGCCGACGCGGAAAACCGTGTCGGCGGACGTTCTGGCTCGATGGGCTTGCGGCGACTAGCGTTCGAGCACAACTCCTCCAACACGGTGGACCCGCTTTTTTCGCTCGTCGCATTTCTTTGCGTCGGATTTCCGCGTGTCCGAGATGAACAACATCGACCGGTGAGTATAGCATTGTTTTTCGCCGATGTTGAAACCCCTGTTCCATGCGTGGGAGCGGCGCCTGGCGTCGGTGTCCACCGATCGCGTCGTGCGTCCGTTCGAATGGGGGCTCGACTGGCTTGAATCGAATGGTCATCCGCCCGCCGGCAGCGAGCCGGAGATCCTCGGGCAATGGGTCGCGGAGGTGATGGACGATACCGATGGGTTCTTCACGCCGCCGCCGACGGAGGACTATCACCTGGCCGAACGAGCCGGCGACGGCCGGCTGCTGACGTTCCCGAGCGCATTCGCGACGCCGCATCCCGAGAACAACATGGTGTACTGCCGGTACTTTCCGGCGTCGAGCGGTGCAGCAGCCGGTTCCGACAAGCCGCGGGCAGCGGTGTTGGTCTTACCGCAGTGGAACTCGGATCCCGAGGGCCACGTTGGTCTGTGCCAAATCCTGGCGTGGGCCGGCTTGAGCGCCTTGCGCCTCGCGCTGCCGTATCACGATCAGCGCATGCCGCCCGAGCTGCAACGCGCCGACTACATCGTCAGCTCCAACGTCGCGCGAACGGTGCAGGTGTGTCGTCAGGCCGTGCTCGACGCCCGGCGCGCGATTCAGTGGCTGGCGGGTCAGGGGTACGAGCGGATCGGGATCCTGGGAACCAGTCTCGGCTCCTGTCTCGCGTTGTTGACGACGGCGCACGAGCCGCTCATTCGGGCCGAGGCGCTGAATCACATCTCGCCCTACTTTGCCGACGTCGTGTGGCGCGGCCTCTCGACGCGCCACGTGCGCGAGGGCTTCGACGGCCGCATCGAGCTCGATCTGCTCCGCACGCTGTGGAAGCCGATCAGTCCGCGCTGGTATCTCGGGCGCCTCCGGGATCGCCAGACGCTGCTCGTGTACGCGCGGTACGACCTGACGTTTCCAGTCGACCTGTCGGAGGACCTGGTGCGCGAGTTTCGCGAGCTGAGCGTCCCGCACGAGGTCGCGGTCCTGCCTTGCGGTCATTACAGCAGCGGCAAGGCGCCATTCAAGTTCCTCGACGCGTGGGTGCTCACGCGGTTTCTCCGGAAAGCGCTTCTCGCGCCGGGTGCGTAGTTGTCCAGCGCCACCGCCGTCTTTCACGACCGTGTATCACGAAGACACGAAGACACGAAGACCCACGGAGGGTACGAAGGTCTTGGATCAAGAGACGTTGTATGCTTCGTGTCCTTCGCGTCTTCGTGATGTACAGGCCTGAAGGCAAGCTGCTGCAACGAAGTGAAAGACGCGGTAGCCCGACGAGGCGCGGCCCCGCCTCAACGCGGACGCTACAAGTACTTCAGAAGTCCCCGGAGTGCGTCGAACAGGACTTGGGCGAGACCCCGCACCAGCGGCGTGATTTCCCCGTCGCTGACCGCGTGAGCGACGGTCGCCGGGTTCGTCAGCAGCAACCAGATGATGGCGATTGCGAGCACGGCGCTGACGACGGCAACCGCGCCGAACAGGCTGACGCCCAGACCTTGCCACTTCATTTGGTCATCTGGTCATCTGGTTGTCTGGTCATTTGGTGCAAACGTCCAATGACCAGATGACCAGATGGCCAAATGACCAGATGCTATCAGAAGGTCTCGGCGGACAGGATGATCGGCTCGCCGAGCCCAAGGCGTGGGAGGTCGCCGGCGATCGCGTCGAGGTCGCCGACCACGAGCGTCGTCAGCCGCGATGGATCGAGATGGGTGGCGGCGACGCGCGTCACCTCGGAGGTCGTGACCCGTTCCACGTTCGGGACAAATTGCACGAAGACCATGTTCGCGGCGACGAGCGCGTGGTAATCGGACGTGCTGCGCGCGACCGCCACATGGCCGATGCGCAGCTCGGATTGTGGCGCGCCGGCGCGCGGGACGACATAGAGGCGCGCGGGCTGTGTCGGCTTGGTCCGGTTCAAGCCGGGCTCCCCGTACTCGTCCGCCGCCGCGCTCCCGGCGCGCTCCCAGCCGGCAAACGCGTCGGCGGCGATCCGTTCGATGTGCGCGTGATCGCAGTCGCCGGCGGCGACCA
Organism: Acidobacteriota bacterium; assembly: GCA_023265175.1. GTDB lineage: Bacteria > Acidobacteriota > Vicinamibacteria > Vicinamibacterales > CAVVIG01 > JAHFUI01. The sequence continues at coordinate 10,434 of JAHFUI010000105.1, forward strand.
GCGTCGCCTGGTCGGGCCGGATCGCCTGCGCGTGAAAACTGCGCACATCGTCCACCCTGAGCGACGCCAGCGCGGCCTCGGTGCCCATCGGCGCGTGGCCGTACGGATGCGGACCGTAGAGAAGCTGGACGAAGGTCCGATCCGCGACCGCGCTCGGCACGTCGCGCAGCTGCGTGAGTCGATGCAGACGCAGCTGACGGACCCGCTCGAAATCCGACTCGGTGAGATCGGGCCGCGCGATCATGTCGGCCAGGAGCGCCAGGCCGCGATCCGCGAACCGTGCGAGCGTCGTCATCGTGGCGAGCGCCGCATCGGCGCCGATATCGGTGTCGAATTGCGCGCCAATCCTGGCGATCGCCTCGTGCATCTCGATCGCCGAGCGGCCGCCGCTGCCTTCGTCCAGCATGTCGGCGGTCAGCGCCGCGAGGCCTTCCTTGCCCACGATTGTCGTCCAGTGGTACCTGCCGTAGTACGGATTTCGCAGCGTGCCGTCATGCTGCATCCACGGTTTCATCACCATCGGGCAGAAGGCCACGCGCACGCCCTCGGGCGGGGTCAAGTGCAGGTTGGTCATGTAGGCGTCGATCGCCTCGCTGAGCACGCCGAATTTCTCGCGAGCATCGGCCAGGTCGCCCGCGGCCGTCAGTTGGGCGGCGTTCGCCGTCACGCCGTCGATGCTGTCGGAGGCGAGCTGTGCCTTCGCGGCTGGCTGATCATGCGTTTGTACTGTGGCTGGCTGAGCCCCCACGTCGGTCCGGGAGGTTGATAACGTGGATTCCGTCAACGGGTCGCCCCGCGACAGGGCCTTTATCGTTCCTATCGTCTTGGAGTTCGCAGGATTTCAACGGCCGGCGATGGCTCGTCTGCCGCTACAAAAAAGCGAAGGGACAGAGAGGCGTTGCTCTCTGTCCCTTGACGACTACTCCTGGTCAGCTCTTAGTGTCGAAGCTGATTGGTGACGTTGCCGTCTTCGTACACCTCGCAGAACGAGCGCTCTGCCTGGATGCCGTCGCCGCCGCCAAATCCGCCGCCCTGCCCGGTGCGCAGCATGCGGGTCGGCATCACGAAGGGCTCGACGAACATCTCCGGATCTTCGATGGTCATCTCGTACTTGATTTCGTTTCCAACACGCGTGAGCTTCTCGATGATGTGCATGCTGCTGGAGTGCATGAGGCCGCCTCGTCCCAGCCAGGTCGTATCGACGAAATTGATCGAGTCGATGACGAGCGTATCCCCTTGCCAGGTGCCGATGCTGTTGCCGTAGTACGTCGCCAGGCTTTGCGTCCGCGCGTCCCGCTGGCGGCCGTCCGTCGGGATGTCGCGGAATTCAGCGGCGCCGCCGCCGTAATCGGCGTTCGAGCCGTAGAAGAAGATGACGTCGTTCGCCTGCTGGATGATCCGCCGCGGCGTGCCGTGCCGGGGGAGCCCCAGCGGCTGGCACGTCATGACCGGATCGTACTTGTTCGTCCACTGGTCGAGTTCCTGGATCTTGTCCCAGTACTCGGGTTTGTACGTGGGATGACCCATGACGCCAAACCGCCAGGGCGAGAGCCACTCGTAGTCCACCCAGAAGTTGTCCATCGGGATGTTGCAGTTGACCTTCGTCTGCGTTGGACCACACCGGCGAGTTCCGCCACCGCTGATTGGGTTATAGCCGCCGCCCCAGACTCCTGTCAGGTCCGGCTTCCCATTGGCTGCCCGCGGCGTCTCGACGGCAGCCGCAGCCGCCGGCGGCGGGTTGTTGGGCGTGATCGTCCAGTTGGGCGGCTGAAGCGTCGGCCTGATCGCCGCCTTGACGCTTGCCGGCACCGGCACCACGACATACATCTGCGCCGTCTCCGTCACCGCCGTCGTGATGTCGCGGCCGACGACGCCGTTTTTCTTTTCGATCATCCTGCCGGCGTACAGCGCTTCGGCCGGATTGAGCGGATTGTTCCAGTCTTTGTAGTCGCTGTACGTGAACTCGTACGTGTTCGCGCCGTGTTTCACGACGACGCTCTCGGCCATGAATTTGTCGTTGAGCGTGGCGGTCGCCGCGGCCGTGGGGACGCCCGGAATCGGGAACGTCAGCACCGGCTTGTTGCCGACCCATGCGACAGACGTCTTCCCGATCGTCGACACGTCGGCCGCCAGCTTTTGCGGCCGGGGCGTCATTGACGGCGGATCGGAGGTCCCGGCGAATGCGGCCTTGAACGCACCCTGCGGGCTGGCCCACAGGCGAATCATCCGCTCCTCGACGGTCGCGGGCATCGGCGTGGCTTTGCCCTGGCCCGCGACGAGCTCGGCGCCGGGAATGTCTTCGTTCCAGGCATACGCGCCGCTGAGGGCTTCGATCGTGTTGCAGCTCTGGCCATTGGGCCGGGTGCCGACCATCTGGATCCGCTCACCGGAGTTCTGGTAGGTGATGCTGGTCCGGTACTTCGTCAGATTGCAAGGCTGTCCGTTCACCTGCATGGTGCCCTTGCCCTGGTATTCGAGCGTCATGAGGACGTCGTATTCCTCACTGCTCCTCAGCATGCCCATGTACCAGGCCCAGTTGAACAGGACGCCCTTCAGGTCTTTTGCGCCGGCTGCAGGGGTGTACGGCGGCGCGCCGCGGCCGCGACCACCACGACCTTGTGCGGCTGCCTGGTCACCTGTTGTCGGCGCTGCGCCTCGAGCTTGAGCGCGAGAGAGAGACGGCACGCTGATCATGAGAGTTGCCACGATGGCGACACTCGTCCCCATGATTCTTTTTTGAGAAGCCATTGTGATCTCCCGTTACCGCTTAGTCGGTCGGGTTGCCGGCGGAGATTTTCAGGACGGTGCCGTTCGCCCGCGTAATCGACATGAGAAATCCCAATGGATTCCCGTTCCGTGCCGGGATGAACTTCGCGGTCAACGGTTCGCCAACCTTGAGCGCATTCGGGCCGACTTTGCTGATCCCGCGATCGGCGAGCGTCGTGGCCGAGCCGGTCGTGAACGTCCAGTCGGTCGTCGTGCCGTCGGGGTTCTTCACCGTGATCGTCATCGATCCGTGCGGATTCACGAACTGGATCTTGGTCAGCGTGCCCGCGATTTCCTTCTCCGCCTTCATGTCGTAGACGCCGGCGAGGGAATGATGCGCCTGGAGCGAGGCACCGGCCATCAGACACCCGCACACGACGACACATCCCAAAGCTCGTCCAATCATTTGTGCCTCCTCAAGTTGTGATCGGCACCAGGTGCCCTCACATAGCCACCGAAAAGAAGCCGGACAACCGTTCGCCAGAGCGTCGCCGCGTGCCGCACGCCCGGGCTCAAATCAAGGGCCTGATCATAACGACGTTTCGCGTGACAATAGCCAGCACTAGAGCCATCTCGCGGTTAGCATAAGGCTCTCGGGCTCAAAGCCCCTCGGGTATCAGGCGGCCAAAATAGATGACGCCCAGCCACAGGAACAACGATGCGCCCGCGATGACCTTGGCGAGCGCTGGAGCGTCGGTCCCGGCCGGCAGGTTCTCGACGGCTCGGGACATCCCTGTGGCGTAGAAGGCCGCCAGATTGAGACCGGCCAGCAATATGAACAGGAGCTTCCACTGAAGCCAGATGTCGGTCGTGATCACGACATATGGATGCATCGGCAGGTTCGCGCGAAAGCCTGTCACGAACTGGAGGCCGGTGGCCACACAGAGCGAGAATCCGAAAACGCCCCACGGGAGGAGCCGTCGCACGGCGGCCACGGGAAGGCCCTTCGCCACCCCCAGAATGCGGAGGTCGAATGCCCCCACGCCGCCAATCAGGAGGATGATGCCGAAAAAATGAAAAGTCTCTGCGAACGCCCACGCCCACGAATGGGAGGCATTGAAGTGTTCGACCGCGGGCCATACAAGCCAATATCGAAGGAACGATTCCATCGCGGGCTCCTTATGTCAGTGGTTGGCGGTTGGGATCCCCGGGCCCGAAGCCGTTCTCGCGGAAAACGTCGCCCGATTGTTGAAGGCGCCGCCGACGCGCAGCGCGAGCATGCGGACGGCAAGCAGGACTAGAACCGCGATGACGACGGCTACGGCGGCCTGTCGCCGGACGTCGCTTTCATATGCCGTGAGGCGACCCGCCAGAACGGCAATACCCCAGAAGGTGAGCATCGCGCCCGCCCAGACCCTGCCTTTCGACGGGACGGCCCCTGTGGCGCCATTCCCCGCCTTCCCGAAGGCGTGGTGCCGCAACTGGCCCAAGCAGACGAGGGCCGCCCCGATCGCGCCCAGCTTGATGTAGAAGTCGGGGTTTGAAAGCATGCTTTGCGCAGCGAGCGCAGTAAGGATCACACCCGTCGCCGCATTGACCCAGAAGCCGGCCATTATCAGCGGAAAGAACCTCGCGAGCGGCGGCAATGGCAGCGCGGGCGCCACACCCAGAACGCGCACGGCAATCACTCCGCTGAGGCCCACCAGGAACGCCATGCCGAATGTGTGGAGGGCGAGGACCGTGGGATAGGCCAGCACTGATGGCGTCTCCCGCACGAACGTCGAAAAGCCGCTGTTTTCAATCGACTCCAGGAATTGCCACATGTTCTCCGTCCTTGTCGGTGTCGTGGAACGAACGTGCGCGACGACGAGGCGACGACGAGGCAACACGTGTGCCACCGACCCGTTCGCTGCTGATTGTCGCTTTGAGGAAGCGCCGTGGGAAAGCGACCAGATGAGATGCCGGAAAATGCCAGAAATCGTCGGTAACGACGGCATCCCGGCATCGACGTGCCGATCGCCCGGCGCGCCCGGGCACCGCTTGCGGCTCGATACGCCCCCCTCTGTGCCTTCGCGGCTGGCTGATCATGCGTTTGTACTGTGGCTGGCTGAGCCCCCACGTCGGTCCGGGAGGTTCATATCCCGCTTTCGCGTGTCGGACTTCCGCGTGTCGGAGATGAACAACATCGACCGGCGACTATAGCATTGTTTGAGCATTGTTTGTCGTCGATGTTGAAACCTCTGTTCCATGCGTGGGAGCAGGCCTGAGGCAAGCTGCTGCAACGAAGTGAAAGACGCGGTAGCCCGAGGAGGCGCGGCCCGCCTCAAGGCGGACGCTACAAGTACTTCAGAAGCCCGCGGAGTGCGTCGAACAGGACTTGGGCGAGACTCCGCACCAGCGGCGTGATTTCCCCGTCGTTGACCGCGTGAGCCACGGTCACGGGGTTCGTCAGCAGCAGCCAGATGATGGCGATCGCGAGAACGGCGCTGATGACGGCCACCGCGCCGAACAGGCTGACGCTCAGCTGTTGCAGCTTCATCTGGTTATCTTGTCATCTGGTTGTCTGGTTATTGATTTGATCATTGAACGTCCAATGACCAGATAACCAGATGACCAGATAACCAGATGCT